>CBFIBY010000070.1:0-12976 GCA_965660955.1 Crocinitomicaceae bacterium | reverse complement strand
CCAAAACTTATGATTTGGGAAGTGGTTTTTGAATTTCTTATCGAAATAATCTAATGAACAATAAATAATGGGTCGATGATTAGTCGCTTTTTCCACTTCACTCAACCAGATTTCCATTTTAGCGATTAAATCGCTGTCAGAGAAACCTTCGCTTTCTACATCCAGCAAAGGAGGGAGGTCAATATCGCGGTGATTCCAATGCTGTAGAAAATGCTTAGCCTGATCTCTTGGTGGTTTTTTTCCATTGAAGAAATGATACGCTCCGTGAACAACACCTAATTCACTTAGTTTTTTGCGGTTGTAGGCCCATTTTGTATCAATATGATCAACACTTTCCGTGGCTTTGCAATAGACAAAGTTGATGATGGTGTCCATCCGTAGTTTATCGAATATCAACTCCCAATCCATTTCGCCTTGATGGTGCGATATATCAATGCCTTTTAATGTGTAGTCAAGAGGGAATTGAGCTTCAAAACCCGTTCTTTTTTTGAAAGAACGTCCGTTTATATACCAATAAGCTGTGGGCAATCCAATCAAAAGCAGAAATAGAGCTATTGCTATGCCAACTCTCTTGTTTCTTTCTCGAATAGATTTAATTGATGCCATTTATATCCAATAAAAAAGGCCTTCTCAAGAGAAAGCCTTTTCAAAATTTTATGATGAGATTTATTTACTTGCAGTAAAAGATCTTTTCTCACGGATACGAGCTGATTTACCAGTACGCTCGCGGAAGTAAAAGATACGTGCTCGACGAACATCTCCTTTTTTCGTAACGACAATGCTTTCCAAGAAAGGTGATCCCAAAGGAAAGATTCGCTCTACTCCGATGTTACCTGACATTTTACGAACTGTAAACGTTTCGGTTGTACCTTCACCACGACGCTGCAACACAACACCTTGGAATGACTGGATACGTTCCTTAGCACCCTCTTTAATTTTGTAAGAAACATTTACAGTGTCTCCGCTAGAGAATTTTGGAAATTCCTTCATTTCCACTAAATCGCTCTGAAGTTCTCTAATTATATCCATCTTATTTATTCTAATATCAATATTCGTATCTGCCCAAATTGGGGTGCAAACTTACGAAGAATTTCTTTATTTATATAAAATTGAATTCTTTTTTTACTTTTTTTTTCGTGCAATCCATTCGATTCATTACACTTGTGCAAAAATCGTATATTTAACTGAATACTCGAAATATGAAACGCTTTATATTCTTCTCTTTTATACTTGTTTTAGCCTCTTGCTCAAATAAAGCAGCTGAAAAGGCTAAAAAAATGAACGACGAAGGTGTTACTTTCTTGGATAAGGAAGAATACCAAAAGGCTGCCAATTCTTTTCATAGCGCCTTGAATCAAGGTAGTTTGGATGCTGATCTTGAGGCAGGTATATTACGGAATCTATCTTTGTTACATAGTTTTCAAGAGAATTCGGATTCGGCTAAGATTTATGCTCGAAAAGCGAGTTCTATTGCTGAAAAAGATTCGTATTACTATTATTTAACAAAAGCAGAATTAGCGCTTTTGGAGCAGGATGTTCCTGAAGCCAAGGAAAACTTTGAGAATGCAAAAACTTTGAAGCCAGATGAAATGGCTATCTACAACAGTCTTGGTATGATCTACAGTGGAAAGTATGGAGCGGAATATGAAAACCTGGATAAAGCGCTTGAAAACAATAAAAAAGCCTATGAAATTTCTCAAAGGGAACCTTTAGCCGATGCACTCGCAACGAGTTATATGAACTTGGAACGATACGAAGAAAGCATTCCTTTGTGGGAAGCATTAATCAAAGAAAACCCTTCGAAAATGGATTATCATTTCCAATTAGGTGTCGCAATGCTTTTTTCGGGTAGAGAAGGTGAAGGCGAAGAAAAAATGGAATATGCCGCTGCGCGTGATGAAAATTGTCGTCGTATGCTCAATGAAATGATAGCCGAATAAAACAAGAACAATTTTTCTATTGTTCGAAATTGCCAATTGTTTACGTAATTTTGTCGCATGTCAGTACACAACAACGTTAAAAAAGTCACTACCCATACGCTTCAGGAAATGAAGAGTGCAGGTGAGAAAATTTCAATGCTAACGGGATACGATTTTTCCATGGCGCGTATTATAGATACCGCAGGAATCGATGTTATTCTCGTTGGTGATTCTGCTTCGAATGTAATGGCGGGACATGAAACAACTTTGCCAATTACTCTGGATGAGATGATTTATCATGCCTCTTCAGTCGTTAGAGCGGTTGAAAGAGCTTTGGTCGTTGTTGATATGCCCTTTGGATCCTACCAAGGAAATTCGCGTGAAGCTTTATCGAGTGCTATTCGCATTATGAAGCAATCGGGTGGACACGCTATCAAATTGGAAGGAGGACGCGAAGTTATAGAATCCGTAAACCGAATTTTAACAGCTGGAATTCCTGTCATGGGACACCTAGGATTGACACCTCAATCCATTTATAAATTTGGGACTTACGTTGTGAGGGCCAAAGAGGAAGAAGAAGCGCAACGATTGATTGAAGATGCTAAATTACTGGAAGAAGCGGGCTGTTTTGCCATTGTCTTAGAGAAAATACCTGCTGATTTAGCAGAGAAAGTGGCAAAAACAGTGGATATTCCGATCATTGGAATCGGTGCAGGAAATGGCGTGGATGGACAAGTATTGGTTGTTCATGACATGCTCGGAATTAACAATGAATTCAATCCTCGTTTCTTGCGTAAATATCATAACTTATATGAAGAAATGTTGGGTTCATTCCACCGTTACATTGAAGATGTAAAATCAGGAGATTTCCCGAACGATAGCGAACAGTACTAAAGCGGAATGACCGACCCAAAAGATTTCGGACTCGAGGTTCTTTTCGAAGACAACCATGTGCTGGTTATCAATAAAAAGGCATCAGACATTACCCAAGGCGACAAAACAGGTGACAAAACGCTTCCGGATATCATCAAAGAATACTGGAAAGAAAAGTATAATAAACCTGGGAACGTTTATTGTGGTGTGGTGCATCGTTTGGATCGTCCGACAAGTGGTGCGTTAATTTTCACACGAACAAGTAAAGCATTAGAGCGTTTATCCAAGCAGTTTCGTGAAAAGACAGTCCACAAAACCTATTGGGCCATCGTTGAAAATAAACCTGCGAAACCCAAGGATACCTTGATTCATTTCTTGAAGAAGAATGAAAAACAGAACAAGAGCTACGCTTCGGACAAAGAATCCAACGGAAGCAAACAAGCCATTTTACATTACGAGCTAAAGAGTAGCAGTGATAAATATCATTTGCTCGAAGTAGAATTGGAAACCGGTCGACATCATCAAATTCGCTGTCAGTTAGGTACAATCGGTTGTATCATTAAAGGTGATTTGAAATATGGGGCGAAACGATCTAATCCAGACAAATCCATATCACTTCACGCACGAATTGTATCCTTCGATCACCCAACAACAAAAGAAAGGATTGAAATCATCGCTCCCGTTCCAGAAGATAGTTTATGGGGATTTTTCGAGAAGAGTGTGTGAAAGCTTAACGCAAAGGCGCAGAGACGCAAAGTTTCGTGTGAATTACCTTCGTGCCACTGCGCCTTTGCGTTGAAAAAAAACGTTTGCTCAATTAGTAACTTTCTACCCCATCTCTATGCCCTAAAATGCCCTCCATGGTTCAAGAAAAACGTATCTAATTCTCCAGTGATACTTCTGGTTTATTCGGCCGAAAGATAAAATACAAGCCCACCAAAATAAAAGGAATACTCAACCATTGACCTGTATTCAAGAACAATCCAGCGTCGCGTTCCGCTTGCCCGATTTTGATAAACTCGATCATGAAACGAGCTGAGAATAAGAGTACAGCAAACCATCCGAAAACCAATCCCGGTTTTTTGAAATAGTTTAGTTTGCGAATCAAATACATTAAAATGACAAATATCAAAACATAAGCGATTGCCTCATACAATTGCGCTGGGTGTCTCGCCGTGGCATCATACATATTCGTTTCTTCGTTGATGTAATATTTGAAACTAAAAGCCCAAGGTTTGTCCGTAGGTACACCTACAATTTCTGAATTCACTAAATTTCCCAATCGGATGAAACAAGCCGCGATAGCACCAGGTGCTGCCAATCGATCCAATATCCAAATCATTGGTTTTTTGACAACTTTTTTGGAGTAGAAAAATGCTGCTATCAAAATTGCGAGAACACCTCCATGACTGGCCAAACCGCCTTCCCAAACTTTAAGTATGTCAAGCGGGTGACTGAAATAACCTGTGACTAAACTCCCACCGTCATCCATATGGTCCCAATACGGTCCGTAGAAAAGTACATGTCCCAATCGGGCACCAACAATTGTGGCAAGGACCATGTAAATTACCAATTTATCCAAAGAATCATCGGACATCCCTTCACGCTTGTAAAAACGCTTGATAACGAAGAATGCAATAATGAGACCGGTAACGAATAGCAACCCATACAAGTTTGGTGTTTTCCAACCTGGAATAAGTTCGGGTGTTACATCCCAATTGATGGCTAAATTCATGTTTTCTTTTTTGGAAGGCTAAAGATAACTTTTTGCCAAAAGTAAATCTCAGAAAAAAGTATAATCTTATTTCGTCTGCTTCTGAAAAGGCAATTTCTCCGATCGACCTTTCTTGAAAATCAAATTTGAATTCTGTAGTCCTTTGCGTCTTTCCTTTTGTTCATCTTCGGGCAATTGAATGAAGTCCAAACAGTCATCGGAGCAAGTGTTGTCCATCTTTTCTTTGCACGAATCACATTGAATGAAGAGGAGATGACAAGCGTCATTTTTACAGTTGGTATGGGTATCCGCTGGATTTCCGCATTGGTGACAAACGGCAATGACATCCTCCGAAATGCGTTCGCCACGTCTTTCATCAAACACAAAATTCTTTCCGATGAATTTATTCGGAATTCCTTTTTCCTTGCAGTCGTTGGCGTATTTGATAATTCCACCTTCCAACTGATGTACGTTTTCAAAACCTCTATGTTTGAACCAAGCGGACGCTTTCTCACAACGGATACCACCAGTACAATACATTACCAAGTTTTTGTCTTCGTTTCCTTTTAGATATTCTTCTTCTATCAAAGGAAGAGATTCACGGAAAGTATCCACATCAGGTGTAATCGCACCGTCGAAATGGCCCACTTCCGATTCGTAGTGATTTCTGAAATCAATAAGTATGGTTTCATCTTTGTCTGTCAATTCATTGAATTCTTCAGCTGTCAAGTGCTTTCCTTTGTTTGTGACATCAAAGGACTCATCGTTTAAACCATCCGCGACAATTTTGTGACGAACTTTCACTTTCAGTTTCAAGAAAGGAAATTCAGCTCCAGATTCCTCCACAGCCATGTTCAAGCGAACACCCTTGGTGAAGTCAATGTCATCTACCAATTCGCGCAACAAATGGATGTTATCCGTTGGAACAGATATTTGGGCATTGATACCTTCGTGAGCGACGTATATGCGTCCTACGATTTTTAATTCCGACATCTTCAAAAAAAGATGATCCCTGAAAAGTTGAGGGTTTTCGATTTTGGCGTATTGGTAAAAAGAAACCGTCACGAACTGAGCGCCATCAGCACGTAATTTATTTTCTAGTTCCTCTTTATTCAAGGTGTTACACAGTTGCATGCTATGTTTGTTTGCGGTTTCTTCAAATAACTCTACTCAGCGTTGGATTCTCGTTTTCTCTTTTCACTTACCGATGTAAGCTCAAATCGAGAAACTCAAATCCGCCTCAATTTGACTCATTTGAATTTACCTAATGAATAATAAAGTGCCGCAAAGATAGGGAATTCAGTCTAAAGTTTTCGCTACATTTGGGCGAAATGAACAAGGAAGATATACTCAAGCGTTTGCACCAAATCGTTTCCTCGCGAATAGAAGAAGCGACACAGGAGATTGAATCTATCAATCGTTCCAAAGCGAATGAGACAAAAAGTAGCGCAGGGGACAAGTACGAAACGGGAATGGCCATGCTGCAGCAAGAGGAACAAAAGGCAAATGTTCAACTAGCGAAAGCAAGAGAACTTGAGATGGCTTTGTCCAGAATTGACTCAAAAGAAGTGCATTCTGAAATTCAATTGGGAAGTTTGGTAGACACTTCGAACGGAATCTATTTTATTTCCATTGGGTTAGGGAAGTTGGAGATTGAAAAATCAGATGTATTTGTTCTTTCTATTACAAGTCCATTGGGTATGCAAATGAAAGGAATGAAAGTTGGAGACCAAATTGATTTCAGAGGTCAGAAGCTGTCAATACTTAGATTGATTTAAGAATAAATGCTTAACTTTCTGTGAATTTAAAACCAAAAAAATGAAATTGAAATTAATATTGTTGATGTTTGTTGCAGCTGCGTTTATGCAAAGTTGTAGTGAGGAAGGAGGAGAAAGCACCGAAACTGAGATGAACGAACAGATGAATCAAGTGGCTGATTCCTTGGAGCAAGTTGATGCAAAACTTGAGAAACAAAAACAAGAAATTGAAGAGGCTTCAAAGGAAGTTGACGAATTATTGAATGATTTATAAAAAGTAGAAAACATGAAAAAAATAATCACATTGATGAGTTTTCTTTTTTTGTTTGTGTCGGTAAGCATGGCTCAACCTGGAAAGGAAAAATTAAAGAAAGGAAAAGCGGAAATTGAAGCAAAAGGGAACAAAGCTGATAAAGAAGCAAAAATGAAAGGCGATCAAGGAAAAGAAAAGGCCGAAAAAGCAAAAGCAAAAGCCGAAGAGAAAAAGGCCGAATCTGAAAAAAAAGTAAAGGATAAAAAGGAAAAGGTTGAATCAGAAGCTGAAGAGCGAATAAAAGAAACGCGTGAAGGAGCTGAAGAACAAAAAGATAAAATCAAAAAGGAGAAAAAAGAGAAATCCAATAATGGAAATCAATACGGTAGAGATAAAGGTGATAAATCTGGACGTGAGTTCGGTCAAGCCAGAGCAGAAGCAGCCAGAGCCAAACATGAAGAGAAAGAGGCTGAATTAGAAGAAGTCAAATCTGAGGCCGAATCGAAAGTCACCGTTGCTCGTGAAAAAATCAAAGTTGCGCGCGAAAAACTTGAAAAAGAAAAAAGTGAAGGCAAAGTAACAATGGAAGAAGCTGCTGAACGCGAAACGAAAATAGAAAAGGCGGAGGAAGCTGTAAACGCATTAGAACGGAAAATTAAAGCGGGCTCTGGCTTGTAGGAAGTTTTGAACAACAAAAAAGGCGTCTTGGATAATCCGAGACGCCTTTTTAAATTTGTAGTATTCTATTTCTTTATCCAACGAATCGTCTCGTTGTTGCCAGAATGGTCGACAAGGCGAATCAAATAAACACCTTTGGCAAGATGATCCTGATGCATTTCAATTTTATTTATGCCTTCGTGAACCTGGTTGATACTAGATTGCAATACTTTTCCAGAAATATCCAATGTAATAATTTCAACTGAAGAACTTGATTTTGTATTTAACTCAATCGTGAAGTTGCCATTGGATGGATTGGGGAAAAGACTAACTCCATCAAAAATTGAAATGTCTTCAAGTGCCAGGTTGGCGTCAGGAGGTAGTACATTAATTGTCGTTCCCGTTGCTTTTACCGTCACGGTTACTGTATCGCAATAGCTACTCGTACATCCTGTTGAATCGGATATCGTCAAACAAAGGACATAACTTCCTAATGAGTTATATGTGTGAATCGGGTAGGCCAAAGTGCTTGTGTTCCCATCACCGAAATCCCAGAAATACGTAAGTCCCGAAGTTCCACCTGTGGAGTTCGTTGCCGTATTCCAGCAGTAATATTGACTTTGGTTCAATGAATCTTGTAATAAAATGAAGCTTGCCGAACATGGAGTGGACGTTGTTATTCCAGTGACTACAACTGTACCGAATAATGTATCGGAACAACCGGTAACTGTATCCATAGCGAAGTAGGTATACGTATACGTGCCGTTCGCTGGGTATGTCACCGTAACTGGAGAAGTAGATGGGAGTATCTGAACAGTAGATGATCCTGTCCCTGAATAAAATTCGCTGTAATTCATTCCAGTTGAATTGTCAGAAACGTTGAATTGGCCGGGTGTGGATGTTGGATTAATGGTTAATCCAGCTACTGAACTACACGGCGTTGTATTGGAAACAATTAACGAGTCGTAAAGTGTATCACTGCATGTCCCATTGTCATAAACAGAATATATATAATAATAAGTTCCATTGGTAGGAAATGTGTGCGTCACGGATGGATTTGTACTTGTTAATTGATAGTTAGCCGCAGATGATCCATATATCGACAAATTACCATAGTTTGAATTCGTAGAGTTATCGGTGAATGTGTATTGTCCCCACGAACCAGTTGGAACGATGGTCAGCCCTGCGGTAGTATTGCACGGCGTATTAATGCCAGTTACGGTTACGGTTCCAATGAGGCTATCTCCACAATTTGTATTTGTATCGAGAGCAGCATATGAATACGTGTAAGTCCCATTGGCTGAGTACGTCACCAGTGCCGAAAAGGGATTTGAACTTAGCGTTTGGACTGTTGGTGAACCGCTGAGGGAGAGAAATGCACCCAGATTGGCGTTTGTTGAATTATCCGTAAATATAAATTCACCCGGATTAGACCCTGGAGTAATGCTCAAGGCAGCTAAGGTTGAACAAGGAGATGGAAGCCCCGTCACAGTAAGAACACCTTGTACAGTATCATCACAATTGGTGTTCGTATCAATGGCAACATAAGCATACGAGTAAGTTCCGTTTGCTGAATAGGTAACTGAAGTTGTGGTTGGAGTCAAAACCTGAACCGTAGGTGACCCTGTCAATTGAATGAATGCACCCGCATTAGCGTTTGTTGAATTGTTTGTAAAGATAAATTCTCCAGGATTGGAACCATTTGAAACCGTTATCAAAGCTTGTACATTGCAGGGTGGAATTGTGTTTACCCACAAAGTATCGAATATTGTATCACTGCAAGTTCCATTGTCATAAACGCTGTACATATAAGGGTACCCTCCATTTGATGCGAACGTGTGCGAAATTGACGGAGTTGCAGAAGTCAGCTGGTAATTGCTCTGTATTGCCCCATAAATCGACAGATTTCCGTAAACAGAATTTGTAGAATTGTCAGTAAAGATGTATTGACCATTAGATGTGCCTGGCGTGATTGTTAAACCAGCAGAAGTGGTGCAGGGAACTGGCATGTTTGAAATTACCGTAGTTCCCATAAGCGTATCTGTACATCCTGATATCGTATCTTGAATGATCAAGGTATATGGATAGGTACCGTTGGCTGGGTAAGTAACTATAGAAAAATTCTGGTTAGGTCCTACAGTTTGTGATAGAATTGATGCGCCAGGAGTCAACAGTGTATTTATGTGACAATAAGTTGAGGTATTACCGAACACGAATTGACCCAGATAACTTGGACCGGTTGGCGCCACCCATATGCCAGCCTGACAGGGAAAACTATTAATATTAATTGTACCTGTTATGCTGTCGTAACATCCGGTAATTGTATCAACGATGAAATAAGAATAAGGATAAACGCCGTTAGCGTTGTATTGAATGTTAACCGTTTGATTGGCCTGTGTAAAATTGGCTAGAATGGACGATGCCCACGAATAATCATAAAGAGTGCTGATGTCTTCGCCAATTGAATTATCCGTATAGGTTATACTTCCTTGTGTCGGTCCAGGTGTAATTGTCAATCCAGCACTGCATGGAATATTTGTTGGAATTGTAGAAATTACAATCGTATCAGTAAATATGGACGAACAGGTTGAGCCACTGAGTTGGTAATAAACTACGTAGGTGCCGTTGTAAGAAAAGATCAAGTTGTCTGATCCGCCTGCCGTGGAAATATTGCCGTTTGCATAATTGGGTCCTGAATTATAAGGTCCTGGGGTGTTGATTGAAGTTAGGTTGCCATTGTTGCCCAATGGTGAAACAGGATAACCTGTTGAATTATCTGTTACAATAATTTCTCCAGGTAATGTGCCTGCAACGTATGAAAAACTGGCCTGACATGCTTGCGAATGTATAGTTTGTCCTGTGAAAAATAGGATGGATACAAGTAAAATAAACTTTAGGTTTTTCATAATAGTTAGTTTTTATAGTGATTATTTATAAGTGGTTAATTCAAAGACGTATTCTTTTAATTCAAAGTTGCACAATGTTTATTAAAATCTCACCCCAACCCCAAATTGTGTTCCGAAACCACCGTATTTTCTTTGTAAATCAGGTGTATCAATCACAAATCCAATGTTGTTTTGATAGTACGGATTCACGAAAAGGTGAAAGCGATCAAATTCTCTACGAATCTCAAACTGCAATCGATAGGACAAACCAAATTTTCGTTGTTCTACTTCAAGCGTTTCCTCATTTAGAGCGTTTGTATATATTCCCGGACGATAACCCGTTGTGAATTCAAGATTTAAACCTACTCGTGGAGTGAATGCCCATCTTTCGGTTGTGAATTGATAACCAAAGTTTAATGGGATAACGAAACGGCTGTATGTGTTTTGCCCTGAACTATTATTGGTCTCTGAAGTAGTAAGAAAAGTAGAGTCGAATGAAACATTGGTCACTGTGTCAAATGGTTGGGTTGCTGATTGAGGAGTCCAAACATTTCCAAATGAGTCTAAAATTACAGTTACAATTACTGTATCCATGCCATCAAATGTGGATACAGTTTTAGAGGTTTCATAATTATACTTTTCACCGAAGTGATAATATTCAGCACCTGTTCCAAAAGACCAATTCTGATAGTAATAACGTAAATCAAAACCAAAGTTCGGCGCAAGTAGAACTGTTTCTTGAGATTTTAACGTTTCAGCGTATGTTTCAAAGGGACTTTGAATTTTTGAATTTACATTTAAGAATCCTGCGTAGGCCTGCAATTCGAAATTCGATTTCTTTTCAGACTTCGATTTTAGTAGGTCGAACTCTGGTCCCTTGTCAATTAATATCAAAGAATCACGAATAACAACGGAATCACGAATAACAACGGAATCGCGTAAAACATAGCGTACTTTTCGTATCGTATCATCCAAAAAGGCAACATTCTCATCTCCATATTGCAAGGAACGGCGATTTTGATTCCCGAATTCAGTATCCTCTGAAAGTAAAGTATACAAGGCGCTGTTCTTAGGGATGGACGTTTGAGACAACTCTCCGGCTCCTACGGAGGCAAGGTCACCTGTGTTAATTCCACCTCGCATTCCTGAACTTATATTGTTTTGTGCTTCGGCAAGCGCTTGTTCTTCAGCTTTTACTTTTTCTTCAGCCAAACGGATAGCTTCCAATCGTTCTGCTTCTAGTCTTGCAGCTTCGGCTGCCGCGTTGGCTTGCATTTCATTTAGTTTCTCTTGTTTTTCAGGGGTAAAGGCTTGAGGAGCTTTTTTATATTGTGTAGCCGAAACGAATGCCGATTCCGAATTTGATTTTTCGACCTTTATGTAAATAGATTGTTCAGTTTCTTCAAATGTATTCATCGCAAGAAGAGGAGTTTTCGCGACAGAAGCTACAGGTTCACTCATTTGTTTTGGTGTCATATTCAAATATGCAGCCGTAACAATTCCGGCAATAGCTAGGCCAGAAAGCCAAAACCAAAAGCCTTTTATTCGCTTACTCCCAACTTTGGGTGCGTCTAGTCTTTTCTCCAGATCAGCTAGGAAAGCTTCAGGCACCTCGAAGGTACGCTCGCCCAGTTTTTCTGCGAAAAGTTTGTCGATATGCTTATTGTCCTCTATCATAAGTTCTCTTGCATCGCTTTAGGAGCCAAAATCAACCTAAGTTTCTTTCGTGCTTCTTTGATATGCCATTTAACTGTTTCGTACTTTATATTTAATTCTTCTTGTATCTCTTTTGATGAATAGCCATCTATTGCATACATGTTAAAGACCACCTTCGTTGCGGGTGGCAATTGATGAAGTATTCGTTCCAATTCCTCCGTTTCAACTTGTTTGTCGATTTCATTTTCGATGATTGCTTCGGTTCCCTGTTCCTCTTCACTTTCGAAGTTGAACAACTCTTTGTATCTCTTTTCTCTGCGGAATTCGTCTATCACTTCATTCTGCGCAATTCGTTTTGCCCACGAGAAATAGGACGATCCCACTTTGTAGGTCTCTATTTTCGTAACAATCTTCATGAAGCTATTGTTGACTATTGTCATTTGGTCTTCTTCGTTGTTTTTATAGCGTACCGCAACACTCATGAGAACAGAAAATGTTTCATGATAAAGCTCCAAAATGGTCTTTCGATCATTCTCGAGGATTTTTTCTATGAGCGGTTTATTAATATCCAACTTTTGTCGTTACTTATTCTTAATTCCAATCTCGCTATACCATGGACGAAGATTAGGGCTGTTATGTTGTTTTAATCCGTCAATTTTAGAAACGTAATTAGATTGCAGATAGGGGGGGAGACTATAATTTTGTTTGTAATAATAGTGAGTTTGAATAAAAAAACATTGTTTTTGCAACCGAATCTGCTTTTGTGCGTATAGTATTAGGTTGTCAATATACCTTAATGAAACAAAACCGACTCCTTTTACCCATATTATTGGCATTAGCCGCATTATTTATTGCGGTTAGTGGTTTTGTTGTGTACAACGTACATTCATTGCAAACGCAACTGAAACAAGACGTTAATGTAATTTCTTTTGCTTCAAAAGTTGAGCAGAAAGCGTATCGTTTATTGTCTGATTTTGATTTCTACGCCGTGAATTCAACAAATAGTGGAGTAGAGCAATTGGCCAAGGAAACTATAGCCACAGCGAAAAAGTTGGAGTTATTCGGTCTTGAGAAAAATCTCATTAAAATTAAAGGTGAAGCACGCGTTAATATTACTGGGCACAAAACCAAATCCATTCAGCAATCCTTATTTGAAATTGAAGGGATATGTAAATCAATTGTCACAAAAAACAGAGTGAACACCAGCAACACTTCCGTTCAACTTGCTCGTTATTGGAGGTTTACCTATTGGTTGATTGGAG
>CBFIBY010000069.1:0-13068 GCA_965660955.1 Crocinitomicaceae bacterium | reverse complement strand
TCTGTATCTTCAATTAGATCGTTGAATGCTCTCGCTTGACGGAACATTTCAGGTCCTACGTATATATATTCTATGGCCATCGCATATCCAAAATCGTACTTCTCCCCTTCTTTCATGAGGTTTTTCATTTCGCCTATAAGTGCCCCATATTTCTCTTTCCATTCCGGTTTTGAATTGGCCATCTCATTAAACTTCGCTTCATAGTCTTCTTTTACTTTTACAGCATTCAATTCCGTTAACCCACCAACTTGACCGATCCATTTTTTGTATGCATTGGCAATTCGAGCTTGCTTTGCGGAGTACTGAATACGAATTTGATCCGAAGAACGCATGCTCGCATCAATAATAGAAAGTGACTTTTCACGCATACCAATTCGAGCCGGTCGCTCTTTGTCCATGATATATTTAATTTGTGATGAAACCAAATGTTGTTCCGTCGTTCCTGGAAAACCATAAACCATTGTAAAATCACCCGTTTTTCTTGGTGTCAAGGAAATAGGAAGAAAATGTAAAGGTGAATAAGGAACGTTGTTCGGACTGTAATCAGCCGGTTTATTATCGGCTCCTGCATATACACGGAATACGGAGAAATCACCTGTATGTCGCGGCCAAACCCAATTATCTGTATCTCCTCCAAATTTTCCGATTGCATTTGGTGGTGTTCCCACTAAACGCACATCATTGAATATTTCTTTGACAATTATATAATAGTCGTTTCCATAATTGAAAGGTTTAATTTCCGCTTTATACCCATTTCCAGTTTCGGCATCTTTTATCAAAACAGACATATTGTCTCTCATTTTCTTGATACGATCTTCATCCTTCATCCCTTCCGTAACACCAAACAAAACCGTTTTCGTTACATCGTCAATCCTCACCATTCTCGCAACGTACAAATTCGCATTGGGTAATTCCTCACTAAAATTCTTGGCCCAAAATCCATTCTTCAGGTAATCTTTTTCCAAAGACGAATGCGACTGGATTTGCCCATACCCACAGTGATGGTTGGTAAGAAGAAGTCCTTTATCTGAAACCAACTCTGCCGTACAACCACCATTAAAATGAAGTATGGCGTCTTTAAGACTTGAATTATTGACACTGTATATCTCATCAGCGGTAAGTTTCATGCCTTTCGCTTTCATATCTGAGGTGAATGCCTGAATGACAGATGGAATAAGCATACCTTCTTCTGCGAAAGAAAGGGTACTAAAAAGAAGTGTAAATAGGGAGAGTTGTAAAAATTTCATATCGATTATTTTGGTTTCTAAAGATAGTAAAATGCTTCTTTTTCGTGCATGGAAAAGAGCTAGAACCGTTAAAATTGGGTAAAATTCATGTCATACTGAATCTTAGAGCGATTAATTCCTTTAAAATAGCCAAATTTGTAGTGTGGAAATTATCAATACAACTTTCCGACTTGGAATCATCATTGGAATCTTTGCCTTTCTATGGGGATTGGTTCAATTGGGTGTACTTCTTTTGTCTGGTGGACAAAAATTGCAACTTTGGCAACATTATACGCTCAAATTAATTCAGTACTTTTTCCTCGTTCAAGTTACCTTCCTATTTTGTTTTGAAAACAACACTGCCCTATCGTTGAGTCAGAATTCTTTTGCAGTGACCTTTATTATTTTGCTTATCTATTTCGTTAGTAAATTTCAAAATAGTCAGCAGCGCAGAATGATGGTTTCCGTTCTACGAAATCAACAAATGCCTTCCAATCTCAAAGCCGTTTTCGATAAACGAGTAGAAATTGGATTGGTGGTTTTAAGTCTAGGTTTTTTCTGGGCATGTAAATTCTTTCCTGGTTTGGCAGAAAATCGAATATCCCTATGGATGAAAGAAGCAATTGTCAACATTGAGGACACGCCAGTCTTTGGATTCATTTTCAAAATAGTCGGTTTCTTTTTCCTCTTTTCTATCTTCAATAAGATATTTCAATCGATTGCAATGCTTTTTGGGATGAATCCTCAGCGTGATAATCGACAGGATGGCTTACCTCCCGAAAACGATGAGTTCGATGATTACGAAGAGGTTACTGATGACGAGAATTAAGCAACTTGATTACTTCAGTTACTTGAACTAAAATTGAGTCATTTTCGTTATTCTCAATAATGAAATCCGCCATCTTTCTTTTCTTTTCATCCGGCCATTGTTTGTCCATACGCGCTTTGATTTCGGCTTCTGAAGAATTATCTCTAATCATCAAACGCTTCATGCGGAGTTCAATTGGTGAACAAACTAGTAAGTTATAATCGAAAGTTTGGTACGCACCCGTTTCGAAAAGGATTGCAGCTTCATTTAAAACGAAAGGCCCATTTTGCTTCATGCAAAAATCATCGAATGCCTGTCTGACTGCAGGATGAATTATTCGGTTCAAATCCTCCAATAGCGAATCATTTTGGAACACTTCATGGGCAATAAACGAACGGTTGTAGACATCATTTTCATATGCCTGTTCTCCAAAAAGAGCTTTGATTTTGTTTTTGACCTCTATATTTGACGTCACAATAGATTTGGCTTCCGCATCCGAGTAAAATACGGGAAAACCAAGAGATTCAAAAATTTTCGCAACGGTTGATTTACCAGCACCAATGCCACCTGTCAGACCTATGCGGAGCATCTTTTATATTTCGTCGACTTCAACCATATTGAACGGCAAACCGATTATCGCTTGATAATCCTGTCCAGCTTCTTCCATGTCTTCGTCATCTTCTTCAAAGTACCAATTCACTTGGACCTCGGTTCCGTTTCCATTCATGGCTTCTAATTTCTTGAAAATATCCAAGATACATTTAGAAGAAGACGTGTTGAAATATTCCAGTTTAATATCGATGGTCGTTTTCTCTTTGGCACTTTGACCGTATTTATCAATCCACTCGTTCAAAGGGTGATAAAACTCTACAGAATTTTCTGGAATGGAACGACCTTTCAATTCCAAGCTCCCTTGAGCTCCATCGAATTTTACTGTTGGTGTTTTTGGTGAACCTTCAATGTTTAAATTTTCCATATTCTATCGATAATTGTTCTTAACCTATTAAGACATCCAAACAAAAGAAATCAAATTCTTCGTTAACGTCTATAAATTCGTATTCTAATTTATTTCCTGATTTTCTAGCTATGTCAATCATACCTAATCCAGCCGTGCCTTTTGAGGATCGCTTACCATTCTTCAAAACACTTTGATAGTATAGTTTCAATTCCTCTCTGTCTAATGTATTGATTTCTTCAATTCATCCGACATTTTCTTCTTCACATAATTGCCCGTACGAATGTTGAATCCACTTTCGGCTTTTGCAATCATGAAAACGGCTGAACGATACTCTTTTGCCAATGCTTGATCACCTTCCGATTCAATGGCTCCCGATTCTACGTGATGATACAAATTCTGAAGACATTCAACCAATACGTTGAACACCTTTTTCTTGACTTTTGGCTCTTCTTCGAGCTCCGTCAACTTTGTTTCTATAATTTGTAAAATGGACGTCAGCAAGTCAGATGTAACAACTCCCTTAAAAGAAAGAAGTATACTTTGTTCTTCTAGAGATTTGTAAAGACCGTAAATGCTGCTAATTGACATAAGTTATCTGATGTCGCAAATATAATGATTGTTGCTTAATTTGATTGTTTTTCTTTTTTCGTAGATTTTGGAGTTTAAATTTAGTTCTATCTTTGCCGAATGTCTAAAAAGGATTGGTTCGCATCGTGGTTTGACACCTCCTATTATCACACACTTTATCGTTCTCGGGATGATCAAGAAGCGAAGAAATTCATTTCTCGATTGGTCAAGGAATTGAAGTTTGAAAAAGGATCTCGCGTTCTGGATTTAGCTTGCGGAAAAGGTCGCCATTCGAAGACATTAAATGAGTTGGGAATGGATGTACTGGGTGTCGATTTATCGAAAGAAAGTATAAAATCTGCGAAGAAAAGCGAAAAGGACAATCTTCATTTTATGGTTCACGACATGCGCGAAGTGATTCCAAACGAAAAATTCGACTGTATTTTCAATTTATTCACGAGTTTCGGTTACTTCGACAAGGATGAAGAAAATGAAAAAGTGTTGCAAGGAATTAGTCAAATGTTACGTCCAAAAGGTCTATTTGTATTTGATTATCTGAATTTAGAAAATGCTTTATCGAATTTGGTAGCCGAAGAAACCAGAGAAATAGACGGCATTACCTTTCATATCAAGCGTAGCTTTGACGGTGAATTCATCCGGAAAGGAATTGAAGTCAAAGACAATGGACATAGTTTTCATTTTGAAGAAAAAGTGAGAGGTTTTAAATATGAAGATTTAAAAGCACTGATGATAAAAGATAAACTTGAACCGATTCAGATGTTCGGTGATTTCGAATTGAATGACTACGATCAAAAGACATCGGAACGTATGATCATTATTTGTAAGAAAGCGATATGAGTATCATTTGGACAATTTTTTGGCTGATTTTTGCCGTTGTTTTGGGAGGAATGGTTGTTTTATTCCTCAAGGATTATCGCAAGAATATTATCAAACTCATGCTGGCTTTCAGTGGTGGTTTTTTACTTTCTATGGCCTTCACCCACTTCATCCCTGAATTATATGAATCGGGTGGTTCCTGGGTGGGCATCTGTATCTTGGGTGGATTTCTCGTTCAATTGATCTTGGAGTTTTTCTCTGGCGGCATTGAACATGGTCATATTCATGTACACAAAGGTCAAGCTGTTCCCATCGCATTGTTGATTTCACTATCCATACACTCTTTTATAGAAGGAATCCCATTGGGCTCGGAAGAATTGATGCACGTTGGGCATGACCATGCACACAACGACAGCCGATCTTTCCTTTTGGGAATTATTTTCCACCAATTTCCTGTTGCGATTGCCTTAATGACATTACTGATTCAATCTGGTTTAACCAAAGCTAAGTCTTGGATGTATCTGTTGTTGTTTGGAATTATGACGCCAGCAGGATTGCTTTTCGGTCATTTTGAAATCATTCCTTCAGACGTGATGAACTTCTCTTTGATTATGGCTGTTGTGGTCGGGATGTTACTTCATATTTCAACAACAATCATTTTTGAAACAAGCGAAAATCATAAATTCAATTTGGTAAAACTATCGGCGATAATGATAGGTGTTGCAATGGCGATAGGTATTAGCTAATTATCCTTTTGAAGGTTTGCCACATGATACTCAAATCCGTTTTTAGGGATTGATTCTCCACATATTTCTGATTCAATTTTAATTTTGCAGGCATAACCTCATCCACATAGGTTTTGTGCGGATCTTTCGAAATTCCGAGTAATTCATTTTCATTAAAATAATGCAGCGAAGCGTAATCAGTAATTCCAGGTTTCACTTGTAACACTTGTTTCTGTTCAACGGTGTACAAATCCACATATTCTTTTACTTCGGGACGTGGACCAACAATTGACATTTCGCCTTTCAATACATTTAAAAACTGCGGGAATTCGTCTAATTTATATTTCCGAAGGAAAACGCCAATTGGCGTAATTCGTGGGTCGCGCATACCAACAGTTAATTGTCCTGACTTGTCAGAGTCAGGTCGCATCGTCCTGAATTTAAGTAGATTGAAATCTTTCTCGTTTCGACCAACTCGTTTTTGATGATAAAAAACCCCTCCTTTTGAACTGAATAAAATGAGCAAAGAAATAAATATGCCGAATGGTAAAAAAGCCATTAGAATAAGCAAAGCAAAGAAGAGGTCAAAAAGACGTTTCACGACATTATTTTATCTACTGCATAGTTCACGGCATCAATCACCGTTTTTACGTTTTCATCGCTTAAATCATAATAGACGGGAAGTGTAATTTCGTTGGCGTATTTCTTCCAAGTCTCTGGATAATCTTCCATTTTATAACCTAAATTCTTGTAAGCCGTTAAAATGGGAAGTGGCTGAAAATGCACATTCACGGAAACATCCTTGTCAAATATTTCCTTCATGATGGCATCACGTTGTTGCTCCGTTGCACCGTTGATTCGA
Source organism: Crocinitomicaceae bacterium (assembly GCA_965660955.1). GTDB lineage: Bacteria > Bacteroidota > Bacteroidia > Flavobacteriales_D > Crocinitomicaceae > UBA2040. Next base: position 7,085 of record CBFIBY010000069.1, on the reverse strand, counting down.
AGTAAATACAAGTGATAACTTGTTTCCTTGCTCTCATCTTTGTACTTCGGTAACAGGGCCCAATCCTTGTTTGAAAATGCGGCATTGTACGCATCAAAAATGACCTTTCGTCTGTCCAAGTTCTCTTGGTATCGTTCCAATTCGACTAAACCAATGGCAGCTTGAATATCGGTCATGTTACATTTGTATCCAGGTTCCACGACATCGTAACGCCAATTTCCTTTTTGCGTTTTCGCTAAGGCATCTTTCGATTGTCCATGCAAACTTTTTACGCACAATTCCTTGTAAATCGCTTCATTATCAAATGTTCCGGGAAGGTTCAACGAAATAGACCCACCTTCAGCTGTTGTCAAATTTTTAACCGCATGAAAAGAGAAACAACTAACATCAGCAAGCGCGCCCGATGTTTTTCCTTTCATTGTTGCACCAAAACTATGCGCGGCATCCGAGGCAATTAAGATACGCCCCAATTTCTTTTCGTTCTCGTTCTTCGCAGAAAACATATTTCGAATGTCTTGTGAGCGAACTAGTTCAAACAAAGCGTCATAATCGCATGGAAAACCTGAAATATCAACAGGAATAATCGCTTTCGTTCTCGGTGTGATGGCATTTTTAACCGCTTCCACTGACATATTAAAATCATCAGGATTCACATCTACCATAACCGCTCGAGCGCCAGTATGAATGATGACATTTGCGCTTGCACAATACGTATAAGCCGGAAGAATGACTTCGTCGCCTTCTCCTATTCCATACCAACGAAGAAACAGTTCCATTCCTTGCGTCCAAGAATTAACGGCAACTGTCGCTTTGTTGCCGCAATACTCTGTCAATTTCTTCTCGAAAAGTTTCGTTCGAGGTCCAGTCGTTATCCAGCCACTTTTCAGTGCTTCTGTTACTTCATCGATGATGCGTTGATCTATGCGAGGTGGTGAAAATGGAATCATTATTAAAATTTTTTAAGCAAGGTTACTAAACTTTCCGCAATTTGATTTCTATTAAAATGGGCATTCGCGTAATTTCGTCCATTTTTACCCAATTCTTGTCTTTTTGATTGATTTCCAGCCAAAAATTGCATTTTTTCGGCCATTTCTGATGCATTTTCGGGCTCACAGAATAACGCACACTCCCCTTTTTCAACAAAATGCATTTTTGCTTCTCCACCTACACCAAGCAAAAGGGGTAATTCCATAGACAAGGCTTCGAAAATTTTAGACGGAATTGCTCCTTCAAATATTTCCAATTTTCGAAGCGGAACGAGTGCTACGTCAACCGACTTCAATATACCTGGCATTTCTTCTTTTGGTACAGGGTCACGAAAGATAATGTTGTTCAAACGCATTTCTTTCGCTTTTTCTAACAAGTGCTCCTTAACGGGACCTGCTCCTTGAAGAAGGATTTTAATGTTTTTATTCTTCTCAACCATTTTTGCGGCTTCCAAAACGGTATCCAATCCTTGTGCATGTCCAATGATTCCGCCATAAAAGAAAAGTACATCTGAGTCTTTTAGATTTAACTCTGCCCGTAATTCCGCAGGTTGAATATTTTCTGGATTGTAAAAGTCAAGATTAACTCCGTTGGGCAGCCAATGTACTTTATCATAACCGAATCTATATTTGATGTTATCGACAATTCCCTGAGTCTGACCCGTAATCAAAGTAGCTCGGTCGTAGCATCTTTTCTCTAAACGATAGGCAAAACCCAAGAGAAACTTATTCGTCACAATATCCATTTTCTCGGCACTTTCTGGCCACAAATCGCTGACATTGAAGATCAACTTTGCTTTTAATTTTCGTGAAAGTGCCATTGCTGAATAACCGAGAAATAAGGGCGGTGACTCCACCATGATGAAATCAAATTTCTCTAGTTTACGCCCTCTCCAATACGACGTCCAAACGAATGAAAAATAATTCAACAAACGCGATAGTATTCCGGACGATTTAGAAACGTATATTTTGGAACGATGAACAGGAATTTCATCAATTACCTCTTCCGTTATTTTGTTATTTCGATAGTCCTCAAAAATTTCCATTTTCGGATAATTCGGCATGGCTGTGAGCACTTCGACGTGCATTCCTGATTTCTGTAAACGAATTGCCAATTCATGCAACCGGTTTTGCGGAGCACCTATTTCAGGTGGATAATATTGCGTGAGAATCAATAGCTTTTTCATACCGAAATTGAACCTAGACTTTTTCTTCCTGCAAATTTACAGATTCCTTTTTTTTTGGAATGAAATCATATAACAAGCACAGCACTAAAACAAAGAAAACGAGTCCTTCTTGCCGCTGAAGAATCGATTCAAAAAGCATATTGAAGGCAAAGTTTAGTCCAAAAATGACCAAAATCCAATTTCTCATTTTCACTCCTTTTCGGACTGTGAAGTAGACAATCAACAATAAAGTCAAGATACCCAGCAAACCTATTTCGATTCCCGTTTGCAGGTATTGGTTGTGTGGATTGTAATTCAGTTCAGCCAATTCAGGTTGTTCCAGTTTTTGAACTTGAGCAATAAGTTTTTCATCTACATTTCCTGTTCCAACACCAAACGGATGTTCAGTCAAGATTTGGTAGGATGCTGTCCACATCACAAACCTGGCAACAGTTCCTGAAAAGGGATATTCCCTACTTTTCGAGAACTCAACAGGATCATGTATATAGTTGGCGACTTCCTTCGTACTACCATTCCACTCCCCTTCTAGTCGAGGAACAACAGCCACAAGAATGGCAAAAGCAGCTGGCAGAACAACGGCAGTTAGAATAGCCACTTTTCTTCCAAACCGTTTGGAAATTAAATACAGAATGACGGCACTCACGAAAATAAAAAAGAAGAGTATTCCCGCTAAACTGAGGTTAAAGAAAGTGACCATGACCATTAAAAATAAAAAAGGTGCGATCCACTTCCAATTGAATCCTTTGAAGTTCATCACACGACCATAAATGGCTAAACAAATCGCTAATAATGCGTAAATAGAGCTGTAGGTTGGATGATGTTTATAGGAGAAAGATGTCGTAAAGAAACATACTGTATTTCCGGTTTGTCCAAAACAATTAAATGAAGCATACAATCCTTGAACGGTTAAAATCAGCATTCCAATCAAAAACATAAGGATAGTAATGCTCCAATTCACAGGTTTCTTTGGTTTAAAAGCCAACAAGAACGGTAGTAAAATCAGGGACAGTTTGTATTCTAAATAACGCCCAGCAATGTCGGGGTGATCTGTAATGGAACAGTAGGCGACATAAAGAAGGTATAACCCAATGAAAAGAATGGGAACGAGTGTCAATTTAAAACGCATGGCTTTTGTTATCAAACCGTACGCGATTATTGGAACGAATCCCAAAAACGCCATTGCTGTGAACTTAGGGAAAACAACAATAACGAACGCAAGAAGACCAATATGAAATTGATACAGCCACTCCAGAGATACGTATTTATTTCTTTCCATTCGCAAGATAAATTTCGTGAAATTTTCCAATTGAACTTTCTCGAATGGCTTTTTCTTCTATTTGCTGTGTATTGATTTCAATCGCTTCGTCCCAATTTAAATTGAGAACTTGTTCAAATGGATTCTCTTCCTTCGATTCTATTATTCCATTGCGTCCGCTTTCCACCCATTCTTTACTCACGGGAATGTTTGAAAGAACCGGAATACAATTCGCTGAAATGGCTTCTAAAACACTTACAGATGTTCCATCACTTTCTGGAATCGATACATAAACGGATGACTTTGCATACCAATTTCTATTTTCATCGTTCTCTTGCCAACCTACAAATTCAACTTTTTCGGATAAATTGAGTTGCTTCACTTTTTCCTCTAGTTCAACTTTTTGCTCACCAACTGAAGCAATAACCAATTTCCAGTCTGTATGGTTTTCTGAAAAGTCGGCAAAATAATCAACAATTTTCGGCACACGATACAAAGGATTTAGAAACCGATTTGAATAGATTATTTTCTCTTTATCAACCGGTTTTACTCGATCAATACCATATTGAATGCATTGATATTTTAGTCCATCTTCGACCAAGGATTGCATTTCCGAAATCATGTGAAGTGAATCACCTGTAACGATTGCTGAATTCTTTAAAACAGAGCTCACCAACCATTTGAAAAAAACATTCTTCTTTGGCATTAAAAGAACGTCTGAACCCCACGCTGTAGTGACAATTGGAATATTCAACTTTTTTCCAATGCGACTAACAAAAAATGCCATTCGGTTTACTTGATGAATATGAATAAGCTGAGGTTTCAACTCTTTAACAATTTCCTCGAGTTTTTTATAGTTCTGATAAATTGAAAAGGGGTTAAATCCTCGAAAGTGTAAAACAAATTCTTTTGTTATTCCTTCAAAATTTGCTTTCTCTTCTGAAATATGGAATTGTTCTTTGACGTGACTGGATATCGCTTTTACGAATGAAGCTACATGTACTGACTTAGGACCAACTTGAATTACTTTCATTTTTCAAGAATTTTATCCAACACATTTTTCAACTTTAGCACTTGATTTTTCCGGTGTAAAGTTGCAACTTGCTCATCATTTGCAGCCCGAATTACCTCTTTTTCCCAATCAGAAAACATGTGCAAAATAGCTTTCTTGTTTTCTTCGACTGAATCAAATTCAGCAATATGACCGGCATTCATTTCGTCTATTAATTCTGCAGCTACATCCATCGAATCAACACATGCCAGTATAGGCACTTGGACAGAAAGGTAATCGAAAACTTTTCCAGAATACACGCCTTTTTGCTTTAATTTGGGTAACAAAAGTAGATTCGCACTCATTTCCGACATTTTTTCAATCGCTTGAGCATACGGTAAACTATCATTGAAATGAACGTTGTCTTTCAATGTATTTGGTATGGTAATGTTTTTGTGTACTCCAAACAATTCGATGTCAAAGTCAGGACATTTCCCTTCTTTTTTTAGTTCTTCAAGAGCTTGAAAAAAATACGTCGGTTTCCGTTCACCATAAAAAGTTCCAAAGTAGCCGAGTTTAAATGTTTTTCCTTTCTCCTTTTTGTTATTTACAAAATCATGATTGAAACCGTTTCGCACTTCGACAAAATGAAGAATATCAGGACAGTTGGACTTGAAATCGTTTAAAATTGGCAAACTCACTGTAGTTAAAGCGGAAGCATATGTATTGACCAATCCTTCAATTTCGGTCAAATGTTTCTTTTGAGCTTCGTTCAAACCTGGATTTAAAGACATCTCATCGCGCATATCGGCAATCCATGGAATATCTGGGAATTCTTTTTTAAAATCAATCGCGACTACGTGTGCTTCGTGGGGTGCATGTGAACTTATAACCGCCTGAAAAGGGTTCTTTTTGTGTTCGGCCACCAAATCCTTAAAAGCACCTTGTTGCCATTTTTGCAAAGGTTTATTCAAGAAACTTGCGAGAAGAATATTTCCAGCTGTTTTCATTTTATGAACTAGCGCATTATCCATTGGAGAGTGCTTGACAAGTGTATTCAACTTATTTTGCGGCGAATAAAAAACAGGGACTTCTTCATTGAATGTTTGCCGCTCTTTCTTCTCGCCTAGACAAAATACGGAGATGTCGTATTCGTCACTTAAAAACTCTACAAAGGATAACATACGGTTCGTTGCCACACTTTTTATGGGCGGAAAAAACGTCGTTATTAAAGCTATTCTCTGTTTAGTCAAGACACCTTTTTAATTCGTGAAGATAGCCATTTATAACGTTGGCTTTGTTGTATTTATTGAGGACATATTCACTATTGAATGTGTTAGGAATTCTTCCTCGATTCTCTATTATCTGTATGACCTCACGCAGTTTTTGTTCAAGATTCTCATTTTCTTTCAGTTGATAAACCCTTTCCCCTGGATAGGTCCAAATCACTTCGCAGCCTTGCGCTTGTGCCTCCAAAACAGACAAAGCAAATCCGTCATGTTCCGTTAGTCGAAGAAAAACCGCAGCTTGTTTCAAGCCTTTTGAGTACGTCTTTTCATCGCACCAGCCGTGAAAAATAAAATTGGAGGGTGAATCTGTCTTTGGAGTGTCCATTCCATATATGTTGAACACTATATCCGGAAAAGAGGAAGCAACATTTTTGAGTTTATCGTAACCATAAAAATCAGCGCGTGATCCCGCAATGTAGGTCATAACCGATATCTTTTCGTACTTATCCGCGAGTTTGGTTGGTTTCAAATGTTTGAAGCCCACCAATCTCGAATTCACATCGAGCGTATCTACTTCTTCTTTCAACCATGGGCCATCTACAAAATTGTAACCATAATCGATGTATTTTCGAAGAATTGTTCCCTCCTCCATTCGATCGAGTGCCAAAGAAATATCGGTTCCCATCCACTGCATTACGAGTTTTTTCTTTCGTTTTAAAACAGCGTTAAGCGAACCACTTTCATCCGTAACACCATTCATAGAAATGACCAAATCACAGAATGGCAGTTTTAAAAAGAACTTTATTTTATCAAGTATAGAATTGTAGGTATCCAAAAATACAAACGAAGAGTTCGGATCCGCTTCGGACAGATCATTCGCCAGTCGTTTTGCAAATAAAGGAAGACCGTTAATCAGCACTTTCATAATTCCTTCGAATTAATTGTCGATACCACCATAAGGTGATAATAAAATAAAGACAAAATGTTAAGCTATAAAACAATAGTGCAATTTTAAAATCATATCCTGCCAACACTGCCGCAAATAATGCGATTAAACTTGTTGAATACCCAAACAATCCCAGAAGAAACGATCGCTTTTGTTCTTTCATGATTATTGGCAAAATAGAAATCGGAGATACGATAAACATAAAGAAAAATACGGGTGTCATGTATTGCGCATAAACTCCAGCTTCGATCCACACATCTCCGAGATACAATTGGAATAAAACGGGAGCAAAAAAGAGTAAAATAAGAATGAATGGAATTCCAAACAGCAAGGACGTTTTAATCGTTTTGAGTGCAACAGGCATGATATTCTTTCGTTCATTCACGCCCTTGGTGGCTTCAACAAAAAACAATTGCGAAACGGAACTAGAAATAAGTGTAATCGGTGCTCTAACATACTTGTGCATTACGGCAAAAAAACCGAGTTCTTCC
>CBFIBY010000068.1:0-13099 GCA_965660955.1 Crocinitomicaceae bacterium | reverse complement strand
AAAAATCGTATAAAGAGCCTCACCATATTGCATTTCTATTATCGATGAACGAATTCTTTCGAATCTGGCTAAGTTTCTGATATACTTGAATTCGACATTTCCAAAATGGGTATCAACGGTTCCCCAATTTTTTAAGTTATCCGCTACTTTATTGGCCAGTTCTTTTCGTTTACGAATATTTGGGTGACTGCTCTTGCTGTCGTCATAATCTTCTTCTACTTTGATTTCAAATTCCTTCTCAGCAAATTTTACCTCAGGAATAAAACAAGTTGAAGAATTGAAATACGTATTGGGAAATGGAACTTCGTCAATTGGCAAGTAAGAATACATCAACACGTCGAAAGTTGATGTTAAATATTTTCGCGAATAACCTGCTTTTTTAAATATTGCTACACCTAAGCTATCGGCTTCAAATTCTTTTTCTTTGGAATATTGACTCAACTGCAATATTTGTTGGCTAATTCCTCTATTTCTTGTCCGAAATTCAAAGCCTTCTACAACATGCTTTTCGATATAATGTGAAATTTCATGTGCGAGAATAAAAGCAAGGTGCGCTTCGGAGGATAATTGGGAGATGAGCCCAGTCGTCACAAAGACAATCCCTTGATCGGTTGAAAAAGCGTTACTTACGTTCGACTTAACGGTATAGAAACGTAGTTTCTTTCTCAATTTAGGATCTTTCTCAAGAAGTTTGTTGGCTACTTTCGTGACATAACCAGAAACTTCATCGCCGTAGATGACGAGGCCCGATTGTAATATCTCATCAACCCCGTAGTGAATTCCATCCAGAAATATTTTTTGTTCTTTTTGGGTTAGGTTTTCTTTCTGGTTTTTCATGTCCTCTTCAATCTTCTCAGATGTTCGGACGAAAAAATCAGCTGGAATATCCCCAATGGCGACTAGAGGCTCAAATACATTGAAATCTTGTTGTGCAAATCCAAGGGAATTTCCATTTAGTAAAAGGTAAAAAAATAAGTACTTAAGTTTCATTTACAACTAATCTTCAATAATTTCCTCCTCAATGATTTCTTTTTCTTCTTTTGGAGCTGATATCGTTTCTTCAAGCGCTTCATCTAACCCAGATTCTTCTATTTCCTTTTCTTCTTCAACTTTTGTATCCAGTAGCTTTTCTAGTTGTTCCCGTATGTCACTTTTTGTCTTGCCCTTTTTGAAGAAAGTGCTTTCTTGAAATAAAATTTTCTGTTGTTTTGGGTCCAAAATCACCAAATACATACTAGCTGTATTTTTGGTTTTAAACATCTTTTTTATACGAGATTTCAATGTTTTCTTCTTGTAACTGTAATCTGGCTCCTCAAGGTTATTAATCAAGGCAACAAAAACTACTTTTCGATTTTCTTCGTCTTTTTCAAGCTGCATAATTTCAGAATAATCGACTGGAAAGGTATTCTTGCTTCGGTAATTATTTAATTGCTCCAACAAAGAAACGTACATACATTTCTGGTTAAATTGTTCTGTTGTCATTGACGTCAAATTTCCACGTCCAATGGTATACGTATTCAAACCACGTTCAATCGAAATTTCATCGAATGCTTCTTTCAAGGTAGCTTGCAAATCATCCGATTTTTCAGCATCGATTTTTTTGTCTTCGTAATAGGCGACATATGGGTCGATTACAACAAGCTCCGACAAATCCACTGGAGTACCAAAATCTGAATCAAAATCTTCATTTCTTTTTCTTTCCTTTTTCAGCGCTTTGCGTTCTTTTCTAGACAACTCGTAATCGTCATACATATCGAAGTCATCATAGAAATTATCGAATAAATCGTCGTCACTACCATCTTTGTACTTTTCCGCAACAGCTAAGAAATTGTCGTCTGTAATCAAATCCGAAATGTTGTAGAGGTAATAATTTGTACTGTCCAATACTTTAATTTGCTCCGCTACCTTTCTTTTATTTCTAATTTTTTGATACTTGGTCATTTTCGCCAAATCAGCTTCTGTCACTGCCATTGAATTCAAAGAGTCCGATTCTTTTTCAGCGTTTTTTAAGTATTCATTGTAGGTTACATCGGAATAATCTTCCAAGTCAAACTTTCGGTTTGTCACCAACAACTTCATTGTTCGGTTCCATAATTCACTTATTTCACCATCTTCTGGATACTGTTTTCTGCAATCCTCAACAACTCGTGCAGCCAAAGTCGCTATCTCAATCTTTGAAAGATTCTTAAGGAATTTTTGAAACGTAGCAATTTCACCCTCTAATCCGAAGTCCTTTGCTTGACCGAATCCTTCGTATTCATATAAATTGTCGCGTTGTTTGGCCTTAAGCGCAGATAAACCATTCCATGCTTGACATTTCATACGTGTCAAATAAAGTGATTCGGGAAAAGAAGATTCAAGAATGAATATGGTATAAATGGCATGGTCATAAGATTTATCTAACATATCCGAACGCAACCGCTCAAAGCGTGCGATGTTGCGAACATAGTAGAATTCATCTAAGCTGATTGTGTAGGTCAAATCACCCCAGTTTTCTAAGGTGTCTGCTGTTTCTAATGCTTTTGTTTTCCTGCGCTTGATGTTTGGGTGGGTGCTACGTCTATCGTCATAATTTTCGTCTAATTTTATGTCGTATTTTTCTGTTGGAAATTTCTTCTTTGGAATTTCACAAATAGCTGTATTGAAATAAGTGTCAGGAAAGGGAATTTCATCAATGGGCAAATAGGAATATGCTAATACGTCAAAAAGAACGGTAAGGTGATCTTTGCTATATCCCGCTTTGAGGTACATATCAATTCCCTTTACATCCGCTTCAAATTCACGATCTTGCGAATGAATACTCATTTCCTTCATCTTGTTGATGACGTCTTCATTCTTGGTGAATTCAAACCACTCCATGGCATGTTTTTCCTTGTAATGAATAATTTCATGTGCAAGAACGTAAGCCAATTCCGCTTCGGAAGTGAGTTGTGATATTAATCCAGTTGTTACTAGAATGATCCCTTGGTCGGTGGATAAGGCATTTGTAATGTTTGATTTTACAGTATAAAAACGTAATTCGTTATAGAGATCGAGGTCATCTTTCAGTAGGTTTTTAGCAACCTTTGCAACGAAATTCGATATTTCATCTCCGTATATTATTTTTCCGGATTGAAGCAGCTCGTCGACACTCTGATGAATTCTCTCGGTGAAATCTTTTTGTTCCTCAGGTGTGAAATTCTCTCTACGCGTGGCTAAATCTGCGTCAATTTTTTGTTGGGTGCTTGTGTTGAAGTCAGCGGGAATCGGTCCTTTTGAGCGAAGCGTTTGAAATTCGTTGAAGTCTTGTTTTTGGGCGCTGACAAAGAATGTCAGTACAATCAAAACAATACTGGTAATAAATTGGTTAAGTTTCATTTTTTTGTTTTTTACCGCAAGTCGGCTGGTATAGTACAAACAGGTATAGGCCGCATTTTGTGCTGATTTGCAGAATTATATCTACGATATATCTTCAGAACCTCTTTCTGCCTTTCTGTTAAATCGGTTTCAGAACCTGTAAATTCCATTGCCCATTCGAGTTCAGGGTACGAAGCACCGATCTGATCTTCATCACTTCGACCATCTTCCCATAATCCATCCGTTGGTTTAGCATTTATTATTTCTGGCAAGACGTTGATTTCTCGGCCTAAATCCCAAACTTCGGTTTTCATCAAATCAGCAATCGGACTTATGTCCACACCACCATCACCATACTTGGTATAGAATCCAACGCCAAAATCTTCTACTTTATTTCCTGTTCCTGCTACTATTGATGAATTTGTTTGAGCAATTGCATACAAAGTCATCATTCTTAGTCTTGATCGTGTATTTGCCATGGCCAAATGATTGGCTAATGTTTCAGCTGGAAGATCTTTTTCAAGTTGTGTAAAACTCGCTGTTAAATCAATTTCCAAACCTTCTACATTCGAAAATTTGCGTTTTAAATCGGCGATATGATTCTTAGCACGACTATGTTCCGCTTGCGTTTGGCGAATAGGCATGGAAAGTAAAAAGGTTTTTTTTCCTGTAAGCGCACACAAAGTTGAAGTAACGGCTGAGTCAATTCCCCCTGAAATTCCCACAACGAATCCCTGAACACCAGCTTTTTCGGCATACATATTTAACCATAGGGTTATATGTTCAGCAATCTTCGTATAGTTCATGGACTTTAGAAAAGTACGCTAACCTTCAATTGAAGTTGGCTTTGTGTCATATCGTTCGAGTAGTAATCTCTTACACCACCAGCAATACTATAAAGCGTTGTGTTTTCTACTTTGTTATCCGCATATATCGGAATAAAGCCGTAGTAAAAACCGATTTCAGCACATAGCGATGTTGAACCCGAAAAGTTCCATTCCGCCCCAAGTGCAAGACCTGCAGAAGAACGTATGAAATTCATATCTCTTGCCGCTTCCATTGTTGTGTTTTCTGAAGCTTCAGGAGTACCTGCGATAGTGTTGTTATCATATGTAAATCCTTGGTCGTTAATCTTATTTCCTAATAAGAAGCTAGTTCTCAACCCAAACTTTGCCGTATATCTGAAATCTCCAAAATATTTCGTTCGGAAGGCCAACATAGTTGGAAGTGTCAAATAAACTGGTTTTTGTTTTCTTTCAGTCCACTGATAAAGTGTTTTGTCGGTTTGAGAATCTTTGTTCAATTCAATTTTCGTGTCCGTAAATTGGTAGTAGCTCTCACCATTTGAAGCAGATGGTTTGATTTTATTCGTTTCAAAATCAATTTCCAATCCAGTTGAAAAAGCAATCGTACTCGATAAGTTATAGTTTGCTACTAATCCTATGGTAAACGCGCTTCCAGCACCATTGACTTCCATTCTTTTTGTAGCCGCTTTGTTTAAGTTTATGCCTGTTGCGACGCAAATTCCTGCATTGAATTTTTTGTCCGTATCATCTTGGGCAAACACTGAACCCGTGAAGGCGATTAAAGAAAGTAGAATAAAATTTTTCATATATATATCAATTAACAAATAAAATTAATAAGAAAACCTCAGTTTTGGTTAATTTTGACCACAATAATAATCATTAAAAATGTCAATAAAGAAGGGTTTTGTAGCAATTTTACTCCTTGCAGTATTTTATTCTTGTAAGAACGATCCGTTGGACATTGATTCTTCAGCCATAAAAGTATCTATTTCCTATTATAACATGGATTCGATATTCGTTACGGCTCAAGGTGAAGAGTTGGTAATCTGGAATGAAAAATTCAAAAAAGAGATCAATGAAGCATACATGTATGAGCTAGCTAGCGGACTTCAACTGACACATGACGACGACAGCACAATTCTTACAAATATTCAGCTTTTCGCTCGCGATACGTTCATGATGAAATTTGAGGAAAGAATACGTGAGAAGTTTCCAAATTTAAAATCTCAGCATAATCGGATTGAAAATGGTTTTAGAAATTTAAAATATCACTTTCCGAAGGCTAATATTCCCAAAGCAATTGTATTTGCGAATTCCGTATTTCAGAGTAGTGCATTTTCAACGCAATCTGAAATTGTTATTGGAATAGAACGTTATTTGGGTAAGGACGACAGAATGGTTCAGCAACTTCCACCACAAGTTTTTTATCAATGGATAAAGGACGGGATGGAAGAGAAGTTTCTTGAACGAGATGCCTTGAGCAGCTGGATCATGACCCATCTGGTAGAAATGGAAGAAGGGAATTTGGCCCAAAACATGATTAACTGGGGAAAGATTTTATATTTCACTCAAGCGGCTTATCCAGATTTTTCAAATGACATTATACTAAGATACACGCCTGAAGATTTCAAATGGGCTGAAGAAAATGAAGCTTCACTTTGGAAATATTTGGTGAAAGAGAAAATGTTGTTCCGCACTGATCAGGATGAATCCGTAAATATGTTGGCTCCAGGACCTTTTACACCTGGATTGCCTGAAAAAGGACCGGATAGATTGGGGCAATTTTTGGGATGGAAGATGGTTAGAAATTACATGGATGAGAATGAAATCTCACTTCAACAATTAAATAAAACACCTTACAATAAAATATTGCAAGCGTACGAAATAGATTAATAAAAATGGACGAAAGCGTTAAAAGTATATCTGAGATAAAAATTCAAATTGGTTTGGATGAAAACAAGTTACCCGTCGAAATGAAATGGGATGCTCCAGATGGTGATGTGAAGGATGAGCATGCCAAGGCATTGATGCTATCACTTTGGAATGGAGAAGAAAAAAACACCATGAAAATGGACATGTGGGTGAAAGAAATGTCGATTGAAGAAATGAAACAATTTTTTCATCAGACTTTGTTGACCATGGCGGATACGTTCGAAAGAGCCACAGGAGAAACAAATATTGTAGAAGATTTACGCGATTACTGTTACCATTTCGCGGATAAAATGAATATACTTCCTGAACAATAAATGAAAGGTCATTTACATAAAATGTATGTTTCCCTCGAGGAACAAGTGCGATATTCTCTGAAATGGGATGACGAGATTATTATGAATGATTTCATCGGTAAACCGCTCTCCTTAAAGTATGATGGGGTTATCAATTGTACAAGCTGTGGAAAACGCACGAAAAATTCATTTGGACAAGGATTTTGCTACCCATGTTTTATAAGTGCTCCAGAAGCTGCTGAATGCATCATTCGACCGGAATTGTGTCGCGCACATTTGGGTGAAGGACGCGATGTGGAATGGGAAGAAAAACACCACAATCAGCCACATGTTGTCTATTTAGCGGCCAGCGATGTTGTAAAGGTAGGGGTAACACGTGACACAAATGTTCCCAATCGTTGGATAGATCAAGGAGCCATGTCCGCAATCCGTTTGGCAGAAACGCCGAATCGATATGAAGCAGGACGTTTGGAAGTTGAATTGAAATCTATGTTTACGGATAAAACGAATTGGCGAAAGATGCTTAAAAATGAGTTTGACGAAACCATTGATTTGGAAGAAGAAAAGTGGACTTTACACGATCAATTGCCGTCTGATTTGACTGAGTTTTTCTCGGAAAACGACGAAATCGTTGAAATTAATTACCCCGTATTGGAGTTTCCAGAAAAAGTGAAGAGTTTATCTTTTGATAAGGTGCCTCACGTCGAAGGGATTTTGAAGGGAATTAAAGGCCAGTACCTATTATTTGACGAAGATCGCGTATTGAACATTAGAAAACATACAGGTTATGAAATTGAAATTAACTAGTTTTTGCCTTTTTGTACTACTATCCTTTAATGGGATTTCGCAATTTCAGTGGACATGGACTCCCATGGCGAATATGCCGATTAGAACAGCAAACAATGCTGTTGCGGCTTTCAATTCAATAACAGGTCAAAGTTATTTGTATTCCTTCGGAGGAATAGACAGCACGAAAACGGCCGCTGGAATTCATCAGCGTGTTTTTGCCATGAACTTTTTATCCAATAGTTGGACAGAGCTTGCTCAAATTCCAGATACCATGGGGAAAATAGCTATGAGTGCGAATTATGTTAACGGGAAGATGTACTTAATTGGTGGATATCATGTTTTGCCCAATGGAAATGAGGTTTCCTCAGATAAAGTACATGTGTTCAATCCAAATACCAACCAATTTGAGGCAGATGCTGCACCTATTCCAGTGCCAATTGACGATCAAGTGCAGTGCGTTTATAAAGACAGCTTGATATATGTAGTAACAGGATGGTCACAAAACACGAATAAAGCTGATGTTCAAATATTCAATCCGGCCTTGAATCAATGGCTAGCTGGAACTTCCGTTCCCAACACAAGCCAATATAAAGCCTTTGGTGCTTCTGGATACATTATTGGTGATACCTTATATTATTTTGGTGGGACGACTTCAGGTATTAATTTCATTGCGAGAGATTACATGCGAAAAGGATATATAAACCCAAACGATCCGACTGACATAACGTGGTCAACAATGGCACCTGCACCTGGTGGTGCCGGATATCGAACAGCTTGTTCCGGCGTTGGCCAAACTGTGTTTTGGGTTGGTGGTTCTAGCACGGCCTATAATTATAATGGAATAGCTTACAACGGAACAGGGGGAGTAGAGCCTGAAACAAGAATTTTACATTTGAATTCGCATTTGAATGCCTACCAGAATAATGATAGCGAACCTTATGGTGTAATGGATTTACGAGGTATTGGAGAACTTCATAACGGAAGATGGCTCATTTGTGGCGGAATGGATAGCAACCAAGTGGTTTCAAATCGTACGTTTATGTTGTCAAATCCAACGCTATCTTTATCTGAGAACGCAGTTAAGGATGTGTTTGATGTTTTTTATACCAATTTGGGCGTTCAGTTAACGAATAGCCAACCGAGCAATTTCACAGTAATTACAATGGACGGTAAAGTTGTTCTCAAGAAGCGAAATTCAGTGAATTGGATGATTTTAAATGGTGAACTTCCAACTGGAATGTATATCGTCCGCTCAGATAGTTTCAGTCAAAAAATTACAATACATTAAAAAGTTTTGGGGAAAGACAAATTAAGACGCTTCGCGGCCGTTAAAGATTATCCGAATTTTATCGAACCAACCATTGGTGAGGTTTCGGAAATGAAAGGCAAATGGAAAGAGCATTTTGGAAATGACCATCCAATTACATTAGAATTAGGTTGTGGAAAGGGTGAATACTCAGTGGGATTAGCCAAACATTTTCCAGAACGGAATTTTATTGGTGTGGATATCAAAGGGAGTCGAATGTACATCGGTGCGACAGAAGCTTTGGAAGAGGGATTGAATAATGTAGCTTTTTGCCGAACAAAGATTGACTTCTTGCAGGATACCTTCGCTGAAAATGAAATTGATGAAATTTGGTTGACTTTTTCCGATCCTCAACCGAAGAAACCGAACAAACGGTTGACCTCTTGGCGATTTATTGAAAAATACAGAAACATACTCAAACCGGGTGGAATCATACACCTGAAAACCGATAGCGATTTGTTGTTTGAATTTACAACGGATGAAATTAAAGAAAGAAATTACGAGCCGCTCTTGACTACCTGGGATTTGTACAATGAGCTTTCCGATGATATTGATGAAAAAACAAAGGAGATTTTTCATATCAAAACGCATTACGAGAAGTTGTTTACGGAAAGAGGCAGCGTTATAAAGTATTGTAAGTTTAAAGTTTCTTGATTAGACTACATTCACAACAACTTCGTGTTCAATTGGGAAATTACACGAATTGGCAATGAAGCATTTTTTGTTCGCCTCGATATGAAGAGATTTTGCTAAAGTCACCATTTCTTTTGATTGTACTGTTATGATAGGTCGAAGAATGACTTTTTCATACTTTCCACCACCATCACTATATTCCAACATAGTTCCATTAGCACTGTCGGTGTAATCAAGAACCACGATATCATTAACAGCGCACAAATGCAAATACCACAGCATGTGGCATGAAGAAAGTGACGCCAATAACAATTCTTCTGGATTAAAACGATGAGGGTCCCCTAAAAAGGCAGAATCTGCTGAGCCATGTATGACTTGCTGTTTCCCATCAACACGAATGGAATAATCTCTATCGTAACTTTTGTAATCGGTTGTGCCTATTCCTCGACTTCCTGTCCAATCAATAAACGCAATATATTGATGCGTTTTCATCGATTAGGCTACTTTGAGTTTGGCCATTTTCGATTTGGAGAAATGTTCTCTTGCGTAATCCAATGTCACCTTGTAGGTTTTGATATCATTCGAAGGCAATTCAAACATCGCTTCGGTCAGTATTGCTTCACAAATGGAACGTAAACCACGTGCTCCCAATTTAAATTCAATGGCTTTTTCAACGATAAAATCGAGAACGGGACCGTCAAATGTCAATTGGATTCCGTCAATTTCAAACAACTTCAAATATTGTTTTACCAATGCGTTTTTCGGCTCTGTCAATATGCGCTTTAAACTGTCCGCGTCCAAAGGTTCCAAGTATGTTAGAACTGGGAAACGTCCAATCAACTCTGGAATTAATCCAAAGGTCTTGATGTCGGTAGGATTGACATAGCGCAACATACTTTCTCCATCAATTCTCTCTTCATCGTTTGAAGAGAAACCAATCGTTTGACGATTTACACGAGAGGCAATTATATTTTCAATACCATCAAAAGCACCTCCACAAACGAAGAGAATATTTTTGGTGTTGATTTGAATCATTTTTTGTTCAGGATGTTTTCTTCCTCCCTGCGGTGGAACATTAACTACCGTTCCTTCTAATAATTTCAAAAGAGCTTGCTGAACACCTTCACCAGAAACATCACGCGTAATAGATGGGTTATCGCTTTTTCGTGCAATTTTATCAATCTCATCGATGAAAACAATGCCATTTTCGGCTGCTTCCACATTGTAATCTGCGGCTTGAAGCAAACGGCTTAAAATACTTTCTACATCTTCGCCAACATAACCCGCTTCTGTTAATACAGTGGCATCAGCAATACAAAACGGAACATTCAACATTTTTGCAATCGTTTTCGCAAGTAATGTTTTTCCAGTTCCCGTTCTTCCAACCATAATTACATTCGACTTTTCAATTTCGATGTCGTCTTTTTTAACGGGTAGATTCAAACGTTTGTAGTGATTGTAAACAGCTACGGATAGAACTTTCTTTGCATCGGTTTGACCAATAACATAATCATCTAGTTTCTCCAAAATCTCTTTTGGTTTCAACACATTCACAGGACTAACAGCTTTGCCTTGTTGGCTGTTGAGCTCTTCTTCCTTGATAATATTGTGCGCTTGGCTAATACAGTTATCACAAATGTGACCCGTAACTCCGGCGATAAGTAATCCTACTTCATTGCGTTTCTTTCCGCAAAATGAACAACTTGTGTCTTTTTTCAATTCAATATGTATTAGTCGGTATAAATCGACGTGTATCCCACAAAAGTAAGGATAAATAGAGGCTTGAACAAAAGAAAACGGGAAGCAGTTGCCTACTTCCCGTTATTTAACTTTATTTAGGTGATGATTATTTTGGACCTCTGTCTAAAACTTCGTCAACCATTCCATATTCTTTTGCTTCATCTGCAGTCATCCAATAATCTCTATCGGAATCCGCCCAAACCTTATCATAATCTTGTCCACTATGTTCAGCAATTATCTCGTAGAGCTCTTTTTTCAATTTTGCAATCTCACGAGCTGTAATTTCGATATCGGATGCTTGTCCTTGCGCGCCACCCAATGGTTGATGAATCATAACTCTTGAATGCTTCAAAGCCGAACGTTTTCCTTTTGTTCCTGCGCACATTAAAACAGCTCCCATTGAAGCCGCCATTCCAGTACAAATGGTCGCTACGTCAGGTTTTATGTATTGAATCGTATCATAGATACCTAATCCAGCATAAACGCCACCTCCTGGTGAGTTCATGTATATTTGAATGTCTTTTTTCGGGTCAACTGACTCCAAGAACAACAATTGTGCATTAATGATATTGGCCACTTGATCGTTGATTCCTGTTCCCAAGAAAATGATGCGGTCCATCATAAGTCGTGAGAAAACATCCATTTGCGTCATATTCAAAGGACGTTCCTCAATGATATAAGGAGTAACCGATGATTCTATATATTGTCCCAAATGCATTGAGTTAATTCCCAAGTGTTTGGTAGCGTATTTATTAAATTCGTTTTGGTCCATGTTTTTATCGTGTAAAATTTGAAAGTTAAAGTTATAAATTAATTGGAATTGCCTTTGGAGTATTTCCGTTTTCTATCCACAGATGCATGTTTTTTACTTAGTTTTAACCAAGATTAACGATTGGAAGCGATAAAAAATATTACCGAGGAACGGATTCTTTTTTCACCTTTGAACTGGGGGTGGGGACATGTTTCTCGTTCTATCCCTTTACTCAGAAAACTACAAAAACAAGGCAATTCTATTTTTATTGCGTGTTCTTCCGAGCAACGAGAAATTTATTGTGAATATTTAAAAGATATAACCTATCTAGATTGGGTAGGATATCCCTTTATCTTTAAGGGTAAGGGAAATTTTGGGTCAGATTTGTTTCAGTCGGCGAGAAACTTGAAAAAGTTCGGCGAACGAGAATTGATCTTTGTTGCTGATGCGACTCAACGAAACCGTATCACAATGGTACTTAGTGATCATCGCTATTTTTTTCGAGTAGAAAATGTTCAATCTATCTTTGTTACGCATCAAATTAATCTACCTGTTCCTTGGTATCTGAAGTTTGCTCAAATTCTTCATCAACGATATATCAATAAGTTTGATGAGGTATGGGTAGTGGATGACAAATCAGAAAATTTAGCGGGTCGATTAAGTCAGGCGAACTCAAATACTAAACCGAAAGTTCTTCAACTTGGCGTCTGTTCTCGATTCTCAGCATTAGATATTCCCAAAGAGAAAAAATGGACGACTGTTCTTGTCAGCGGTCCAGAGCCCTATGCAAGGCAATTTTATGCGGCTCAAAAGAATATCAGGAAAAGTCTTCCGGATGATTTCTGTATCATTTACAAGGGATACTGTGAAGATAATATGGGGAAATCTAGATTTTCCTGGAAGCAAATCGATGATAGGTTGCAACAAACCAAAAAATTGATTGCTAGAAGTGGATATTCGACAATTATGGATGCCTATGCTTTGGGTTGTGATACGGAATGGTATCCTACGCCCGGACAGTGGGAGCAAGAATATCTAGCTGATAGACATGATTATTTACCGAACAATCGAAACAAAACCTTGTAATACTTTGGTTTCGGGGTCGTCAATATCCCACGTGTATAAGTAAAAGTATACACCATCATTTAAATTACCACCATCCCATTCGTTATTGTATCCTGTTTTTTCGTATACTAAATTTCCCCATCTATTGAAGATTTTTAAATTATCCCTTTCTTGATTGCATGAAAAATTTACCAGAAAGTAATCATTGATGTCGTCATTATTGGCAGAGATGACATTTGGGATTTTAAAATCACAAGAAACGGTTTGAATGAAAACGGATTGAACACTCTCACAACCAAGAGAATCAACAACCATAATGGAAACCACCGAATTGTCTGCCATAGATGCTGTGTCTATAGGAAATCCGTCCTCGTTTAAATAAGTATAGTTCGAATTTGTAAAGGTATTTGAGAACCATTCTGTAAAACAGCAAATAGAATCAGGCAAC
>CBFIBY010000067.1:0-13117 GCA_965660955.1 Crocinitomicaceae bacterium | reverse complement strand
ATTTCCATCGTATTGGAAACGACAGATGCCTTGAAAGGCGCCGTTGAAGGAAATAGAGAATTCATTTGCAACGAAGTGCTTGCGGATACGATTTCTTTTGAAGCTGTAAAAGAAAATGGCTTGATTACGGATATTGAGTCGGAGGGGGATACGAAGGTTGTATTAACAAAGGTTTAAATCATTTTATTTTTGCGCTTTGGGAGGTAAGAATTCAAGCTGAAATACCCCTGATTTCGATACGTTAGTGAAATTTTGTACCTTTCTTGTCACAATACTCAAAATTCTACTTTGAAGATTCCATTCGCCATACTAATTTTCGGTTTATCGCTTCTCGTGAGCTTCAAAAGTGACGCGCAAACCAATCTGGTTACAAATCCTAGTTTCGAACACAACGGTAATTATCAAAATGGGGGAATTGGCGCATTCGGATGGAAGAAACCACCTAATGACGGAAACACCCCTGACAGATTTACAAATGGGAGTCTCACAAATTGTCTTGGTGGCTGTCTGCAAGGGCAAAACACGTTTGCTGGTGACACATACGCTTTTGCTGGTGAAAAATTTGTTGGTGGATTGGCCTATTATATTCAAGGAGGACAACAAAACGGAAGAGAATACATTCATCAAGAACTGTATACAGAACTTATTGCAGGTCACGTTTATTCTATCGGTTTTGTCGTTAAGTTTGGTAGCAGATCAAAATATATAATAAATAGCTTCGGAATGTTTATTTCGGATACGGCTATCGGGCCTTCGAATGTAGCTCCTCTTCACGATATTATTCCAGTAACACCTCAATTAAACCTCAATATTCCCTTTGGGGACAGCTCCGAATGGACGCAATTATCCATGGATTATACTGCCTTAGGTGGAGAGAAATTCATCACAATTGGGAATTTCACGCCAGATTCACTTCTCAACATTAGTATAAACCCCTTGAACGACCCAAATGACAACCACATTCTAACTAAATATGGATCGTATTTTTTTATAGATAGCGTTTTTATCGTTGATTATGACACCACCTCCGCAAATGCTTCCGTTCCTGAACTAAAAAACTTCTTGGACTTTAAAATGTATCCCAATCCCACTTCAGATATAGTGAATATTAAAATTAAAGATGGTGTTAGAGTTGATGAAATACTCCTGTTGGATTTGCAAGGAAGAAGAATAGCAAACTTTCCACCAAAGCAAAGAACCCTAAATATCTTCGACATCGCATCTGGTGAATATTTCCTGCATGTGAAAACAGAATTTGGAACAGTCATTGAGAAACTGAGGATTGAATAGAGCAATTTTGTACAATGAACTGAATTGTGTTCTTTCTTGAATTTTTGTATCTTTCTAGTCACAATTCTAAGAAATCTACTTTGAAGATTCCGTTCGGCATATTTATTTTTGTATTTTCGCTTGTTGCTAGCCCTAAAAGCGACGCGCAAACCAATCTTGTTTCTAATCCCAGTTTTGAGTATTCGACTTGGGATAATACTTATATTACTGTACTCAATTTTGTCGATTGGATAACGCCTCCAAATAATTACAACTCACCAGACGGATTTAAGAACTATGCCGTTGGAAATTGCTCTCCTGGTGGATGTTGGGGTAATCAACACACGGTGGGAGGGGATACTTACGCTTTTGCCGGGGAAAAATTTGTTGGTGGAGTAGAATATTATATTCAGGGAGGAGGACAAAACATTAGGGAGTACATTCACCAAGAGCTAAATACCGAGCTTATTGCAGGTCATGTTTATTCCATCGGTTTTGCTGTGAAGTTTGGAAGTCGGATGAAATACATCATTGATAGTTTTGGAATGTTCATTTCAGATACCGCTTTAGGTCCAACAAACTTGCCTTACCTAAATGATATTATTCCTGTAACCCCTCAATTGAATCTCGACGTACCTTTAGCTGACAGTTCTGAATGGACGGTGTTGAGCATGGATTACACTGCTTTGGGTGGTGAAAAATTCATTACCATTGGAAATTTTACACCTGATTCATTGCTAAACATTAGTTTAAATCCGTTGAACGACCCTAATGACACTCATTTATTCGCTCAATACAGCTCCTACATTTTTGTAGATAGCGTTTTCATCGTAGATTACGACACAACATCCGCAAATGCTTCCGTATCTGAACTAAAAAGCTTCTTGGACTTTAAAATGTATCCTAATCCCACTTCAGATTTTGTGAAAATTGAGATAAAAGAAGGAGCCAAAATTAATAAAATCGACCTGTATGATTTACAAGGAAGAAAAGTATCGGACTTTTCACCAGAAGAAATGAAATTAGATCTAGTAGGCATTTCTTCCGGCGAATATTTGCTTCACGTGAACACAGAATTGGGAACAGTGATTGAGAAACTGAGGATAGAATAGAATAACTATCCAAACAAAAAAATCCCTTTTGAGCAATCAAGAGGGATTTTTTATTTAAAATTATTAAATGGTTATAACGTCTTCTTGTACTTTCTTTCTGAGTTAAACATCTCCGAAAAATTAATGTTAGCAAAGTCTTCTCTTCGAGGACTTAGCGAAACAACCGTTAAGAATTCTTCTTCGCTCTTTACTTTTTTCGGCACCATGGCAAACATCTCCGTGTCTGATTCATAATCGAAATATTGAATGCTCAATGTTCCTTCTACAATAGAGAACAAACAAGGTACATATCCACCATCCTCAAAAAAGTTCAAAAGGTAAGATTGATTCGAAACACGGATCAAAACATTTTTAGAGTTCGGCCCAACGACTTCTTCTCGGTGACGTATCCCAAAATAATATCTGTGTCCTTGCAAAGCAACAGGTATAGAATCCGTTTCGTGAATTCCGAAAATATGATTGTTCCGAACAGTATATTTACCTCCGTCGTTTACAGAATCTTTTGATACTGATCCTACAACTGTGCTGATTGTGTAAATGCCCAATGGAGTCAATTCGAAGTAAATATCACTTCGATCCGATTTGTATTTTCCGTAGTGATGTGTATGCGGAGCAGACAAAGTTTCTCCCCCTGGAGGAAGCGGTTGCGAAAATTCATATGATATTTGTGAAAACCCTAAAAAGGGTAAAATCATCAAACAAATAAAACCAATATTTTTCATAACTTAAAGGTAAATTAGTATTGTATGCAAAAACGCTGGTTGATCACAGAACCTATTCCCTTAGCAGATATAAAGTCCTTGAGCAATGCGCTTAAGGTTAGTACGGTGATGTCTGAAATTTTGTTACAAAGAAAAGTCAACTCGTTTTCACAGGCGGAAGAATTCTTTCGTCCTGACTTGAAAAAGTTACATGATCCATTCACTATGAAGGGGATGGATTTGGCTGTAAAAAGGTTGACACTTGCTACTGAGAACAAAGAGTCAGTACTACTGTACGGGGATTATGACGTGGATGGAACTTCTTCGGTTGCATTGCTGTACAATTATTTAAAGTCTAAAGTTGAGAAACTACAGTTTTATATACCTGACAGATACGAGGAAGGGTACGGTGTTTCGATGAAAGGAATGCAACATGCTGTTGATATCAATGCAGACCTTATCATTACTTTGGATTGCGGAATTAAGAACAAAGCAGAACTCGATTGGGCCGTTGAAAAAGGAGTAGATGTAATCGTTTGTGATCATCATGAACCGGGAGATGAACTTCCTAAAGCGATAATTCTCAATCCAAAACAAAAAGACTGTGATTATCCATTCAAGGATTTATGCGGATGCGGTGTTGGGTTTAAATTTTTACAAGCGCTTCAACAAAAAAATGGCTGGAAGGAAGAAGAATTATTTCAGTTATTGGATTTTGTTGCTATCGCAATTGGTGCTGATTTAGTGTCGGTTGTGGATGAAAACCGTATTTTGGCCTATCATGGATTGAAGCAATTCAATAAGAAAACACGACCTAATTTTGCTAAACTCCTTGAAATTGCGGGTAAACCTTTACCGCTAACTTTAACGGATGTTGTTTTCACTATCGCACCGCGAATCAATGCAGCTGGGCGAATCAACGTAGGAAGCGACGCCGTCCGATTGATGATTTCCGAAGATAACGATGAAATACAAGAATTTGCCAACAACATTAATGATCACAACACGGAAAGAAGGGCGCTAGACGAGACGATTACAAAAGAAGCACTTCAGATGTTGAGTGAGGATGGGACTTTTGAAAAACAAAAATCTACCGTCGTTTATAAAGAGGGATGGAGCAAAGGTGTTGTTGGGATTGTTGCTTCGCGATTAATCGAGCAGCATTTCAAACCAACCATAGTTTTTGCAGGGAGCAATGGTTTGTTGACAGGCTCAGCCAGAACAGTTAATGATTTCGACATACATGAGTCGTTGACCAAATGTTCTGATTTATTGGTGAAATTCGGCGGTCATACGCATGCCGCAGGACTAACGATAGAAAAGGAAAAAATAAATGAGTTTAAAAAGCGTTTTGAATCAGTGGTTGCCGAAGGACTCGCCGTTGAAGATTTGCATCCTACCGTTTCGGTTGATATTGAAATAAACTTCAGCGATATTTTTAATTCAGGTGAATCTTTGCAAAAACTTCCGCGCCTCAAAAGAGTCTTAGATCAATTGGAACCGCACGGTCCAGGCAACATGAAACCCGTTTTCATAACTAAAAATGTATTTGCGGTCAATACGCGCATCTTAAAAGAAAAACATTTGAAATTGACCTTGGTACAACCCGATTCAGATATTCAGCTGGAAGCGATTGGTTTTAATCTAGCCGATAAAATTGATTTTTTAGCAAGTGGTGTGCCAGCTGATATTATTTACACTTTGGAAAGCAATACCTGGAATGACAGAACGACCTTGCAGTTGAATATAAAGGATGTCAGAGAAACGGTATAATGATGGTCTTCGACTCCGCTCAGACCTCGATTGTAAAAATGAGCGTCGACTGAGCGGAGTCGAAGGCAAGCGAAAAAGAGGAATAGAATATGCCAATAATCCATTTAACCACAAAAATAAAAGCTGATCAAAAAATCGTATTTGATTTAGCTAGAAGTATTGACTTGCATAAAAACACAATGTCACATACGGATGAAAAGGCGATTGCAGGCAAGACATCCGGACTTATAGAAAAGGGAGAATCAGTTACATGGGAGGCTAAACACTTTGGTATAACTCAGAAATTAACATCTTTCGTCACAGATTGTGATTCGCCAAATTTCTTCGCGGATGAAATGGTCAGTGGAGCGTTTCATTCGTTTCGCCACGAACACCATTTTAAAAAAGAACGAGAATTAACAATAATGACGGATATTTTTGATTTTAGATCCCCCTTAGGTATTTTAGGTCGTATTGCTGATAGGCTTTTTCTAGAGAACTATATGACGAAACTATTAGAAAAACGAAATCGTGAAATAAAAGAAGTCGCTGAATCTGAAAAATGGCGAGAAATATTGGAAACAAAAAAATGAGCTACAAGAAAACTCATAGCTCATCATTCATATATCTTAGTTTTATCTACAAATTCGGCATCTCACGTGTAAATGCTGGAATACCTGTGACATCCATTCCTGTAATCAACAGGTGAATATCATGTGTTCCTTCGTACGTAATTACCGACTCTAGATTCGCCATGTGCCGCATGATGGAATACTCATTCGTAATTCCCATAGCGCCATGAATTTGTCTAGCTTCTCTTGCGATGTCCAAGGCGATTTCAACATTGTTTCTTTTCGCCATCGAAATTTGTGCGGATGTCGCGCGGCCTTCGTTTCTCAATTGACCTAAGCGTAACGTCAGCAATTGTGCCTTTGTGATTTCAGTAATCATTTCCGCCAATTTCTTTTGAATCAACTGGAATCCTCCGATTGGAACGCCAAACTGAGTTCTTTCTTTCGAATAACGCAAAGCTTGATCGTAACAGTCCATAGCAGAACCAAGAGCTCCCCACGCGATTCCGAATCTCGCTGAATCTAAACAACCTAGCGGCGCGCCTAATCCAGATTTATTCGGTAATATATTTGCTTTCGGCACACGACAATTCACAAAGATCAACTCCCCGGTTGCAGAAGCACGAAGTGAATGTTTCCCATGCATTTCAGGAGTTGAAAATCCTTCCATTCCTCTTTCAACGACTAATCCGTGAATACGCCCTTCTTCATTTTTTGCCCAAACAACAGCGATATCTGCAAAAGGGGCATTGGAAATCCACATTTTTGCTCCATTTAGAATAACGTGGTCACCATCCTCCTTAAAGTTGGTAATCATCCCACCTGGATTTGAACCATGATCGGGCTCCGTCAATCCAAAACAACCAATCATTTCACCCGTCGCCAATTTGGGTAAATATTTTTGTTTTTGTTCTTCATTACCGTATTTCCAGATCGGATACATAACTAATGAACTTTGAACAGAAGCCGTTGAACGCAATCCTGAATCACAACGTTCCAATTCTTGCATAATCAAACCGTATGAGATTTGATCCAAACCTGGCCCACCATATTCCTCTGGGATATAAGGTCCGAAGGCTCCAATTTCGCCCAAGCCTTTCAAAAGGTGTTTCGGGAAAGTACAGTTTTCGTAGTTTTCTTCAATAATTGGTGAAACTTCTTTCTTTACCCAAGCGCGAGCAGAATCACGAACTAGCTTTTGCTCGTCCGTTAGAAAGTCGTCCATTGCGTAATAATCGGGATGTGTATACTGATCAGTTGCCATTCAATTTTATCTTTGTAATTTCGCCAAAGTTAGGAATAATTTCATCCTTTTGAAGTCGAAATTACGTCTATCTTGAAACAACAAAATTTTAAACAAAATGTTCTCAATTTCAGAAGGAGATTTCTTCGGTTTGTCATCCGCTACATGGAATACGATGGAATTGGGCACCCGTGAAGGAACTTTTGGCACGTTCCAACTCTTTTTCTTGTTGATTTCACTCATTCTAATTGTGCTCGCAAAAGCCGGGAATACCCAAAGTTACAGCGTCGTATTGAAATTGTTTTTCATTCCGCGAAAAGCCGAGACCAGAATTAAAGAGAATTGGCCACTACTATCTTCACCGGCGTGGTTGTTGGCTATGAACTTTGTAATCACCTTCGCTCATAGTATTTATTTGATAATCACCCAAATACAAGAAGAAAGCTTCCTTTCTATTTTGGTTGCACTAGCTATTTCATTTGGATTTTTCTTTTTAGCCTTTGTATCGATGTTTTTGGTAGCCTTTATCACAGGCGAAAAGTCGATTTATCAGACCCCAATGCAAACAACTTGGGTATTGCCCCAATTTGTCGGCATCGTATTTTTCATACTGAATTTAATCTGGGTACTCAATCCGGCGTATTCCGATTATTTGATTGTACTTCTGATTCTATTCTTCGTTTTATTGACCATTAAAAGAATTGCGCGTGCCACGATATATTTATTGCGAAAAGGCATTGAGTGGTATTATATTTTGTTGTATCTTTGCACGCTTGAAATCTTGCCCCTTAGTATTTTAGCACGGTTTCTGTACAAGATGGATGTTATCAAAATGTTCAATTAAAAAAAAGAATTTTGGCTATTAAAACTATACTCGTATCTCAACCTAAACCGGAAGGTGAAAAGTCTCCGTATTTTGATTTGGCTGAGAAGTATAAATTGAAAATCGATTTTAGATCTTTTATTCATGTGGAGGGCATAGAAGCTGCTGAATTTAGAACGCAAAAAATCAATCTTGCCGACCATACTGGAATTATTTTAACATCGAAAACTGCAGTTGATCATTTCTTTAGAATTTCAAAGGAGATGCGCTTTGATGTTCCGGATAGCATGAAGTACTTTTGTATTTCAGAGGCCGTTGCATATTATCTTCAAAAGTATGTGACGTACCGAAAACGCAAGATTTTCTTCGGGAAGCAAACAATAGTCGACTTGATGGATGTCATGAAAAAACACAAGAGCGAGAAATTCTTATTGCCTTGTACGGATATTTTACGCGACAAAATTCCAATGACATTACAGGAGCACAACATAGATTTTACCAAAGCGGTACTTTATAGAACAGTAGCTTCAGATTTATCAGATCTAGAAAATGTGTATTATGACATGCTCGTATTCTTTAGTCCAGGTGGGATAGAATCGTTGATGAAAAACTTTCCGGATTTCAAACAAAATGACACATTGATTGCCACGTTTGGACCGACTACCGCAAACGCAGTAATTAAAAACAAATTACGCGTTGATGTGTGTGCTCCCATGCCGAACTCCCCTTCAATGACCGCAGCGATAGAAAATTACGTCAAAGAGTCAGGAAAGAACAAGAAATAAAAAAATAGATATATAGTAGAGAAGTGGAGATTTAGATCTCCATTTTTTTTTGCAGTTTTTTTAGTCCTTCTCCAGCACCCAAAGGAATCACTTCGAAGGAAGAAGGAACATTCAACTCGCTCGCATTTGGGTCGATTAGGAATGCTTTGCAATGGGACGGAGCCGAATGAATTAATCCAGCTGCAGGATATACATTCAAAGAAGTTCCAATCACAACAAGATAATCAGCTTTCGAAATGACTTCCGCTGCAGAATGCAGCATGGGAACGTCTTCCCCAAACCAAACAACATGCGGTCGAAGAGGATAACCTTCATCACATTTGTCGATTAAATTCAATTCCCAACCATCAATTGAATAATACTTTCGTTCCGCATTTGGTCCGGAGCTTTTGGCTTGACGGATGTTACCGTGAAGGTGAAGTACATTTGTTGAGCCCGCTCTTTCGTGCAAGTCATCAATATTTTGGGTTATCACATCAATGTCAAATTGCTTTTCAAATTCTTTTATGGCAAAGTGCGCCGAGTTGGGATTAGTTTCAATAATTTGTTTCCGTCTGAGATTATAAAATTGTTGAACTTTTTCTGGGTTCATCCTCCATGCATTGGGTGTTGCCACTTCTTCAATGTTGTAATTATCCCACAATCCACCAGAATCTCTAAAAGTTGAAATTCCACTTTCAGCACTCATTCCAGCACCTGAAAAAACAACCATTTTTAATTTTTTTGCCGTCATTTTAAATTTAGGATTTCAATAGTTATTTGAATAAAGCGATGATTATAAAGTTAATATTTTGATAACTCTGAAGCAATGCCTTATATTAGCATTTCTTAAATAATAATATAAAAATTAACGAACTATGAAAAAAATCTACGCACTTACAGCGTTTGTTTGCATGTCAGGAAGCTTGTTTGCTCAGTTACCTGTTAGCCAAACGGCATCTAA
Source organism: Crocinitomicaceae bacterium (assembly GCA_965660955.1). Classification (GTDB taxonomy): domain Bacteria; phylum Bacteroidota; class Bacteroidia; order Flavobacteriales_D; family Crocinitomicaceae; genus UBA2040. The sequence goes on along the minus strand of CBFIBY010000067.1, from coordinate 3,917 downwards.
TAAAAAAGCTGTTTTAGAAGAATTTACAGGGATTACTTGTGTCTTCTGTCCAGACGGGCATCAAATTGCCAACACAATTGCAGCAGCGAATCCGGGTGATTTTTTCCCGGTAAACATTCACACAGGTGGTTTTGCATCTCCACAAGGTCCAGGAACTGATTTCCGTACAGCTGATGGAAATGCAATTGCAGCACAGCCAGGAATGGGAATTACAGGATATCCTCAAGGAGCAATGAACAGAAGAACATGGAATGGATCTTCTTCAATGGCGCATAGCCGTGGAGATTGGGCAGCAAATTCAACTACTGTCATGGGTGAGACTTCATACGTAAATGTTGCGGGTGAAGCCACTTTGGATGTCGTTACGCGAGTATTGACAATCGACATGGAAGCTTACTACACTGCAGCAGGACCAGCTTCTAACAATTACACAGTAATGTTATTGCAAGATAACGTAAGTGGTCCTCAAACAGGTGCAGCTAACTTTAACCCATCTTATATCAATCCAGATGGATCTTACCGTCACATGCACATGTTGCGTGATGTTATCAACCCAACTGCTCTAGGTGATCCAATGGGATCCGCTACAACTATGGGAACAACATGGACAAACCAATTGACTTATACAGTACCCGCTGATTACACAGGTGTTGCTGCTGAATTGGCTGATTTGCACTTAATTATTTTCATCTCAGAGGGAAATACAAACATTGTAACAGCAGCAGCTATTCCAATTACTTTCACAGGATTCACAACGGCTAACAATGCCTCATTGAACAACTTGCAACCAATCCCTGAAACTTGTAAGACTTCTATAGAGCCATCTTTCAAATTGAAAAATGAAGGTTCAGCTACAATGACTTCAGCTACAATTAGCTATACAGTGAATGGAGGAACACCTTCAACATATAACTGGACTGGATCTTTGACTCCTTTACAATCAGAAGTTGTAAATTTACCGGCTATTACATACACGTTGGCTGCTTCAAATACTTTGGCAGTTACTATTTCAGATGTAAATGGTGGAACGGATGAAGATGTAACGAATAACGCTGGAACACAAATGTTCAACGAAACAACAGCTGCTGGTAACACAGTGAACTTGTACTTAGATTTCGTTCAAGATCGTTATGGTTCTGAGTCTACTTGGACGGTTTATGATGATAATGGAACTGCTGTGGCTAATGGAGGACCTTACACTGATTTGGCAGCCAATGGAACTCAACTTCACGCTGAATCATTTGTGGTTCCTGCTTCTGGATGTTACTCTGTTGAAGTTCTTGACTCTTATGGAGATGGAATCAACGCAGGATACGGAAACGGATCAATTGAGTTACGTGATGGAACGAACGGTGTAATTTGGGCTTCAAACGGAGTTTTTGCAAGTGAAATTGGTCAGGAGTACAAAGTTACTTCTAGCAACAACACAACTGGATTAGAAGGATTAACTTCTGAAGGATTCTCTATCTATCCGAATCCTGCAACGGACAACGTAACTGTTGAATTCGAAGCACAAAACGGAACATATGAGATTTCTATCGTTGATTTGACTGGACGTGTAATGACTGCAACAAGCCTTACTAACGTTAGCGGAGCACAAGAAGTAGTATTGCCAATCAGCGAATTAGCTTCTGGTAACTACTTGGTGAATATCGTTAAAAACGGTGTTAAATTCACAGAAAAAATTATCGTTCAGTAAGAAGACGATAACTAGAATACTTAAAGGGGTTTTGGCTTTGCCAGAACCCCTTTTTTCATACCCCCTGTTTCTCAATAATTTCTTACCTTTAACCCTTCCAAAAAACCGACATGGCGAAAATAAAAAAGCAGGACGCTCTTGATTATCACTCTTCAGGAAAACCAGGGAAAATAGAGGTAATTCCTACGAAACCGTATTCTTCCCAAAGAGATTTGTCATTAGCCTACTCACCTGGAGTGGCCGAACCTTGTCTGAAAATAGCAGAGAGTAAGGATGATGTTTATAAATATACGTCGAAAGGAAATTTGGTTGCTGTCATATCTAACGGAACGGCTGTTCTGGGCTTAGGAAACATAGGACCAGAAGCATCAAAACCGGTCATGGAAGGGAAAGGTCTTTTGTTTAAGATATTTGCCGATATAGATGTTTTTGATATTGAAGTGGATGCTTCAGATCCGGAAAAATTCATTCAAACCGTAAAGGCCATTTCACCCACTTTTGGTGGAATAAACCTTGAAGATATAAAGGCACCGGAAGCTTTTGAAATAGAGGAGCGATTAAAGGCCGAGTTGGATATTCCTATCATGCATGATGACCAGCACGGTACAGCAATTATTTCAGCAGCCGCTTTGATAAATGCTTTGGAATTGGCTAAAAAGAAAATTGAAAAAGTTAAGATCGTATTTTCTGGAGCAGGTGCTGCAGCTATGTCTTGTGCAAAACTGTACATTGCATTGGGAGCGAAACCGACCAACATATTTATGTATGATTCGAAAGGATTGATCTGGGCGGACCGAGAAAATTTAGATGAAAGTAAAGTGCCATATTCAAAGCACAAGAAAGATGTTTCGTTTAACGATGCTTTCAAAAAAGCAGATGTTTTTGTTGGTCTATCAAAAGGAGGAATTGTTTCAAAAGAAATGATCAAATCCATGTCAAAAGACCCAATTGTTTTTGCCTTGGCGAATCCAGAGCCTGAAATTTCTTACAAAGATGCTACATCTACAAGAAAAGATATCATCATGGCAACTGGTCGATCCGACCATCCTAACCAAGTGAATAATGTTCTTGGGTTCCCTTATATTTTCAGAGGAGCTTTGGATGTGCGTGCGAAATGTATCAACGAAGAAATGAAGTTGGCGGCCGTAAAATCCCTTGCTTCGTTAGCCAAAGAAACAATTCCCGAAGAGGTGATTGAAGCATACGGAGAAAAGAACTTGCTATTTGGTCGTGATCAAATCATACCAAAACCACTGGATCCTCGGTTAATATATTATGTTGCACCAGCAGTAGCAAAAGCAGCAATGGATTCAGGTGTGGCTCGCGTAAACATCGAAGATTGGGAGGCGTATGAAAACAACTTGAAGAAACGATTGGGGCTTGACAATAAAATTATCCGAACGATAACGGAAAAGGCGCAAGCAAATCCTAAACGAGTTGTTTTTGCTGAAGCCGACAACATAAAAATATTGAAAGCCGCGCAAACTGCTCAAGAAGAAGGAGTTGCCATTCCTATTCTGTTGGGTAAACGGTCAATAATTGAAAGATTAATAGATGAATATTCGCTTGATTTTGGAGACGTAGAAATAGTCGATCCGAAATCCGAGGATGAGGAAGAAAAACGAATCCAATTTGGTAAGGCATTTTTCGAAAAAAGAAAACGAAAAGGTGTTACGGAGTACGAAGCCATTCAAGTTATGCGTGAAAGAAATCATTTCGGTGCGATGATGGTGGAACAAGGAGATGCTGATGCGATTATTTCGGGATTGACAAGAAATTATAGAGACGTTGTAAAACCTTTTATTCAGACTATTGGTTTGCAAAAAGATGTGACAACGATATCGGGAATGTACATTCTCATAACTAAAAAAGGACCGTTGTTCTTGGCGGATACAACGATTAACGTTGATCCGACCGCCGAACAAATTGCGGAAATCTCGAACAACGTTGCGAAAATGGTACGTAAATTTAAAGTTACACCACGCATTGCATTGCTCAGTTATTCTAATTTTGGTGGATCACCTGGACGAGATTCAGTGAAAATGGGTAAAGCGGTAAATATATTACACGAGACATATCCGAGTCTAGTTGTGGACGGAGAATTACAAGCGAATTTCGCGTTGAATAATGATTTAACCATGGAGAAATTTCCATTTTCTCAATTGGCCAACAAAGAGGTAAACACCTTGTTATTCCCCAATCTTTCCGCAGGTAATAT
>CBFIBY010000066.1:0-13227 GCA_965660955.1 Crocinitomicaceae bacterium | reverse complement strand
ATTGGGAAAGGACTCGTCTTGAATTCTAGGTAATTTGGGTTCGTACGCGGCAATCTTTTTTCGCTTCGATTCTGAATCTGTCTTGACATAGATTTTGTATCGCCCATCACGATTCGTTACATAGGCAATGTTGTCTCCTTTTGGTGCCACTGAGAAACCTGTCAATTTCTCTGTTTTGCGCACTTTAATCGTCAATTCTTCACCATCGACTTCATCTTGCCATTTGACATCAGACAGAAAACGTTTTTTGTAGTAATTGGAAAATTCCGGAATTAAATCTTCCAAATCCGAACCGAGCAAATATAAAAGAGAGCGATCAATGTGCCCAACGTTTTTCGTAACAAAAAGCAAACTCAAGAGTTGACTTTTCCCGTACGTTTCTTTGATAAAATTCCAGAAAGCATGTCCGGCCATACGAGCGTCATCTGACTCCAGTATTGAGAAATCGTCATATTTCCCCATAAGGAAACCGTCTTTAATTTTCGATTCAAATTCGGCATTCCAATCTTTGGCTAAGTAATCGATAAATCCACCGGTGAACCAATCCGGATGTTTGTTCGGGTCATTTCCAATGAGAATATCCGACCATTGATTGCCATACAGTAATTTCCGCAATATGGTTTCGGCAAGGACTTTTTTTATCTGAACATTCAAGTCAACCTGGCTTTCTTCATAATACAACAGAAGTTTTGAGCCAACAATTTGACTTTTCCCTCCGTAACTGGCTTGATTTTCATTTGTCAAACCAATATTGCTTTGCCGAAGTTCCGCCAAGGATTTAAAAATGAGAATCTCAAGATGATCTTTGATTTGAAAATTAAGAGCAGTTTCCATGGCAAGCAATTCTTTCTGAACTGTTTTCGAAACATATTCGGAAAAATCATCTCCTCCTCGATAGAAATATATTTTAAATCTCTCGTAATTCTGTGACCGCCAATCGAATTCAAAATATTGGACTCTATTCTTCCCAAAGTCCTGTTGGCTACCATTATAAAACTGTGAAAAAACAAACAGTGGTAGAATAACAAGAAAAGGAAGTAAAGCGTATTTCACGTAAAGAAAATATTGAAGTTTAAAGGTAGTGAATTCCTGCTCGTATATAAAATATGTCCAAATTATTGAACCAACAAATTACAACCTCGAATGTCAGATTGATCAAATCGTCCCATTAATTTTAGTTTCCCCTCTTCGATTCTTCCTAAATCTTGCGTAGAAATGAAACTACAACTGTACACATTGGCCAAATCAATCACATTAATTCCACCCGTTTTGTCTTTCGTCAAAGGTGAGAAAGGATCATTTGTTTCCCTCAATTGAATTTTCATCCATTTCGGCATTGCAAATAGTTGGTTTTCTTTGGAATAGGCCTGAGAAAGCAGTTCTGTCATTCCGTATTCTGAAGAAATATTTTCGCAATTCAATCCTTTTTTGAGCTCTTCATGCAACGCCTCTTTGGTCAATTCTTTCCTACGACCTTTCATTCCACCTGTTTCAATAATAGTGGCACTCGACAAATCACAACCTTTTTCCGCCAAATCCAAAAGTGCGTATGAAACGCCAAAAATGACAACTTCTTTTTTCTGCTGAATTGCCTGCTGATACTTTTCTTCAATCGTCTCCAATTCATTCAACAAGAATCCAGAAAGTACATTGTCCGTTTGCTCAATCAAGTCATTGACCATGTAAATTAAACTCGATTCCCCTTGTTCTAAATAACTCGGTAGCAAGGCCAAAATAACCTGATTTTTTGGGTCTCCGATTTGGTCCAAATAAGTGTTACGAAATGATGTCTCGTACAATTCAAGTCGCTGCACATAATGTCGAGCTCTTTCCATTCCAGAAGTTCCACTGCTCTTGAAAGTTACTTGAACAGGCAAATCTTTATTTTTTACTTCATGCGATTTGAAAAAAGAAATGGGCAAAAATGGAATTTCGGATAGCTTTTGGGGATTGTTCTTCTGAATGAGGTCACAATACTCCCGATACACCAAGGTGTTTTCATATTGAAATGAAAATATTTTCAAGGCCCAAAACTCAAAATCTGCTTCGTTTTGTATTGAAAATATGCCCCCCCACTTGCTCATTTGCCAAATTTACATGCTTTCTGTTAAAATCAATTCGTTTTATCTGTAGATTTCTTACTTTCGAATATGCGATTGATCCTAATCTTCTTGTTTGCGTCTGCTTTTCTTGCTGGCTGTTTCAAAAAAGATGAATTTCGCTCTGCTCCAGAGATCGAATACGTATCTTTTACCATTCTCGGTGATTCGGCCCGCGTCACATTTTCATTTAAAGACGGTGAAGGCGATATTGGATTAGAACCCGAACAAACGAGTCCACCGTATGATGTGAATTCTAAATTCCACTATAATCTTTTCCTAGAATATTACGAGAAAAAAGACAATGGTGGTTGGCAGCCTGGTACAGATTTGAATGGAGACTCCATCGTATTCCGAAATAGATTACGTCCAATCTATAACGGAAAACCGAAATCCATAAAAGGAACAATTGAGTATACAATTGAACCTATTTTTTACAATCAACTGTCAACTGATAACGACACCATTAAGTATCGAATTCAAATAATTGATCGAGCTTTAAATGAGAGTAATTGGATAGAAACCGATGTAATTATTCGCTAATCTCAGCACTTGCTGTTGGAAACGCCCTATCTACTTTCTTAAACAATCCTTGCAAAACCTTTCCAGGACCAACTTCGATTACCTCAGAGCAACCGTCTGCGATCATTGTGTTCATTGTTTGTGTCCATTTCACAGGAGCCGTCAATTGCGCAATCAAGTTTTTTTGAATTTCAGAAGGATCACTCACTGCCGAAGCCGGAACATTTTGATAAACCGGACAAATAGGTGCACTAAAGTCTGTTGCTTCGATAGCCGCTGCCAATTCTGCCCGAGCTGGTTCCATTAATGGAGAATGAAACGCACCTCCTACTGGCAATACTAACGCCCGTCTTGCGCCCGCTTCTGTTAACTTTTCACAGGCTTTTTCAACGGCTGGTAACGCTCCAGAAATCACTAACTGTCCAGGACAATTGTAGTTAGCTGGAACAACTACACCATCAATTTCATTACATATTTCCTCAACGACATTATCTTCTAAGCCCAAAATGGCGGCCATTGTGGAAGGTTCAGCCTCACATGCCTTTTGCATGGCTAATGCTCTTTGATAAACTAATTTGAGTCCATCTTCAAAAGACAAGGCTTTATTTGCAACTAAGGACGATAATTCGCCTAATGAATGCCCAGCCACCATATCGGGTTTAAACTCATCTCCTAAACATGCTGCTAGAATTGTCGAATGCAAGAAAACTGCAGGCTGCGTCACCTTCGTTTCCTTTAATTCTTCAGCTGTTCCTTCGAACATAATTTTGGTAATATCGAAACCTAATATTTCGTTGGCTTTGTTGAACATTTCTTTCGCAACGGGAGATGCGTCATATAGATCTTTTCCCATTCCAGAAAATTGGGCACCTTGTCCCGGAAATACATATGCTTTCATGATCATTAGTTTGAAACAAAAGTAAACAAAAAGAGGGGACAGCTTTCGCTATCCCCTCCTTGAATTTATTAAGGTTTGTTATTTGATAACAACTCTTTCAACAATAGAACCATTGTCGTTAGAAACTTTTACCAAGTACATTCCAGTTCCATTTGCAGTCAAATCAACCGAAGTTGTTCCGTCAGCAATGTGTGTCAACACAACTTGACCTAACATGTCATATACTGTTACAGTAATCGCATCGTTATCTTCAACAGAAACGTTTACAATTCCTTCAGAAGGATTCGGGTAGATAGAAACACCTTCAAGCGTTGCTTCATCCAAACCAACACCCCACTGATCTCCGACTAATAAACGGATTCCAATTGCTTCACCATTCGTGTAAGACTGGTCACCAGGAATGTAAATCCCAGAAGTCAAAGCTGGTTGAGGAACCGTTTTATCATCAACAACAAAGATGTCATTTAATCCACCATTACTATATAATTCTGCAGCAACCATGTATGCACCAGGTGCCAAAGTAATTTCAGATGGAAAGAATACATCTACATAACCTTGAGCTATGTGAGCAGCTGTAACAGTAACGGCATCAAAGATAGTATGAAGCGATGTCATGTCATCTGCCCAGAAAGTACCTGTATCTTTAATCGATCCGTAAATCTGACCACCCTCAACAGTTGAAGCACCCAACATCAATCTCATTCCTGAAACTAAAGTAGCTGCTTTGATTTCATATTTACCTGCCAATACCAATCCGTCATCAGAATCGGCGAAAGAGCCTGTTCCGATTGTACCCAAATCAGTTGTAGCTGTCGGATAAATTCCGATACCATCCAAAGAGTATACATCTGAAGTTATCTCAAAGTTTCTTGGATAAATGTTATTAGCGAAGTCTGGACCACTTGGCTCTTCAACTGAAGTTGCCGTGTAAATACCATTGTAAACACCTGTTGTTAATGAAGGCATTTCAGTTGACTCAACAAACACTGTATCACCAGCTGCAAGAGCTGGAGCTGAAGTACTGTTTGCCATGAATGATGTGTAATCCGCATCCACTGCAATACCTGTTTGTTGTGCAGTACCAAAATTCAATATTTGTGCACCAACAAAATAAGAAGCATCAACTTGTGTTAGAGGAGTTCTACCGTATTCAGTACCACCGTTTGTTGTTCCAGAGAACCAAGCAGAAAGAACTTGAATATCGTCAGCAGGTTGTTCAATGATTTCAACATCATCAACTACCCAATACCACGCCCAAAAATCATTGTCATTATAGTAGAACTGAATCAACACTTGCGAAGCATTTCCAGCCACCGATGATATATTGATTTGCTCATTCTGTGGGTTCAATGAATTCTGATCATTTGGATATCCATTTGGAATTACACCTCCCGTTTCAGAAGTGATAGGAAAATCAGTCCATGTTGCTCCATTATCTCCCGATACACGTACACCACGTTCTTCGTGCCACCATCTGTAGTTATGAGAAAATCTCAATATTACTGCTGGATTTGCAGATAAATCGATAGGTGTTGCGTTCGTCATTTCACCAACAATAGCACCGTCACCGTCTGTATTTCCGACTTGACCGTCTGAGTTAATCAATGCATAACCGTTGGCAGCCGTTGCACTCGCAAATGGGAACAAAGAGGGTGCCGCCTGAGGGATTGCTGTAAGATCTGTTGTTATAATCCAATCCTCTGGAGTAGGAAGACTTGTATTCGTCATCACCCAATTCGCTGGAGTAGAGAAGTCGTCCGACCAAAGTACTGTTGCTTTGTCATTAATAGCTGAAGGCTTAGGATGTACAATCCCTTCTTCTCCGCCAACCATATGCTTTTCTGTATAGGCCTGTTCTTGTGCCGAAACACCAAAAGCAAATCCTAAACCTAAAATACTTAAGTAAATTTTTTTCATGTTTTTTTATTTAACTGTTACTTATGAAAACGATACATCCGACTGAAGCGTTGAAAAAATTCAACATTACTTGGCACCAACTCCTTAGAATTAGCAAAATCGATTGTATAGCTTTTTGATTGATTAAAAAATTTCCATAAAAATAGAATTAATTATGGAGAAATAAAAATTGAAAAGAGATAGTTCGAATTTGAAGAATAGTCGATATTCTACCTTATTTCAAAATAACAATCTTTTCCATAATGCTTGACTTTGAACTACCTACCTGAATAAAATAAGTTCCATTCGGCAAATAAGAAAAGTCTACTGTCATTTCGTTCAACGATGCGGACTTCTCAATAATTTGACCCGTTGTGCTCATCAACGTAATTTCAATCGAATCATCTGGTCCATTTTTTGTTGATATAGTAAAAATTCCAGTCGAGGGATTCGGATAAATGAACAACTCATCCTTTTCGTCATCGTAAGAATCTAAATCAACCACTGACTCAAAATTCATTTTAACCATTGGCGTTTCCGTAAACGAATACCAAGTGGTCGAATTCTCAGCAAGAAAAAAAGTAGTGAATATTTCTGCCTTGTTCGAGGTACCCATAACTAATCCAGGGAATGTGGAACTACCCGTTGAACCAGCAGTCAACAAGTAGCTTTTACCCGCCTCCATATAAACTGGATCTATCAATCGAACGCGGAAAACAGAATCATTCATCAAACTGGGAACAATTACCGTATCTGAAATACTTCGCAAGTTGAAGGTAACAGAATCAATTGCTTCATATACTCTCGCAAATAAAAGTGCCCCTGGTGTAGACTCGGCAGCCACATGCACCATTGCGCTCGTGACAGTAGCATCCGAAAAAATGTCAAAAATGTTGCCGGTTTCATATCCAAATTGATGGAAGTTATTGGACACACGTCCTGTTCTTACATCTGTACTTCGGGCATAATATTTTGGGCTTATTTTCAAAGATGCATTGTCCAATGTGTCGTTTGATGGATCTTGGTCAGTCGCTGAAGAGGACGCCACCGTCGTTATCATTTTTGTCCCAAGTGTGGCTTGCGGTGTCCAAAGGTTTTGTACATCGAATGTTCCCGACTGGTTAGCAAAGAGTGGTGCAGAGGCACTACTTCCTGTAAACCCATCCGTTGTGCTCGATGTAATAATTATGTCAGATTGCAAGGTGTGTCCAGCGTTTTTTACACGACCGGTAATTTCAATTGGTGCTATTTGATCAACGGGTATTTGATAATATGGTAATTTATAGCCCCAATTTCCAACAGTCCCGAAAGAAACATCCTTTCCTTCTAGATCATATTGGTCTTGCACTAGAATTTGAACATCATCGATTGCCCAAAACCAAGCGTCACTTGCTCGATATCTAAATCGAATGAAAACCGTGTCTTCATTTCCGGCTACGCTACTAATATTTATATCCACTTTTTGCGGATTCATAGTATTATCATTGTTGCTTAAACCTGGATTGCAGAGAAATTCTGTCCAATTGGTTCCGTCATTACTTACTTCAACAGTCGTTGTATCGTTGAATCTTCTCAACATTTGATAAAATCGTAATATGATGAATGGCTCTGAAACACAGTTAGAAATCAGCGTATCAAGACTAATAATACAATCTTGAGTTTCATTTCCACCTTGCGCATCCGAATCAATTATGGCAAAACCATTTGACGCAGATGAAAATCCTGCCGGTTGGAAAAAAGGAATTGGAGCAGCTGATTGATTGGTTGTGATTTGCCAATCTGCGTTATTCGAAGAGGTATTTGAAAAACTCCAATCCGCAGGATCACTAAAGTCATTGGAATAAAGTTCGACTGCTTTGGAATTGATATCCGCTGGTTTCTTGGTTAAATCACGACAACCCTGACAAATCTGTGAAGAACTAGTAAAGGTTACAAATAATAAAATCAGAGTTACAAGCAGGCGCATAGTTCGTAATTTTGTTCAAAAATAGGGAAAGAACCACAAGCTACCAAACAACTAGAAGCGGAAGCTAATCAAACGGATGGCTTGTTTCAAATTATTCTTGGCATCCGCTAGTTTGTTTATCGGAATATAGCTGCCACCCCCTTTTTCTGCTGATTCGGCCATTTTTTCGGCATCGTTTGCCTTGTTTTTAATACCAACTATCGACAAGTTGATTCCTTTTTTCTTGAAACGCTTCACATATCGAAGATAATCCTTCGAATTCCTATTGAATGCACCATCAGTAATGACAATAACATGATTAATTCCACCTTCAATAAAGGCCTTTTTGTTTTGTTTGTATCCCAATTTAATTCCAGCACCTCCAGCTGTTCTTCCTGATGCACGTAGTTTTTCAACTTTTTCTCTTGCCGTTGCTTTATCATCACCAGTAGTTGGTGACAATATTACTCTAGCGTCATTGGCATACGTTACTAGTGAAATTTCATCCTGTGGACGAAGCATGTCTACCATATCATACAATGCAAATTTCATCAATTCGATTTTATCCGCTTGGTTCATTGAGCTGGAAACATCCAAAACGAACGTTATATTGATGGGTTTGAAATTCTCCTCTGAAAAGTCGTTTGGATCGAGTTGTGTTAATTCCACAGGCGCTTCTTCAGGAATTATTATCTCCTCCTCTAACTCTTTGTCTAATTCTATCTCGTGCTCTTCAATTACAATCAAAAGCGTATCTTCTTCTATTGGTTCTTCCATGATCACCACGACCGGTTCATCTGGAATTGGTTCAACAATAGTTTGGTCTTTCTCCAATTCCATAACGATATAATTTCGTTTGAAATTGATATACGTTCCCAACTCAGCAGGAAAATATCCGTCATGCGTGGCATAGAAGTAAGAATATCCTAATGGTACCTTTTCTTTTATTTTACCATCTTTTTTCGTTCGGTATGCGCCAATCGTCTTTCCATTTTGCAGCAAAGTTACGGTCGACTTACCCAAAGGAGTTTTCGATTCTTTATCAATTGTCACAACCGTTAATTCAAAAGCCGTTGGATCGCTACCAGCTGGTCTTTGTCCGAATGATGGACAATTTTGAAAGGAATTATCGTTGCTCGATATTTCATTTAATGATCCCTTCAAGATGATATCTTGAGCTTCCTGACGATCACTGGTAAAAACTTCAACTACATATTTAAAGTTTCCTTTTTTCTTAGGGTTGACTTGTAATCGAATGGTGATACTACTGTCTTGTTCCATGAATTGCCCATTCACGATGTACACCACCTCCATCGGTTTCTTTACGCTGAGCAGATACTCTTTTTTGGGGCCATTATTGGTAATGACCAAGTCGACGAAGCGAACAGAATAACCTTCTAATTCTCCAAAATCATGTGATTTAAAATTGAATGTAGTTTGTGCATGCGAAGCACCAACTATCATTAGACAGAAAAGAAGTAAAAGGTTTTTCATGTTATAATAGATAACAAATAACTTGCCGAAATATTGTTTAACGCAGGCAGAACGACAATACGGCCTCCATAAATTCTTCAGGCGCTTCGGCATGAACCCAATGACCTGCATTTGCTATGCTTTTGAAATGAAAATCGGGAAATAGATTCTCCAAATGTGGAATATCTTCGTCTTGAATATAATCTGATGCTTCTCCTCGAATAAACAAAGTTTGGGTGAACACTTCCGTTTCAGGCAAACCGCTTAAGATATCCTCCATTTCTCGTTCAAGCACTGGAATATTCATCCGCCAAGCCAATTTCCCTTTTTCAATCCAATACAGATTTTTTAATAGAAACTGCCGCACGCCGTATGAATCAATATGCTTTTCCATACTTTTTTCTGCAACAGAGCGGCTGTTTACAACTTCCAAATCGATAGAATGTAATCCGGCTAAAATCTGCTCATGGTGAGACGGGTAAGTTTTTACGCCGATATCGACGACAATCAATTTCTCTAGGTTTTCCGGATAAAGTTGAGCAAATCGTATCGCTGTTTTTCCGCCCATCGAGTGACCAAGAAGAATCACCTCTTCCAATTCAAGTTCAAGAAAAAGTTCCTGTAAATCTTCCGCCAAAAGGTCGTAATTGAAATCGTCGCTCCAATCGGAATGTCCGTGATTTCGTTGATCCACAAGGATAACTTGGTAATATTCGGCTAATTTTTTGGCATGCGTTTGCCAATTATCTGAATATCCAAAAAGACCATGGAGAATGACCAATGGTTGGCCTTCACCTAAAATTCGATGGTGTAATTTCACGTAAAGTTTGGCTTTCTTTTAAGATTTACCTTCTTCACCAACGTCTTTGAGCGTTGTCTTGATATTGACAGAAACATCATTTTCTTCGTTCGCACCGACAGTAAACTGTCCATCGTTCATTTTTGTAACGATATCAATCAACTTTTTCGCTGATGTTTTATTTTCATCAAATGAGACTTTCACTACGTTTGTTTCACGATCCGTTTCAAAATCGAATTCACATTTTTCAACGGCATTCGTTTCTGCCAATTCCTTACGAATCGACCCACCACAACCCATAACACAAGTCATTCCTTGAATTTCAAACGTCAACATTTTGTTAGCAACTACTTTCTCAGCTGGCTTTTTCGTTTTATTTTGGCTTGTTTCAGATTTTGAATTTTGATTGCAGGCAAACAGCATAAGGCTGCACACAAATAGGGCGATTAAAACTTTCATAGGATTTGGTTTAAATGGACAACAAAGATAAGGTATTTCCACCTCAAAAGGAAATGTAATTGAATGGATTATTGCAAACCTGGATGTCATTCCTAGCGCCTTTTGTACATTTGTCCGTAAATTTGAATTTATGCAGATTAAGGAGGCCGTATTTGTCATTTCGAACAGTGAATTCAGCAAATGTCCAAAGGATGGAAAAGCTGAGTACGCTTTTATTGGACGATCGAACGTTGGCAAATCTTCATTGATTAATATGCTAACGAATAATAAGAAGTTAGCCAAAACTTCCGGTCGACCAGGGAAAACACAATTGATCAATCACTTCCTTATCAACAATGAATGGTATTTGGTGGATTTGCCGGGGTATGGATATGCTCGGGCTTCTAAAACTTCCAGACAATCGTGGGAAAAGTTCATTGTTGACTACTTGACAAAAAGTGAGCAGTTGATGAATGTCTTTGTTCTTTTAGACTCAAGGCTTGAACCACAAAAAATTGATTTGGAATTCATGAATTGGTGCGGACAGAAGCAAATTCCGTTTTCCATGGTTTTCACCAAAATAGATAAGCTTTCTAGTTCGGTACTTCAAAAGAACTTAGCGAAATACAAAAAAGAAATGCTAAAATCATGGGACGCTTTACCTCCCCTATTTACAACATCCAGCACTTCTGCATTTGGGAAAGAACGCGTTTTGAACTACATAGGTGACATTAATGATGCGCTAAAGGACGTTAAAAAGTAGTTATTCAGCGCATAAGAATTTGCAACAGAATCGAAATTGTCGTATTCTTGCTTATACAAAATTAGAATCATGAAAAAATTAGGAATATTTATTTGTGCTATATTGCTTTCTTCAGCTGCCTTTTCTCAAGTAGAAACTGAAAAAAAAGAGGAAGTAAAAGCAGTTAAGAAAGAAGTTAACGTTCAGCGTGAAGTAAAAGTAACTGAGGAAAACGGTGTAAAAACTGTTGAAGTTACCGAAGTTGATGAAAGCGGAGCCGTGAGACATGAAGTTTTCACAGGTGCAGCTGCAGAAAAGAAATTAGCTGAATTAAAGAAAGAGGAAGCAAAGAGCAATGCGAAAGTAACGCGCTCAGAATCGAAAAAGAAAATCGTAAAGAAAGTTGAAGTTCGAGAAGAAAAAGAAGAACCGAACAAGATTCACTAATTTACATTTCACATATTAAAGTCCCGCTCAACTCGGTTGAAGCGGGACTTGTTGTTTCCATTCGTACCATTCTTCTATTCTAGCGAATATTCTCCTGTAAGGTCGATTGTCAATTCTCAATTTCGCATTACCTTTGCCTCCATGGAACAAAAAGACGATTTACTCAAAGAAGTTATTTCTCATGCGAAGGAATATGGATTTGTATTTCCTTCTTCTGAAATTTATGACGGTTTAAGTGCAACGTACGACTACGGTCAGTTGGGTTCTGAACTGAAAAATAACATCAAAGATTATTGGTGGTCGTCCATGGTTCACATGCACGAGAATATCGTTGGAATTGATGCCTCTATATTTATGCATCCAACAACTTGGAAGGCTTCTGGTCACGTTGATGCGTTTAACGACCCTTTGATTGATAACAAAGATTCCAAAAAAAGATACCGTGCCGATGTTCTCATTGAAGATCACATCGAGAAAATTCGTCAAAAAATTAAGAAAGAAGTAGCAAAAGGGCACAAACGTTTTGGAGAAAGTTTCGACGAAACTCAGTTTCTTGCTACGAATCCGAATGTTCTGCGCAACCAAACGAAAATCGATGATATAGAAAGTCGCATGCGTACGACCTTGGAAGCAGAAGATTTGGAGGGAGTTAAAAAACTAATCGAAGATTTAGAAATTGCTTGCCCTATTTCGGGTTCTAAAAATTGGACAGATGTTCGCCAATTTAACCTTATGTTCTCAACGGAGATGGGTTCAGTGGCTGGTGATGCTTCTACGATTTATTTGCGTCCAGAAACTGCGCAAGGAATTTTTGTGAATTACTTGAACGTTCAGAAATCCGGTAGAATGAAGATTCCCTTTGGTATTGCACAAATTGGTAAGGCTTTCCGAAACGAGATTATCGCTCGACAGTTTATCTTTCGCATGCGTGAATTTGAACAGATGGAAATGCAATTTTTTGTTCGTCCAGGAGAAGAAATGAAATGGTACGACTACTGGAAAGAATATCGATTGAGCTGGCATAAATCGCTTGGTTTGGGTGATGAGAATTACCGATTCCACGACCATATCAAAATGGCACATTACGCAAATGCTGCAGCGGATATAGAATTCAATTTTCCCATGGGTTTCAAAGAATTGGAAGGTGTTCATTCTAGAACCGATTTCGATTTGAAACAACACGAAGAATTTTCAGGAAAGAAATTACAGTACTTCGATCCTGAATTGAACAAGAATTATGTGCCTTACGTGGTTGAAACTTCTATTGGTTTGGATAGAATGTTCTTGGCGGTGTTGAGTTCTTCGTTGAAAAAAGAAGTATTGGAAGATGGTTCAGAAAGAACACTTCTAAAATTACCCCCAGCACTAGCACCGTATAAAGTGGCCGTGATGCCCTTAACGAAAAAAGATGGTTTGCCCGAAAAAGCGAGGGAAATTATCAATGAGTTGAAATTTGATTTTAACTGCCAAAATGATGAAAAAGATACAACTTTAAAACTAAACAGACGTCAAGATGCAATTGGAACTCCATACTGTGTAATGGTTGATCACCAAACCATGGAAGACAATACGGTAACTGTTCGCGACATTGAAACGATGGAGCAAATTCGGGTGGGGATTTCTGAATTGGAAGGAATAATACGAGAAAAAGTATCCATGCGAAAATTGCTTGAGAAGTAAAATAGTCTCTTATTCCTCGCTATTATTTTCAGGCTTATTCCAATCTCTTGGCTGAACGCATGAGTCATGAGGTAATTGAAGAATCGAACCGATTGTCTTATATCGTCTGAATTTCTTTTTCCAAACATACGCTAGATCAAGTGCTTCCGTAACGTTTTCTCCTTTTTTGTTCACATATTCAATGATCACTTCATAGTAATTTTCGTAACCTGTATGCCTTGAATAAATTTTTGTCGGCTTCACTTTAACAGGCTCTTGCATGGAACAGCAACCACAAAAAAGATAAAT
>CBFIBY010000065.1:0-13262 GCA_965660955.1 Crocinitomicaceae bacterium | reverse complement strand
ATCGACAATCAATAGCACTAACATGGTTACCACGGTGGATATAAAATGTACAATTTGCTGTTGCCAAAAGTTTTGCATTATAAAGGCGAATATCAGCATCATCACAAGGTAACCCAATGAACAAAATGCCGCGATGGCGGTGAAAATAAGACCGAAATACGGACTTTGCAAAGCCATTGTTGCAACGACAAAACCAACCAGCAAAGTCAGTACCCAAGTCCCAAATACCGTTAATGGTTTCATTTACCTTCTTCTAGTTAATTAGATCGCTTTTCGGGTTTGCAAATTGATTTACTTTTTCTTTTAGCCACAGTACCCATAACAACTGTACGCCGATTCCTATTCCGAAGTAATAAAGTGTATACCATGCCGAACCCATCCTAAAATTCATGTTGCTCGTAATCAAAAAAAACCATATTACTACTGCAACAAGCACATGAGTACATTGAAAAGCCAAGAAACTTGGTTTATATTTCACCTGAAAAGTTGATATGGCCAAGAATGGGGAAGAAAACAAGGCGGCGAAATAAGAGAACATTAAAGCAGCGGAAGAGAAAAAAGGAATCAAGAAAACAGCACCCATGATTAGGGTTAAAAACCACATGATTAACACGTCAACAACCTCAATTCTCATTTCCTTCAGCTTCATATCAAAAGACATTCGGTTTTGGCTTCTTTAATCTTTTGTACAAAAGATATTGAACTATCAATGCAACAACAAAGTACCCCAAAGGTAACCCGAGCAATTCCTTGTTAAGGCCTTGGTCAAGAATAACAAGCACCAAAGAAGTTAAAATTGTGCACGCTGCATGAACAATTTGTTGTTTCCAGAAATCTTTTATCCCGAAAGAAGCAGAAATCATGATTAAAAGGTAGGGCAACGAGAAAATCGTGGCGATAGAAGTTCCGATTACACCGACAGTTAGACTCTGAAACAATACTGAACCTCCTATGAATCCTAGAGCAAGTGTAATCAACCACGTCCAAAAAATCATTGTTGCTTTCATACCCGTTTCGCCTTAAAAAATTCTTTCATTAGTTCGGAGCATTCTTGTTCCATGACACCGTTCGAAACGACTGTTTTAGGGTGATACAATCCTTCTTTTATTCTTCCTGCACCTCGTTTTTCATCGCGAGCAGCAAAAATTACTTTGTCAATTTGTGACCAATACAGCGCTCCAGCGCACATGACGCA
The DNA here is from genome assembly GCA_965660955.1 of Crocinitomicaceae bacterium. GTDB lineage: Bacteria > Bacteroidota > Bacteroidia > Flavobacteriales_D > Crocinitomicaceae > UBA2040. The sequence continues at coordinate 12,067 of CBFIBY010000065.1, read as the reverse complement.
AGGTTCTAATGTTACGTAAAGTGTACAATCTGTTAGATATTTCGCCCCTAAATATTCCCCTGCCGCGGTAATCGCTTGAATCTCGGCATGGGCGGTAACGTCATGCAGACGTTCCGTCAAATTGTGTGCTCGAGCAATAATTTGTTTATTAGCAACAATCACAGCACCCACAGGAACTTCATCAAGCTCGTACGCTTTTTTTGCTTCGAGCCACGCCTGTTTCATGAAATATTCGTCGGTGTATGGGGTAATCATTTTTCCTTTTTTTTGATTCAGGGCCAAAAGACTAAAAGATTCATGACATTGGGATCCAAACCTTGAGTTTGACGCCCAACCTAAGTTTTTTAGTCTTGAATCCTATAGTCCTGAGTCCATAGATAATATACAAATTTACCTTTTTCCATTCATTTGCGAACTTTCTTTTACTTTTGAGAAAAAGCTTTCCTATGCTCCCCCAACTCCAAAAAGGTGATTTAATCTATATTTGTTCGCCCGCAAAAGCAATCGAAACCGAACATGTGAATTTCGCTCGAGACTTTTTCGTTCAAAATGGCTTTAATGTTGAAATTTCGAAATATGCCCTGGGCAATCACAATTATTTTTCTGGATCTGTTGAAGAAAGACTTTTTGACTTTCAGCAAGGTTTAGACCATCCCGAAGCCAAGGCGATTTTGTGTGCGCGGGGTGGATATGGTTGTATGCACCTGCTCGACAATCTCCATTGGGAGAAATTCGACAGCAACCCTAAACATGTCGTCGGTTTCAGTGATGTAACAGCTTTTCACCTCTTGCTGAACGATAAAAACATGCCTAGTTTGCATGCGACTATGCCTTTGAATTTTCAGGATAATTCACCGGAATCTTTGCGCTCATTACTATCTGCATTTTCTGGAACACCCGAAACATTGTGCGCTCCAAAAACACCCTTCAACAAAGAAGGAGTGGCTCGGGGCAAAGTAATCGGAGGAAATTTAGCCATGATTCATGCTCTTTTACCTCGATTGGATAAAAGTTTGTTCACTGACAGTATTCTCTTTATTGAAGATGTTGGAGAACATCTCTACAAAATCGACCGAATGCTCTATGGTTTGAAATATGCAGGGGTGTTGGATGAAGTTTCCGGAGTGATAAACGGCGGATTTAATGGAATGTCTGATACAGATACACCTTTCGGACTTTGCTTAGAAGAAATTATTCTCTCGCATCTATCCCACCGAAAAATACCGATTGGTTTTGGCTTCCCGTGTGGTCACCAGATTGATAATCAAACAATTGTGCTTGGCGGAAGTTCAATTCTCGAGGTGGATGAAAACGGATCAAGCGTCCTACAATCCTTCCGAGAAGACCTAAGTTAATCTATATTCATTCTAAATAACAACCATTTTCGGAATAGATTGTTGTAACTGTTAAATTTGCAACCTCAAACGAATTATACCTAAAATATGAGCAAATCAGCAATTTTGTCCTCCTCTATCGTAAAAAAGTACTGGATGGCATTAACCGGTTTATTTCTATGTCTCTTTCTAGTAGGGCATTTACTCGGAAATTTACAATTGATTACCCACACAGGAGAATCTGGAAAAATGGCGTTCAATGAGTATGCCCACTTCATGGCAACGAACCCATTTATAAAGATAATGGCTTATCTGACGTATTTTTCTATCTTGTTTCATGCAATCGATGGTTTTCTATTGACTTATCAAAATATAAAAGCACGACCTAAAAAGTACGCCTACAACAAACCGGGTGAAAATTCATCAACACCAAGTAGATATATGGCGATTTTGGGAACACTCGTTCTGGTATTCATTGTGATGCACATGGCCAATTTCTGGTTTAAAACGAAAGTTTCTAATGAACCTATGCCGCTCCATACAGTTGTTAAAACGATTGAATTCCAATCACAGAATCCACAAACAGGTATGCCCATGCAACAATCTGTTGAGGTAACGTACATGCCAACAACCAACGGAGAATTGAAAGAATTCAGATACAAAGACCCAAAATCTGGAGAAACACAAGAAGCTTTTGATATCAAACATGGAACGGAGCTATACGATAAACGCTCAGAGTTAAAAGTTGGCGAAGGGTATAAAGATTTGCACGGATTGGTATTCTCCTATTTCGGAAAACAGAAGGAAGGTTTCCCAAAAAATGAATACGCTTGGTTGGCTGTCGCTTTTTATGTTTTGTCAATGGCAGTATTGGCCTTCCACTTGTGGCACGGCTTCTCGTCTGCCTTTCAAACCCTAGGTTTGCGCTCCAAAAAATATGTCGGGGCTATTTCAATGGCAGGAAAAGTCTTCGCAATCGTGATTCCGCTTGCGTTCGCAATCATTCCTATTCTCATTCACTTATCATAATCTAAAAGCAATTATAAAATGTCTGTATTAGATTCAAAAATACCTGAAGGACCAATTGACAGAAAATGGTCTGATTATAAAAACAAAATTCGATTAGTCAACCCTGCGAACAAGCGTGGAATTGATGTAATTGTTGTTGGAACGGGATTAGCTGGTGGTTCTGCCGCTGCTTCTCTTGCCGAATTGGGCTACAATGTAAAAGCATTTTGTTTTCAAGATTCTCCTCGTCGTGCACACTCTATTGCTGCCCAAGGAGGAATCAACGCTGCAAAGAACTATCAAGGTGATGGAGATTCCGTTTTCCGTTTGTTTTATGATACGGTAAAAGGAGGTGATTATCGTTCGCGTGAAGCCAATGTTCACCGTCTAGCCGAAGTTTCAGCAAGCATTATTGACCAATGTGTTGCACAAGGTGTCCCATTTGCTCGTGATTACGGTGGCCTTTTAGACAACCGTTCATTTGGAGGTGTTCTTGTTTCGAGAACATTCTACGCCAAAGGCCAAACTGGACAGCAATTATTGCTCGGTGCATACTCAGCTATGTCTCGCCAGATTGGTAAAGGAAAAATTAAAATGTACAGCCGCCACGAAATGCAAGAGTTGGTGGTAGTTGATGGAAAAGCAAGAGGAATCATCGCTAGAAATATGGTAGATGGTGAATTGCAAAGACACTCTGCACATGCAGTAGTTATTGCTTCGGGTGGATATGGAAACGTTTTCTTCTTGTCAACAAACGCAATGGGATCTAACGTTTCAGCCAACTGGAAAATTCACAAAAAAGGTGCTCAATTTGCCAACCCGTGTTTTACACAAATTCACCCAACTTGTATTCCGGTTTCAGGTGAAAACCAATCGAAATTAACATTGATGTCAGAATCCTTGCGAAACGATGGTCGTATTTGGGTACCAAAGAACATGGAAGACGTTGAGGCAATTCGAAAAGGAACGAAGAAACCAACGGACTTATCGGAAGACGAGCGTGATTATTACTTAGAAAGACGTTACCCTTCATTCGGTAACCTCGTTCCACGTGATGTTGCTTCACGCGCAGCAAAAGAACGTTGTGATGCTGGTTATGGCGTTAACGCTACAGGAGAAGCAGTGTATTTGGATTTTGCATCTGCAATTGAACGATACGGGAAAGAGCAAGCACATGTTCAGCACGTTGAAAATGCCACTGCTGCCGACATTTATAAACTGGGTCGTGATGTAGTTGAAGCAAAATACGGAAACTTATTCCAAATGTATTACAAGATTACGGATGACAATCCGTATGAAACGCCGATGAAAATTTACCCTGCAGTACACTACACAATGGGTGGAATTTGGGTAGATTACAACCTCATGAGTACAATTCCAGGCTGCTATGTTGCCGGTGAGGCGAATTTCTCTGATCATGGTGCGAATCGACTTGGAGCTTCTGCCTTAATGCAAGGTTTAGCCGATGGATACTTTGTATTGCCGTACACAATTGGCGATTATTTAGCAGATGATATCAGAACGGGAGCAATTTCCACAGATACACCGGAGTTCGAGGAGGCTGAAAATGCCGTGAGAACACACCTCGAAAGATTAATTGGGGTTCAAGGAACTAAGTCAGTCGATCACTTCCACAAACGTCTTGGAAAGGTAATGTGGAACAATGTAGGAATGGCACGTAATGCTGAAGGTTTGAATTCTGCTATAAAAGAGATTCAAGAAATCCGTGATGAATTTTATGCGAATGTTCGTATCCCAGGAAAATTGGATGAATTGAACCCAGAATTAGAAAAGGCAGCTCGTGTTGCTGATTTCTTGGAACTTGGTGAACTGATGGCCATAGACGCATTAAACAGAAACGAATCATGTGGAGGTCATTTCCGTGAAGAATCTCAAACCCCAGAAGGAGAGGCATTGAGAAACGATGACGATTTTGCTTATGTTGCTTCTTGGGAATACTCAGGAAACCCTTCTGAACCGAAGTTGCACAAAGAAGACTTGGTGTTTGAAAATATAAAATTGGTACAAAGAAGTTATAAATAGAATTGGACTGTTGGACCCTAGACAGAAGGAGTCAGGACTTATTGTCCTTGAATACTGAGTCTTTTAGTCCTCAGTTTTAAAAATTACAAATATGAAACTGAATTTAAAAATTTGGAGACAAAACGGACCTAATGATAAAGGTCAAATGGTGAATTATCCAATTGACGGGATTGAAGGAGACATGTCTTTCTTGGAAATGATGGATCTATTGAACGAAGAATTGATCAACAAAGGGGATTCTCCAATCGCTTTTGATCACGATTGTCGAGAAGGTATTTGTGGGTCTTGTTCCATGTACATCAATGGAGAGGCACACGGTCCTGATCGAGGCATCACAACTTGTCAATTACACATGCGTAAGTTCAAAGATGGTGAAACAATCTACATTGAACCGTGGAGAGCAAAAGCCTTTCCAGTGATTAAAGATTTAGTAGTTGACCGCACTGCGTTTGATAGAATTATGAATTCTGGTGGGTTTGTATCCGTAAACACTTCTGGAAATACTGTCGACGCAAACGCCATTCCCATCCCGAAAGATGATGCAGACGAAGCGTTTGAGGCGGCAACTTGTATTGGATGTGGTGCGTGCGTGGCATCATGTAAGAATGCCTCAGCTATGTTGTTTGTTTCTGCCAAAGTCTCTCAACTCTCTCTATTACCGCAAGGTCAAGTAGAAGCGAAAGATCGTGTTTTGAACATGGTTAAAACAATGGATGAAGAAGGTTTTGGTAACTGCACGAACACCGGGGCGTGTGAAGTTGAGTGTCCAAAAGGAATTTCTTTAGACAATATTGCCCGTATGAATCGTGAATATTTGAAGGGTGCTGTAACTAAGTAATTGCTATTCACTTCATAATACTTTAAATCCTCATTCCAAGAATGGGGATTTTTTATTTCAACTCTTTCGCGTACTTTTTCGTTATATGTTAAATATTCATTAATTTTAACTCTCTTATTTTAACAAATTCTTATAATTATGAAAAAACTTTTACTCAGTGTCATTGCTTTAACAGCAATGGCGATTAGCACAAACGCCCAAATCATTGTTCGAGGTATTTCGCCTGCTTCAATTGCTGGAAATCATCCATTTACTTGGGCGGACAACTGGGGGTCGACTCCAGATTTCAATATAGCTGGAACATTTGTTCAAGACACATTAGCTATGTGTGAGGACGGAACTCCAGGTACGAGTACAACTACAATTCCTCACCCTTTGTCTCAAGAAGCCTGTAGTGCTTTGACAAACGGATCTTCTGTTGCGGGTAAAATCGCCGTAATGTATAGAGGAAGTTGTGAATTTGGAGTGAAAGCTCTTAATGCGCAAAACGAAGGTGCGGTAGCCGTAATCATCATCAACCGTGATCCGGATCCAGTTGGAATGGGTGGTGGTGCACAAGGTGCAAATCTTACGATTCCAGTTGTTATGGTTGGAAGTGGTCCTGGTCAAGCTATCACGAATGCAATGCTTGCTGGTGACGTAGTTATGTTCTTAGGAAACAAAGTTGGTATTCTTGGAGACGATATGACAATCAATCCGGAAATTGCAAAGATCCCAACATCTGCAGGTGTTCCTTCTGTATTGTCTAACAATATTTTTGACCCAGCTGTTCGTGTTTTCAATTACGGGAACGAACCTCAAACAGGCGTAGTAATCAATTTGAAAGTGAATGGACCAGGAACTGGAGGACCTTCAGTATACGATAATTCAATCACGGGATTGTCTGTTCCTGTTTCTGACTCAGCTGAAGCTTTGGCTGGAACGGCAAACATTCTTCCTACATTAGATTTAGCTACACTTTCTGATGGAGAGTACTTCATGGAGTATACCGTATCTTCAGATTCAACGGATGAAGACCCAACGGATAATATGTATTCGTCTTCTTTCACAGTAAATACGAATTGGTTGTCTGGATCTCGTTTAGATGCGAATGACGACCCAGTGCACAATACATATCCACAAAACACGGATAACCCAGGAATCTATGAAGCTTGTATGAGTTTTACTAATCCTGACGCGAGTGAAGTTATGGCAACAGGAGTAAAATTTGTTCCAAGTGGCGATACTTCAGCTATCGATATGACTGGAGAAGAAATTACATTCACAATTTATGAATGGTCTGCTCCAAACGATTTGGCAACTCTTGTTTCGCCTCCGGTATACTCTACAGTAACCTACTTAGCAGGCAACAACGATAACCAAACGGTTATTTTCCACCCTTTTGAACAAGCTGTTCCATTGGTTGATGATATGGTTTACTTAGTTTGTGCCACAAGTACAGCAGTAACGAATGTTGTCTTTGGATATGACAATGCTATTGATTACAGTGGAAATGAAGAATATGACATCTTATTGGCAGCACCGATTCAAATCGCTGGAACTTGGTTTACAGGATGGGCTGGAACGAACGCGATCAGTCTTGGATTGGAATTGAAGCCTAACACAGTTGGTTTAGAAGAAAACACAACTCTTGAAGCTGTTGCATTCCCGAACCCAACGAATGATGTAATTAACTTACGTGTAAACGCTTCTGGCGACGCTACAGTTACTATTACAGATCTAGCAGGTAAAACAGTTGCAACAATTCCAGTTGTTATTGCAGGAAATGCAGCTGTAGTAAATACTTCAAATTTAGAAGCTGGAGCATACATTATGACAGTTGCGACTGCAAATGGAGCATCTACTAAATTGAACATTGTTAAGAACTAATACGGTTTTTATATAAATTAAAAGGGTCTCGATAATTCGGGACCCTTTTTTCTTGCACCTAAAAAGCTATGCTTCTATTCTTTTATTCTAACAAATCTGATAATCAATCATATGAAATTAGAAGCTATAACTCAGACCAAAACTAATTGGGTGAACAGCGGTTGTTTTGTCGGTGTCAAACAAGGGTAAAACGCTATAGTTAAAAAATGCTCCCCAGTCTCCGTATCCAATTCTTGCAGTAGCGTCGAGTTTGAACGGTTCAAGTCCATACGTTCCTTTCGCTTTTTCTTTTACTTTATCTCCATCAACTACGTATACTCGTTTTGTACGAGAAGCTATACGTACACCACCAATAACACCTGCAGCCAAATAAACACCCTTATCATTGTCTTTGCACGTGTTAAACTCTAACATCAGAGGGATTTGAAAATAAGCTGCCCGTAATTTGTTTTTCGTATAATTGATTGGTGATATAGACGCTGTTAACGTATCCGCCGAATCAGCAATCACAAAATTGTTCTGGAAACCAATTTGGTTGAAATTAAACCCTAAACCTGTCGTAATACCAACATACTCTTTGATGATTTTAATCTTTTTCTCCGCAAAGTTTACGTTAAAATAAAATGACTTTAGCGGATCATTTTCCCAGTACGTGTAGTTTCCAAACTTATCAGAACCACTTCCGTTCGTGTTGACGTTCATTCCAAAATCAATTCCGGCCCAATGCGCTTCATTGTCTCTGTGCGGCTCTCTGGGTTCAATTGGACCTGCATCAATTGTATCTGGAACATCCGACCTTAACGAATCTTCCGATACTGGGGTATTAATAATTAATATTTCCGTTGTCTTACCAACTCTAACTCTTGTCGTATCAGGATCCTCTTGTCCGAAAGTATATCCGCCAATTAAAACTGTTGCTATAAGTACTAAATTTTTCATCTTTTCTGGTTTTGTTTGTGGTAAGACTTACATGTCGGTGAAAAGTTACAGCTCCTAAGAAAAAAGTTTAAATCCTTGTTAAAACCTACCTATTTAAGGCTTCACGCAACACATTTTATCTAAATTTTATTTACCTTGGAGAAAAATTTTAATTAGTTATGGGAAAGTTTAGCATTAAAACTGGAAAAAACGGAGACTTTTATTTCAACTTAAAGGCTGGAAATGGTCAAATAATATTGGCTAGCCAAGGGTACAAGTCAAAAGCATCTTGTGACAACGGCATTGAGTCTGTTCGAAAAAACTGTGGAGATGATAATTGTTTCGATAAGAACACGGCAAAAGACGGTTCTTTTTATTTCAATTTGAAATCTACCAATGGACAGGTAATTGGAAAAAGTGAAATGTATACGACTGAGGCAGCCATGTTGAATGGAATCGCTAGTGTAGGGAAAAATGCACCTGACGCTTCTGTAGAAATAGAGGACTAATTCCTTTTTGAAAAACGTTGAACTGCTGCGCCTTGGGTGTAGCAGTTTTTTTATGCGAATTATCTTAGGGCCAAAAACCCTATTCCCAATTCTCTAGGAAATCGTCTAGGCTTCTCCGGTCCTTTTTAGTAGGTTTCCCGTCGCCAAAGTGTCTATAGTTGGATTGAGCTGCTAAATACACTTTGTGCTTCTCTAGCTCTTCTATTGGCGTAACATCCTCAATTAAACCCACAACCAGTTTAGCTCCGACTCTACTTCGTTCGGGAAGACCGATAACTTTAAAAGAAAACTCTGCTGCATTTCGGTTAAATTGAATTACGTCTTTGAGTTTGATTACGCGAGAAGGCTTGACTTGCTCGCCGTTTACCCGAATTTTACCTTTCTTGACTAACTCTGTTGCGATTGATCGAGTTTTCGCTAATCTGACACACCACAAATACTTATCAACCCTCAAGTGCTGTTCTTTCTTTTTTAGTCAAGCTTTTGTACACCAAGTCGTAGGAATGGTCAACAAGCTCAAAAATAAAATCATCACTTAGCGATTCTTGAAGGGAAACTGTATTCCAATGTTTTTTACTCATGTGGTAACCCGGGTGAATTTCTGGGTACGATTCCCGTAGTTCGAATGCACGCTCCGGATCACATTTTAAGTTGACAGACTTTGCTTCAATGATATCTACAAGCGCAAACATTTTACTGCCTGCTTTAAAAACAAGTGTTTTATCGTCAAAAGGAAGATGTTCTGAAGAGAACGCTTTGTTGAGGCAATATGTTCGAAGCGTTTCTAAATTCATTTAGCCATGTAAACCAGGAGCATTGTCATAATGTCCTAAGTTATAAAGCATTTTACCGTGCTCTTTCAGCGCTTTACCAAACGTTTTGAAACTGTTGTAAGGCAACCTATATTCCTCTGCAGTTTCACGAACAATCTTTGCGATTTTCGGATAATGCACGTGACAAATGTTTGGAAACAAATGGTGCTCAACTTGGTAATTCAATCCACCAACATACCATGAAAAGAAACGAGCACCGGGAGCAAAATTAGCTGTATTGTACAATTGACTTACCGCCCAGTCCGCTTCAATATTTCCTGAATCATCCGGTCTAGGATAATTACTTGTTGGAACAACGTGCGCAGGCTGGAAAATAATTCCCAACCAAACCCCAGCAATAAAATGCATCACTAAGAATCCTATGATTGTTACATAAAAAGGTGCTGCACTAAAAATCAACGGAAGACCAAGTGTCAGTCCTACGTATAAAATCTTCGATAGGATAATTCCAGTCATTGCCTTTTTATAGGAAATCCCTTGTGTTTTAAGGAGTCCCATTTTGTTGTAGCGAATCAATTGATCAAAATCTTTCGTTGTAAACCAAAGGATCGTCATTAAGCCATATAAAAACCAAGCATAAATATGTTGGTATTTGTGAGCGTCCAAACGTGGTGCATGTGGAGAAAAGCGCATCACTTTGCCGGGGTCTATGTCCTCATCCATACCGTCTACATTGGTAAACGTGTGGTGAAGAACATTGTGTTGTATTCTCCAGTTGATATCACTTCCACCGATGAACAATATGATATATCCCACCCATTTGTTCACCTTTGGATTCTTTGAATAAGCGCCGTGATTTGCATCATGCATAACGGACAATCCAATTCCTGCCATTCCAAAGCCCATCAAAACCCATAATCCGAATGTCAACCACGAAGATTCCACGGTTGTCAAAATGAGAGCCATAGGAACAAAATAAATTGAAAACATAAAAATAGTCTTCAAAACCATTGCGGAATTTCCAAAACGAGATTTACCCGTCGTTTTAAAGTGACCCATCACTCTATTTCTTAACACTTTGTAAAACTCTTCGTTGTGTTTGTCCGAAAATTTAATGTCGGTATATTTTAAATCTTTTGTACTCATACGTCTGCAAAGGTAATTCAATTAAACTTAGCGATACATTATTTTAACAATTATACCACAATCATGCGATATCAAAATGTAACTTTGTGTGAAATTGTAAACAATCAACATTGAAGAATGTTATGGAGAATATGAATAAATATTGCAATGACCCATTTAATCGAAGCAGACTCAGCACTTTAACTGTTAATGTTGGAGGTGTTTTATTTGGTGGAGACAACCCGATCCGTTTACAATCCATGACTACCACAGATACAATGGATACACAAAAGTCTATTGAACAATCAGCTAGAATGATTGAAGCAGGCTGTGAATTAGTGCGATTGACTGCGCCAAGTAAGAATGAAGCTTTTAATCTTGCGCCGATTCAAGAAGGTTTGCGCGAACTTGGTTATGAGACGCCCATCGTTGCAGATATCCATTTCACACCAAATGCAGCGGAAATAGCTGCAGGTATTGTTGCAAAAGTTCGTGTTAATCCTGGTAACTACGCTGATAAAAAGAAATTTGAAGAACACGATTACACAGACGAAAGTTATCAAGCCGAATTAGATAGAATCGAGCAAAAATTTACTCCATTAGTTCTCCTCTGTAAGGAAAAAGGAACAGCGATGCGTATTGGTACCAATCATGGTTCTCTTTCCGACAGAATTTTGTCGAGATATGGTGATACGCCAGAGGGAATGGTGGAAAGCGCTATGGAATTCATTCGAATTTGCGAAAAAAGCGACTTCTTTGAGATTATCATTTCGATGAAAGCCAGCAACACGCTTGTCATGGTTCAAGCCTATCGCCTTTTGTGTGCTCAAATGATAAAAAATGACCGTTGCTATCCGTTACACTTAGGTGTAACCGAAGCTGGCGATGGCGAAGACGGACGTATAAAATCGGCTGTCGGGATTGGTGCGTTGCTCGAGGATGGTATTGGTGATACCATTCGCGTTTCATTGACAGAAGAACCCGAGTTTGAAATACCAGTAGCAAGAAAATTGGCGGAAAAGTATGATGACCATACGCACATGTTGACCATTGATTCTGATTTAAGTTTACCGTTCTCTCCTTTTGAATATAATAGAAAACACAACCAAGAAATTCACAATATCGGTGGACATCACGTTCCCGTGGTGATTGCAGATTTAAGTGATAAAACAGAAATCAAACCCGCGAATTTCTTCGGTTTTGGATATACCTATTCTATTGAATTAGACAAGTGGAATTTGATGGATCAAGCTGCCGATTATGTTTACATCGGTTCAAACACAATAAATTTTGAAGTTCCAGGTACATTGTCCGTGCTTGTTGACTATAAAACTTGGAAAGAAAACTATTCGAGTAAGCAAGGTTTTTTTCCTGTTTCGAAAGAATTAATCGATGTTGAATCTCCCTATTTTTACTTGCCAGTTGGAGAATTTGAAGTCACGGATGAATTAAAAAATCACCCGAATGCTGTTCTAGTTTTGGATACAGATTATCACAATAAAACGCAGGTTTTTCGCAAAATCATAAATGAACTTGCGACAAACAATATAAACAACCCCATTATTCTGCATTATCAATATGATCAGAAAGACGAAGAAACGTTTCAACTGTATAGCTCTAGCGATGCGGGAAGTATATTAATTGATGGTC
>CBFIBY010000064.1:2737-13298 GCA_965660955.1 Crocinitomicaceae bacterium | reverse complement strand
AGCTTGCTCAAAGGCATTTTGACCTGTAGAACCATCGAGTACGAGCAAAATCTCATGCGGTGCACCAGGAACGACCTTTTCCATCACACGTTTGATTTTGGTGAGCTCGTTCATCAAGTTGACTTTGTTGTGCAATCGCCCGGCTGTATCGATAATCACAACATCTGCATTGTTTGCCTTTGCCGATTGCAATGTATCAAAGGCAACGGATGCTGGATCGGCGTTCATGCCTTGTTCCACAATAGGAACACCAACGCGCTCTGCCCAAATTATCAATTGATCCACAGCTGCTGCACGAAAAGTGTCGGCTGCACCCAAAACAACACGTTTCCCGGCAGCTTTGAATTGATGTGAAAGTTTACCGATTGTTGTTGTTTTTCCAACACCGTTTACACCAACGACCATTATCACATGTGGATTGCCATCAGCAGATTTTTCAATGTTGAAGTCAGTTGTGATTCCGATATTATTTTCTTCAAGTAGACCCTCAATTTCTTCTTTAAGAATTGTATTGAGTTCGTCGGTTCCTAGTACTTTGTCCCGTGCAACGCGTTCTTCTATTCGGTCGATTATTTTTAGGGTTGTTTCAACGCCTACGTCAGAAGAAATAAGCACTTCTTCTAGATTGTCGAGTACTTCACCATCCACCTTTGATTTCCCAACGATGGTTCGCGTAAGTTTGTTAAGAAAACTTTGTTTCGTTTTCTCCAGTCCCTTGTCTAGCGACTCTTTTTCCTTTTTCCCGAATAATCCAAATAATGCCATGGATACAAATGTAAAAAAAAAGCCTTCGAAAGATTCCGAAGGCTTATATAATGTGTGTTAAACGACTGTTATTTTTGAGCGAACCACTCTTTAACCTTATCGTTGTGTACAATTTCTTCTTTGAAGTTATAAGACCCTTTGTCCGTCTTAAACATCTTGATCACTTTCGTGTGCTGTTTTCCGCCTCCTTTTTGAAGGGATGCTACTACTTTCTTTGCCATACCTCTACGAGTTATTTGACATTATCGCTATTGCGAAAATCTCTAATTATTATTTAATTTCTTTGTGAACTGTCATACGCTTCAAGATAGGATTGTACTTTTTAATTTCCAATCGCTCTGGCGTGTTTTTTCTATTCTTTGTCGAAATGTATCGAGAAGTTCCTGGTTGCCCAGACTCTTTGTGCTCTGTACACTCTAAAATAACCTGAATTCTATTTCCTTTTGCTTTAGCCATTACTGTCTATTTATTCGATTATTTCAAAAATCCTTTAGCACGAGCTTCTTTCAAACAAGCAGAAATTCCTTTCTTGTTTACTGTACGAAGTGCAGACGCTGAAATCTTCAATGTGATTGTTCTATCTTCTTCTGGAACGTAAAACTTTTTTACTACCAAATTGGGTAAAAATTTACGTTTCGTTTTGCGGTTTGAGTGAGAAACGTTGTTTCCTACCATTACCGTCTTACCTGTTAATTGACAAACTCGTGACATGTTCTTTTCTTTATTCCAAATTCTAAATTGGGGTGCAAAGGTGGCAAATTTTTCAAAAACCACAAAGTATTTTCTGTTTTTTTTATGAATTTAATTCAAGTATTTCACATCGAACTAAATTCAGTGCAGTCAAGGCCGTCATACTGATGTTCCTTTCCCTGTTGTCGCCAAAGTTAAGACATTTTGTGTAGACTCTATTGCCTGTTGCTATTCCTATCCAAACAGTTCCGACAGGTTTGTTTGGCAATCCGCCTCCTGGGCCTGCAATTCCTGATGTTGCGACGCAAATATCGACACCCAACAATTTTCGACCTTTTTCAGCCATTTGGGTAATTATTTCTTCACTTACGGCTCCATTGGCGATTAAATCGTCATGTGGAATGCCCAATAGATTTTCTTTCTCCTTGTAACTATAAGCGACAATACTTCCCTCATAATAACGGGATGAACCTGCAATTTTAACCAATTCTTTGGCAATGGTTCCGCCACTGCAACTTTCAACAGAACCTATAGTTAACTTTTTTTTCAAGAGAAGTTCACCTAAGACTTCCGAAATACTCCGCTCTCCAATCGAGTATGCATGTTTGGGAACTCTTTCCATCAGCTCTTCGAAATAGCCTTGAATTTTTTCAGCATCTTGAATACCAGATTTTGAAGAAATTCTCAAGCGTACTGTTCCGGGGGAAGGTAAATAAGCTAGACCGAATCCTTCTGCTCGAACTCGATCTTCCCAGTCTTCGATTTGTTGGGCTAAAAAAGACTCACCAATTCCTTGGGTCATTATTGTGTTGTAGTATAATTCTTGTGTTTTAAATACTTTCTTCAGACGCGGTAGGACTTCATCGGTCATGATTCCTTTCATTTCGTAGGGAACACCAGGCAAGCTCACGACAATACAACCTTCCTTTTCAAACCACATTCCACTAGCCGTTCCATGGTAATTGTGCATCACCTCGGCTGCAACGGGCAGTGCTGCCTGTTGCGTGTTAACATCCAACATTTCCCGGTTTCGTTTATTGAAAAAATCTGTGATTCGTTCCAGAACTTCTGGGACAATTTCTAGACTTGTATTAAAATAGTCGGTGAGGGTGTATTTGGTTAAATCATCCTTCGTTGGTCCAAGTCCTCCCGTCATGATAATAATCTGCACCTTCGGGATTAAATGATCCAAGCTATCTTTGATGGCCTCGCTGGTATCAGCAATCGTCCAACTGTGCTCAACAGGAATTCCAAGTAATGAAAATTCTTTACCGAGCCATGCGGCGTTCGTATTGATGGTTTGGCCGATCAATAATTCGTCGCCAATGGAGATGATAGCTGCTTTCATGGAGGCGAAAATACAAAGAGTTCTTAATAGTGATGAACTATGAATTATAAACTATGATTTTTTGTGTTTAATTTAAATTTATACACTCATCACTTCGAAAGCTTAAACTTCGCAATACTCTCAATATGTCCGGTGTGTGGGAACTGATCCACAAAGCTTAGTTTCTCTAATTCAAATCCATGTCCAATAAGTGTTGCTGTATCTCGAGCTTGTGTAGACGGGTTACAAGAAATATAAATGATGTTTTTTGCACCGAGATCAATTACTTTTAATAAGGTTTTAGGAGCGATACCTGCTCTTGGAGGATCAAGAATAATGGTTCCAATTTTACCTTGAAATTCTGGGTGTTCTTTCAAAAACTTCCCGACATCAGCAGCATAGAAATCAATTTGATCAATGCCGTTTCGTTTGGCGTTTTTCCGGGCATCAAATATTGCTTCTTCTACAATATCAACTCCAACAATCTTCGCGTCGGATTTTCGTGTCGTTAAAATTTGACCAATGGTTCCCGTTCCGCAGAACAAGTCCATGATAATTTCGTCGTCTTTGAGTTCTTCTTCAAATACATAATCCAAGGCTTTGGTATAGAGTAATTCAGCGCATTTTGGGTTCGTTTGGAAAAAGCTTTCCATACTGATTTCAAACGTCAAACCGAGTAACTCCTCATTGATTTTGGGCGTTCCAAAAAGTAGAGTAGAGCTACCATTTTCAATTTTAGCCCTGTCGGCTACGTTATCATTGACCGTATGCCACAATCCAGCGATACGATCGCCCATCAAATCTTGAATGAATTGACCAAAAGCTGGAGCGTCAAATTTTTTCAAACCTTCGGAAGAGGTAACTAAATTGAGCAATAATTTATCTTCGGAAAAGGACTTTCGGACAACGATATGTCGGAAAAACCCATGTTTGCCCGGTGGATGCCAAGCAGGTAATTTTGTCGCTTCTAAATAGTTGTGAATTTGAATCAATTTCGTTTCCCATTCTTCGTCAAAAAGACCGGATGGTTTATGAAGCGTTTCTACTTTCCACCAGGTTCCCCTTCGTTTGAACCCTAGGGCAAATGCTTCGTCCTTTTCTTCTCCCGTATGTACATCGTGTTCGATACACGAGAAACTGTATTCCATTTTATTTCGATAGAAATAATGATTGGGTGAAGAAATGAAGGTGTCGAATTTGTCTGCCACATCTTCCACGTGAGAAAGCTTTCTAAAATTTTCTAGGGTAGCTTCTTTCTTGACGGCTTCTTGTTTTTCAACCGGAACAAAAATGTAAGGTCCACCTGATATCTCTTGGAAGTCGCTTACGATTTCGTCTGGACTTCTTTCCAATACATCAATTAATTTAGCTTCCGCGTAACGTTTCTTTTTCTTTGCAATTCGTGCTTGAACCGTTTGACCAGGGAAACAATTGTCCACGAAAACAATATAATCTCCATTTTCTGTTGGGATTTTAGCTATTCCTCGCCCTCCTGATGAGTATTCTGTGATTTTAACTTCGATTATTTCTCCTCTGTGCATGGTGTTGAAATATGAAGTAAGAAATGAGAAGTAAGAAATTTTGACCCTTACTTCTTATTTCAAATTTCTTCCTTTAAATTTTAGATTAACCCTCTTATCACTCCTTTATCCGAACCTTGAATAAATCCAATAATCTTTTCTAGAAGTGGCGTCTCGGGTAAGATTTCTCTCGCGGCTTTGATGCCTTTTGAAATATTGTTGTTTTGTACGTAAATGATGCGATAAATGTCTTCGATTTCACGTATTTGATCGTCCGACATGCCCCTGCGACGTAAACCGATTGAATTAACTCCAGCGAATGTCATCGGTTCTCTAGCTGCTTTAATGAAGGGTGGAACGTCTTTTCGGATTAAACTGGCTCCGCCAATAAAAGCATGTTCGCCAATATGAACAAATTGCTGTGCTGCAGCTTTTCCTTCAATAATAACGTTGTCATCTATAGTCACATGACCAGATAGACCGACGTAGCTTGCTAAAATTACATTGTCTCCAATTTGACAATCATGTGCAACATGCACGTATGTCATCAGCAGGCAATTTGAACCAATTTTCGTTGTTTTTCTATCGTTTGTTCCGCGGTGAATCGTAACACATTCGCGAATTTTAGTGTTGTCACCTATTTCGACGGTTGTTTCTTCACCTTGGTATTTTAGGTCTTGAGGAACAACTCCTATCACTGCTCCGGGAAAAATTTCGCAATTTTTACCCAAGCGAGTACCTGGGTAAATATTAGCATTGGAATGAATAATACAACCATCTCCGATAATCACATCTGCGTGGATGTGCGCGAAAGGATGTACGACAACATCTGCACCCAATTGTGCACCGTCTGCGATATGAGCGTGGAGACTGATCATCTATTCTTCTTTGTCTTTAATAACTTGTGCCAACATTTCAGCTTCCATAACAACTTGACCATTAACATAGGCTTTTCCACCCATGTGTACTAATCCTCGACGCATAGGAGAAATTAAGTTCAATTCAAAGACAATTGTATCGCCTGGTAATACTTTTTGCTTGAATTTCACATTGTCTATTTTCATGAAGTAGGTAGAATACAAATGTGGGTCTTCTACTTTACTCAAGGCGAACATCCCGCCCACTTGCGCTGTTGCTTCAATTTGTAAAACGCCCGGGAAAACTGGGTTTCCTGGGAAGTGCCCTTGAAACATGGGCTCGTTCATCGTTACGTTTTTCACGCCAATAATCGATTCTTCACCAATTTCCATCACCTTATCTACCAATAAGAAAGGATAGCGGTGTGGCAACATTCGTTCGATGTCGTTGATATCATACAAAGGCTTCTTCGTTAAATCGAAGTACTTACCTTGGGTTTCTTGTTTTTTAATCTGCTCTTTTAGCACTTTGGCAAAACCGACGTTACCAGCATGCCCCGGACGAGCACCTAGGATATGTCCTTTAATCGGTCGACCTAATAAGGCTAAATCTCCAACAATATCCAATAACTTGTGACGAGCGGGTTCGTTTTCAAATTTCAATTTTGTCGTATTCAAAACACCTACACCTTCTACTTTTACATCCAGGTCTTCTTTACCCAATGCTTTTGCCAAGCGTTGCAATTCGGCAGGATCTACTTGCTCGCGTTCTACTAAAACGATAGCGTTGTCCAAACTCCCCCCTTTTATCAAGTTGTTTTTTGCCAAAAACTCCAATTCTCGTAAAAAAACAAAAGTTCGACAAGGCGAAATTTCTTTTTTAAACTCATCCAATTGATACATGGTAGCATGCTGAGTTCCAAGTACAGGAGATTTATAATCCACCATCACCGTCAAGCGATAATGGTCGTCAGGAACGGCCAAGAATTCAACTCCTTTTTCGGCGTCTTCCCACTTGATGTTTTCGGTAAGTTCGAAATAGTTTCGTTCTGTTTTTTGTTCAACAAGACCAACTTTCTCAATCGCTTCAACGAAAAGCCAAGAACTTCCGTCCATGATTGGAATTTCAGGTCCATCTATTTGGATTAAGGCATTATCTACCTCTGTTCCAACTAAGGCTGCTAATAAATGTTCGGTAGTATAAACACGTGCTCCGTTTTGTTCCAAAGTTGTTCCACGATCGGTAGCTACAACCAAGTCGCAATCGGCTTTGATTGTTGGTTGGCCTTCCAAATCCATTCGTTGGAATTTGAAGCCATGGTTTTCAGCTGCTGGAAGAATGTCGATGTTTACCTTTTCACCTGTGTGTAATCCGATTCCGGATAAATGAGCCGCTTCTTTCAGCGTTTTTTGCATGTCCGCCATGTCTATTTGTCTTTGGAAAT
Source organism: Crocinitomicaceae bacterium (assembly GCA_965660955.1). Taxonomy (GTDB): domain Bacteria; phylum Bacteroidota; class Bacteroidia; order Flavobacteriales_D; family Crocinitomicaceae; genus UBA2040. Next base: position 6,694 of record CBFIBY010000064.1, on the reverse strand, counting down.
GTTTTTAATTTTTTCGTCTAACTCTTGTAATTTCTTAAGTATGAAAGGCAATTTTCGGAAACCAAAATACGATTTTTTAAAATCATCCATTGGAATTCCTGGACTTCCCATTAAGGTATCAGCCTTTTTAATTGAACCAGGAATACCCGATTGTGCAACTATTTTTGTCTGATCAGCAATTTTAATGTGTCCGCTGATTCCAGCTTGACCACCAACCATTACGTGACGTCCAATTTTAGTCGAACCTGCTACACCGGCTTGTGCAGCCATTGCTGAATGTTGTCCGACATCAACGTTATGTGCAATTTGTATGAGGTTGTCCAATTTGACTCCTTTGCGAATAAAAGTTGAACCAAGTGTTGCTCTGTCTATTGTTGTGTTCGAACCGATTTCTACATCGTCTTCGATTATCACGTTTCCGATTTGAGGAATTTTCGAGAAGACTCCTTTTTCATCAGGTACGAACCCAAATCCATCTGCGCCGATCACGGTACCGGAGTGAATTATGACGTTATTCCCAAGAACACATTCTTGATATATCTTAGCTCCTGGATGAATAGTACAATTGTCCCCAATCACAACGTTTTCTCCGATATAAGCTTGCGGATATATCGTCGCGTTCTTTCCGATTTTGGTATTGTCTCCGATGTATGCGAATGCACCAAGGTATAGTCCTTCACCGACTGAAGCGGAATCAGAAATAAAAGAAGGTTGTTCAACTTTGGGCTGCTTTTTGGTCATCTGATCGTACACTTCCAATAGTTTCGCGAAACAAGCATGAGCGTCATCTACTTTCACTAAAGTCAGTGTAGCAGGAAGTTCTTGCGCTGGTTCAAATGTCCGATTGACGATACAAATAGTTGATGCTGTGGTGTAGATGTGTTCTTCGTATTTTGGGTTAGCCAGAAAGGATAAACTCTGAGGAGTTCCTTCCTCAATTTTCGCTAAGCCCGTTACAACCGCTGCTGAATTACCAACGATATCACCCTCTAAAATACCTGCAATTTGTTCAGCAGTAAACTCCATGTGTCAAATTTATTAATTCTACGTGTTTAGAATAGTCGTTCTCACTCTTATTTTCAACAAGCAACATTGTATATCATTGCGTGTCCCGAGAGTTGTCGGGAGAATAAATATACGCGTTGATGTTGATTTTTTCTTTGTACCAAACCGCTTTAGCACCGATTGTATCTCCTTTTTGGCCAATAAACTCTAAATAATGTTCAGGTTTTATGCTGTTTACGAAATCGGAACGATCATAATCTATGAAGCATTCCTTTTTCATTTGTTCGAATACTTTTTTATCGTTTTTGAATCCCAATTCCGTTCTTGTTCTTTGCAAAGATCCTGTTGTGTCAGTGAATATTAGGTTGTCTCCAGCTGGAAAAATAATGATTTTGGCTTTTCCCTCTTGCCAATTTTTCCGTTTTGGTCTTGTTGTAAAAACGGATGAAATAAAACTTTCGTTGGTCAAAGTGAAAAATAAGGTAGTTTTATCTCTCGTCAACTGATAAAACTTGTTCTCATCTGTTTTGCTCGAGGCACTAAAATCGATTTCGGCTTCTTCAAGGAATTCGATTAAATTGTCTTTGTTTATTTCCTTTTCTTTCAGCGACGTTAGTTGAGATTCAGGGAATACAACAGCTCTATTAAGGATGGCGGTTTTCACTCTGTTACTTGGTGTCCAGGAACAACCTCTGTTGTTGAAAAAGAACACAACGAACAACAAACCGATGCCAAAACCGATTCCGTAATATTTTAATCGTCTCGTAAAATTACTCATTGATTTAATTTGCCTGCAAAGATAAGAATATGGGAGAGGTGGATGTGATGAATTAAGAATTATTGGATTAAATAATGCAGAATAAGTCGATCGTATTATTTTGAGCTTATTGAAAAGAGGAGTAATTCGGAGATTGAGTGTAACGTGTTTATAATGTGTGTTTTGTGTAGGTTTTATTATTGGCCATCTAAAAAATTAAATATTTATATTTTTAAATTTTTGCGTTTAATTTGAGATTAGAAAAAATGAATCAAAAAAAAAACGGACCTGAAAGTCAAGTCCGTTTTAAAATGTATGTGAGATTCTACTTAAAGAATAGCATCTAATTTACCGGTCAATTGATTCTTAGGAACTGCTCCAACTGATTTGTCAGCGATTTCACCATTTTTAATAAATAGGATAGTAGGGATGTTACGAACACCGAACTGAGCGGAAACTCCAGGATTTTCATCTACGTTTACTTTACCAATAACTGCTTTTCCTTCGTATTCAGTATGCATTTCTTCGATAGCTGGTCCGATCATTCGACAAGGTCCACACCATTCTGCCCAAAAATCTACTACTACTGGTTTGTCTGATTTTAATACCAATTCCTCGAAATTAGCATCTGTTATTTCTAATGCCATAATTATATGTTTGTTTTTTATTATCTACGTCTTTGTGACGCAAATTTACTGTTTGCCTTACATTTTGCAACAACTACGCCAATCTTTTTTCAACGCCAGATTGTCAGGCTAATTTTCAATGATGAGCGTTTTTGCTGTCTTTTGATTGTCGCTTCTCAATTCAAAAAAGTACCGACCGTTTTCCACTGCAGTTGTGTCAAATTTCACTTTATTACCTCCCTTTTTACCAGCCCGGTTATCAATAGTTTGTAATACCTCCATTTCCATGTTCAGTAAGACCAACTCGACACTTTCCTTGTTTTCTTCCAGTTCATAAAACAGTTCAACTTCACCACTTGCTGGTTGACGGGTGATGGGATACAAATTTGCATATTTAGCTTTGTCCAACTCACCTTTACCCATTCTTGACAGTAGTTTTCTGTAGGCAATAATTCCAATCAATATCAGAATGCTAATCAAGAGGACGGGCACTGCAACGGAGAAAAAAGAAATTTTTAATGCGATCATTTATAGTGATATTATTCCTTCAATTTTTGCCGCCTTTTCATATTTAGCAATGATCGAATCGGCATTTATCATCATTTCTTTGGCGCTAACACTGACAAACTTTCCGTTTTTAGAGGGATGAAATGTGATATCGGCCGTTTCATCAAAAAGGGCGGTTGTAAGTGCAATTTTTTCAGGAGTATTTGTAATAATAAACTTAAAAAAATAAACATTTGGCCATTCTTGTAAGTCCAATTGTTCTTTTAATTTATCAAAGCTCTTCATTCTCCTTCTTCTTTTTGCGCAGCAAAGATAGTCGTTTTGCTTCTTGTAAAAGCGTTTCTTTTCCCTCGAATGTTAATTGTTGCAAATCCTCAACGGTTTTACCACCTGCTTTTTCAAAGTTGTTTATTGCATTGGCAAATAATCCAGGTTCAGGCACTGCTGAGAGTAGGATAGCACCTTCCGTTGAATCATGAGGGATGTGAAATGGAACCCAATAATCGGCTTGAGCACCAAGAAGATTTTCAACGTGAACAATTAATTCAGATACGGATTTTGCTGAAAAAATGTTTACAAATGTTTTTGCCTTGTACGTTTCAAAGAATCGATAAGCGTCTGGAATAGAATTAAAGTGTACACTTTTATATTCCGCGATAGCTGATTCTAAAATTACCGAATTGGTAAGGCTTCGAAAGGCTAATTCGCGCTTTCGCATCTTTTCAAATCGTTTTTCAAAAAGCAAAGGAATTATTGGTTTAGTTTTGAAAAACTGTTTGTCTTCAAACAATCTCTCCTCGTACAAATCGAATAAGTCATCATCCTCCTCATGAGGGAAAAATAAGGTGGGATTATTCATTGTTTTTTGACACTTTTTCGATTTCCTTTTTCTTCCTCTTTTTGTTTTTTATCATCCGCATATTAAGCATTTCAACTGTCAAAGCATATACCATTGCAAAGTAGATATAGCCTTTCGGAACATGTTGATCAAATGCTTCGGCAACTAAAACAACTCCAATTGTAACCAAAAACGCCAACGCTATCATTTTCACCGTAGGTCGG
>CBFIBY010000064.1:0-2727 GCA_965660955.1 Crocinitomicaceae bacterium | reverse complement strand
GGTCGGTTGATGATAAACTGACTAATGGGTTTTACGAATATCATCATGACTATCATAGAAACAATAACTGCCAGGTAGATAATAATCATTGGGTCGTGATGTGTCTCCTTCGCCATCCCATTCGTCATGCCAATCGCTGTAATAATCGAATCGAAACTAAAAACGATATCGATAAGTAGAATTTGAATAATGACGGAAGGTAGACTCTTTTTCTTTTTGGCGGTAAAATCTTCATATTTGAGGGTCATACTGTCGTGCATCTCAATGGTGCTTTTGTAAATCAAGAATAGCCCTCCCAGCAATAGAACCAGCTTTTGACCCGTCATTTCCCAACCGAAAAATGTTGCCATTGGTTCGGTCATTCCCATAATCCAACCGACTATAGTCAACAAGATAAGACGAATGATCAAAGCCAAAGTCAAACCTAAATTTCGAGCTTTGCGTTGTTCTTTTTCGTCCAGTGGTTCAGTGATGATGGAAATAAAGATGATATTATCGATTCCCAAAACAATTTCTAATAGACTCAACACAACAAAGTAAAAGAGTCCAGTAACGGTAAGCATTACGGCAAAATCTAAGGTCATGTTTATAACAGATTTTTGTTCAGCAAATCTACAAATTCTTTACCATCCAAAGATCGCAAGCAAAGTGACCAGAGTTACCCATGGAATGATCAATTTCTTCGAATCCAAGCTTTTGATATAGTCCAACGGCATTACTCAATTCTGGCATAGTTTCCAGATAAATTTGATGGAGTCCGAAAGTTTTCGCTTGATCAATACACCGCTTCATCAATTCCTTGCCAATCCCTTTGTTTCGATAGGAGGGAAGAAGATATAATTTTACCAACTCCGTGCATGTTGCTGGTAATCCTTCCGTTGGGTAAATTCCGCATCCACCTATGATTTTTCCATTGATTTCCGCAACATAATACTGAGCGTTTTTGAGTTGAAATAGTCCGTGCAAATCGTCGGTAGTTGGGTCTGTGTAAACGGTTCCTGGTTTGTCTATACCAAATTCTTTGAGGACTGTCCTAATTACTTTAGCTAATTCGGTATTATCCTTTTGCTTGATTGTTCGAATGTTCATTTCTATCCGAAAAACAGGTTATACATGTATCGTCCTGGAACAAAAGTAAATCCTCCAGCAATGACCAAAGCTCCGAAATAAAGCAAAATCATCTTACGCTTATGTGATTTTACATTTCCTTTTTTTATCGCTAAATAAGCGGTTGGCACGGCATGAATTGTTAGCAAGCTGAAAAGATGTATCCATCCAAAATGATTGAAAAGACGAGGTCCGATTAAGGCTGGCATAAATAGGGTTATCAATCCGGTGAAAAGCATTAGGATCATATAAACTCGACCTGCCATTTTATGAAAAGAAGTACCTTTTTTTATAAGCAGAAGTATTGTTCCAATAAAGAAACAGGGAACCACTGAGTACAAATGTAGATACATTAAATCGTAATACTTCATTCTTTAACTTTAGCAAGAGAAAGTTAGAAGTAATTTTTGAGGTATTCCTTAGAATTGGTCAATTGCTTTTCAAACTTCTTTTGAACAAAATATAAGTATCACTTGTTCAGGTAATTAGAGTTTAGAATAAAAAAATGAAAAAATTGAGTATCACATTAGGAATTATAGCGTTACTTTTTATCGCTTTTCAGGTTTACGTCTATTTCAGTCGAAATAATATTGAAAAATACCCCTACACAGTTTTTAAAGAATATGAGTCTTTTGAGGTGCGTCAATACGATGCGGCACTTTTTACTTCGGTGCAAATACCCATGAAAGAGTATAAAAAAGCTTCGAGCAGTGGTTTCCGTCAGTTGGCAGGATACATTTTTGGAGGAAACGAAAAGAATGAAAAAATCGCGATGACATCCCCAGTTGCTATGTCTATAGAAGATTCTATGACTATGATGTTTATGGTGCCTAAGAAATTCAATAAGGAAAGCTTACCAAAACCCAATCAATCTTCCATTGAGTTTACCGAAATACCAACAAAGAAGATGGCGGCCATTCGATTTGGTGGCTGGGCAAGCGATGAAAAAATTGAACGCTATAAGAAAAAGTTAATCGATGAATTGAACAAGAAGGGAATAAAACACTCCAGTCGATTTTCATTTTTCGGTTACAATCCACCTTACGATATTTTCTTCCGTAGAAATGAAGTGGTAGTTGAGTTGGATGTTTAATTAAAAACCATCGACATGTACCTCAATTTTGACGATAAATACAAATCAAAGTTCAAGTCAATGGTTTAAATCCGTAATCAATTATCTATTGAATCTAACCTTTATACGGTATCCTCTCAAGAATCTCCGTTATTGCACTCATCCGTGCGTTTGACTTTTGATTTGCGTCAATTATCGTCCAAGGTGCATGCTCGGAATTGGTCTGTTCGAACATTTTCTTCTTGTACTTGCTGTAATCATTCCAAAGGACTTGTGCTTTTTCATCAACAGGTGTGATTTTCCACTTCTTTGCGGGATTGCTTTTTATTTCTTTAAAACGTTTGGCTTGTTCTTGCTTCGTAATCGAGAAATACAACTTGATTAAATGTGTATCGGATTGAATCAACATTTTCTCAAATTCATTGACTTGCGACATGAAAATTTTGTACTCTTCGTCCGTACAGAAATCATTAACAGGTTCCACTACCGCTCGATTATACCAACTTCTATCAAAGAAAACGATTTCTCCAGGTTTCGGAAGTTGATTA
>CBFIBY010000063.1:0-13330 GCA_965660955.1 Crocinitomicaceae bacterium | reverse complement strand
TTTCCATCCCTTTTCGCGGAGAAATAAATGCGATGTGCTGGAAACGTGAATTGATCGGTGATTTTTCAGAGATAGTGGAAGGGGTGGATTCGAACGAAAATATCGTGGAATTGAATCCTGAAAAACTGCTGGAAATGAACTTGAGCAACCAAGGACAATGGGCTCGGGAAATTCTGTTGAACGACTTGGAATTATTACAAGCACATGGCGCCTCTCCGATTCTAAACGTAATCAGATGCTATGAACGCGATGAAACTTTTCCCCTGCTTCCAACGGATGTGTATTCTTATCATGTCGATCGTTCTCCAGTTCCGACAGCTACTTTTTTGTGCACCTACCATGGCGCATCAAGTGATATACTTCCAAATTCACAAGCGGAACAAAAAATTCTAATCCCTGAAATACGAACTGAATTAAAAAAACTCTATCAAGGTCCAGAGGCTGGATTTGAGAATTTCTTGCGAGAGAACTTTTTTGATTTACACTATCAGGCGAAACCAAATGCATGTCCTATCAATCTCGGAAAAGGAAACATCTGGAAGTTAGCGGTGGATCATCCCGAAAGTGGAGTCTTACCCTGTTTACATCGAGCACCAAAAGAAAAGAATGGAGAGAAACGCTTGTTGTTGATTTGTTGACCGTAGGAAAGGAAACTACTACTCAAAAAAAAGCCGAATCCTTTGCAGAATTCGGCTCTCCTAAAAAATTAAAATCTTATTTCGAATTGCGTTTGTCGTCTACTTCTACAGCCGCCATTTCGTCTGATTTGTATTCGCCTGCATCCAATTTCGTTTTGATTTTCTTGAAAGTTTCAACCGTGTAATCTACATCCTCCAACGTATGAACTGCGGTTGGAATCAAACGAAGCATAATCACATCTTTCGGCACAACTGGGTATATTACAATTGAACAGAAGATATTGTAGTTCTCACGCAAATCGAATGTTAAGTTTGTCGCTTCCGCCAAGTCTCCTTTCATGAATACCGGTGTCACGACTGAATCGGCTTCACCTAAATCAAATCCAGCTTCGCCCAACCCTTTCTTCAAAGTAGAAGCAATCGTCCACAATTGTTCTTTAATCTCAGGACGTGTGCGTAACATTTCCAAACGCTTACGTGCTCCAACTGTCAAAGTCATTGGTAAAGACTTCGCGTACATTTGAGAACGCATGTTGTAACGGAAATATTCAACGATATTTTCATCCGCACAAAGGAAACCTCCGATAGATGCCATCGCTTTTGCGAATGTTCCAAACAGCACGTCAATTTCATCTTGAACGCCTTGCTCTTCTCCAGCACCTTGACCTGTTTTACCAAGTGTACCAAATCCGTGCGCGTCATCTACGAACAAACGGAAGTCGAATTGTCCCGATTTTCGGAATTCTACGATTTCTTTCAATTTTCCTTGATCACCCGCCATTCCGAAAACACCTTCCGTTATCACTAAGATTCCTCCTCCAGTTGTTTCCGCCAATCGCGTAGCATTCGTCATTTGTTTCTCGAAGCTCTCCATGTCGTTGTGCTTGAATACAAAACGTTTTCCGTTGTGCAAACGCATTCCATCCAAGATACAAGCGTGCGATTCGCTATCGTAAACAATGATATCATTTCTATCTACCAAACAATCGATAGCAGAAACCATTCCTTGGTAACCGAAGTTCAAAAGAATTGAATCTTCATAGCCCATGAAATCAGCAATTTCATTTTCTAAAGCTTCGTGCTCGCTTGTTTGACCTGTCATCATACGTGCTCCCATTGGGTAAGCCATTCCGTATTTTTCAGCCGCTTCTTTATCCGCTTGACGAACTTCTGGGTGATTTCCAAGTCCAAGGTAATTGTTCAAGGACCACACCAAACACTCTTTTCCACGGAAAATCATTTTGTTTCCTAATTCTCCTTCGAGTTTCGGGAAAGTAAAATAACCGTGTACACCTTTAGAATACTGTCCGATTGGACCTCTGTTCTTCTTGATTTTTTCGAAAATATCTGCCATATAAGCTTAATTTGGGTTTTTAGCAGCGCTTCATTTTGGGAGGCGCCGTTATAACGTCGGCAAAGATAATTTAAATTATCCTTACTCTACATACTCCTTAACCGAAAAATAACGTGTTTTGTTCATAGCTTGTTGACTCTTGACTTGACCATTGAAAAAAATATAAGTCAACGTCAATGGTCAAGAATCAACGGTCAAGTACCGTTCTTGAATCACCTTCATATGATGAATGGCATGTCCGACTGTCAGCCAACCGCTATTTCTGGCTGTCCAAGGTTGATCGTTTGCCTTTCCTACAAAATCTAGATTGCTTTCATTCATACCTAGGTACAGCGTGATACTACTATTTCTGATAGCTTCGAACTGATTGATTAATTGTTCGGGCGAACGTTCCTCGAGATTAGCCTCTAAATCGTAAGCATTTTCATCGAAACCTGCCATTTCCGTCGCATCATGACGTGATGTTCGCAAACTTCGGTATTGAAAAATCAATTCGGTATCAATTATATGCGAAACAACACCTTTGATGGACCATTTTCCTTCTTCGTAGCGATGATCCCACTTATCTTCGGAAATATTCTTTAAAAACGTCAGAAACACTTCTCTTTGTCCCTGTAAGGATTTGAGTAAGTCATCTTCTCCTTCAATATATTTGAAGTAATGCTTTGACCAACTTGGTGCTGTTTCTAAAATTGGTTCTGTTATTTTCATTTTTTATCAATATTAACGCTTGCCTTCGACTCCGCTCAGTCGGCGCTGTCATTTCGTAGGCTGAACGAATTCCATATGTGCGCAGGCTGAGCGGAGTCGAAGTCTGCTTTTAAAGATTCATATCAAGCAAATAAATCAAACTAGCTATCGCCGCGCAGCCTAATTCCAATTCTCGTTTGTTTACATTTTCAAACACATCGCTTTCGGCATGGTGAAAATCGAAATAGCGTTGGGAATCGACTGCAAAACCAAATAACGGAATGCCATCAAATTGTTCTTTCATTGGATTAATGTCCACGCCACCATATCCTTTTTCGAATTGGTTGACAAAATAGGGCTTGAACAATGGGGCGAAGCTTTGTAATAATTTCAAATATTCCTCTGGACCGTCCAAATCAAATCCCCGTGGAGAGAAACCACCGCGATCGCTTTCAATAGCAGCAATTTGTTTGTCACCTCTTTCTTTCGTCCATTTGGCGTAAGTTTTCCCGCCCATATTTCCATTTTCTTCGTTCATGAAAAACACTAAGCGCAACGTATGTTTAGGCTTATAGCCCAATTCTTTTAAAACACGTAAAGCTTCTAGGTTGTGAATAACACCTGCTCCATCATCGTGTGCTCCTTCGCCTGTGTCCCATGAATCGATGTGACCGCCAAAAGTGATATACTCGTTTGGTTTTTCAGTCCCGGTCATTTCTGCAATGATGTTATAGGAAGTTTCATCTGGAAAATTCTGACAATTCATTTCAAGAATAAAGGTGCATTTTCCTTTTTGTAATTCTTTCGAGAGCAACTCGCAATCGCTGGTAGAAAGTGCCGCGGAAGGTATTTTGTCTACAGAATCAGCATAATACATGCTTCCAGTATGCGGGTGATCGTCCACAGGACTTGCAAGCGAGCGAATAACTACAGCTTTCGCACCTAATTTGCTACCTTCAATTGCTCCTGTACCTCGAACGGGCCAACAAGCACCATACGCTTTGAAAGTTGAAATTTGCGCGGCATTCATCGGTTGATTCAAGAAAACGATTTTACCTTCAACTTCACTTCGTTTAGCATTTTTCAACTCTTCCAATGTACCAAATTCGACTACTTCGGCTTCCATAGCTCCGTTCGTCCCAATCGATCCTCCGAGCGCCAGAACTTTCACTTTGTGCAATTCACCTTGACTATTTTTGAAATAAGCATTCTCTTTTGTACCACGTTCCCAATGAGGAACTTGAATTTCTTGCAAATACACTTTATCGAAACCGTAAGAATTCATTTTCGCTTCAGACCAATAGACGGCCATTTCTGCTGCTGCAGAACCTGAAATTCGAGCACCAACATCTTTGCACAGGGAACGTAAATCTTCGTGAGCTCTTCCATGCAACAACGTTTCATCGTAGATACTTCGTAGGAAAGTTGAATCATCTTGGGCAGAAACGAATGATGAGAAAAATAATGTGCTTATAAAAAGTAATCTAAACATCGATTGTCAATTTTGTCCACCAAAAATAAGCATAATTAACTGTGATGTTTTTTGCGAAAAGGTTCAGCAATAGAAATGAAAAGTTTAATCAAAGAAAACGCTAGAAATTAGCTTTATCTCTTTTGGGTCTTTTTTCAAATCCACCACCGCAATTAGGACATACCTGGTTCAGGTCGTTTTCAATGCAATTCAAACAAAAAGTACATTCATAACTGCAAATCATCGCGTCATCGCTCATGGGAGTCAGCGGCTTATTGCAATTTTCACATATGGTTCTCATTTCAAGCATCAGCTATTGATTTCTATCGTCTGTATTTAAAATGGCGTAGGAATGTCCATCCGCCCATCCTGATTCCAAAGGCAATATTTGGCGAGCCGTTCCTTCGAACTTCATTCCCACTTTTTCAATAACCCGCACTGAGGCCAAGTTTTCGACAGCACAACCCGCCTCAACTCGATGTAAGCCAAGTGTATCGAAACAATAATCCAAGGCGGCGTTGACCGCTTCGGTAGCCATTCCTTTGTTCCAGAAATCGGGGTGATATTTGTACCACAATTCGGCCTTTTTATATTTCGGCGCGCCCAGTACGATTCCAAATAAACCGATAAACTTTTTACTTGTTTTCTCAATGACGGCAAATGTCATGTACGTTGGGTTTTTCCGTTTATTGTCATGAATTCTATCTTTCAGAATTGCTTTCGTAACGGAAATATCATCAGGAATTCCCATTGTATTAAATTTCTCGACTTCAGGAATACAACTGAGTTCGTGCATATCACGCAAATCTGATTTTTTGAGATAACGAAGTAATAAGCGCTCTGATTCAATCACGTTTGAATAATTTGATTTATGAACCTAGAAAATTACAACCTTTTTTGTAGAAAGTGAAAGACTCAATGGATAATTCATTGAAGTTACCTAATTCTGGCCAGTTTAATTTAATGGTAATGTTTTCGTTCCTCAGATTCCTCTCTGCGAATCGAAAGTTTGCCTATCTTTGCCCAAAATTTTTCACATGGCTTTAAAATGCGGTATTGTTGGACTTCCGAATGTAGGTAAATCTACTTTGTTCAATTGTTTGTCGAATGCGAAAGCACAATCGGCTAATTTTCCTTTTTGTACAATTGAACCCAACATCGGAGTAATTTCCGTTCCGGATCCTCGTTTGACGAAATTAGAAAGCCTTGTGAATCCTGAAAAAGTGATTCCAACCACAATGGAAATTGTTGATATTGCTGGTTTAGTAAAGGGTGCCTCGAAAGGTGAGGGGTTGGGAAATAAATTTCTGGCCAACATTCGCGAAACAGATGCGATTATTCACGTGATTCGTTGTTTTGAAGATGACAATATCATTCACGTGCACGAAACGGTAGATCCCGTTCGCGACAAAGAAATCATTGACATTGAATTGCAATTGAAAGATTTTGAGTCCATTGAGAAGAAAATTTCTTCATTGGCTCGAACAATTAAATCGGGGGATAAAGATGCGATTCGAGAAAACAATTTGGCTCTGCGCATCAAAGAAAGATTAGAACAAGGACTTTCTGTACGTGGAATTGACTTGGATGAAAAAGAGGCAGAATTATTGCCAACTTTCCATTTAATTACAGCAAAACCAGTTTTGTATTTGTGCAATGTAGAGGAAGCTTCTGTAAAAACAGGAAACAAACATGTTGACGCATTGAAAGCATCTGTTGCTGCCGAAAAAGCCGAGGTAATGATCATAGGTGCAAAAATTGAAGCCGATATCAACGAATTGGAATCGTACGAGGAACGTCAAATGTTCTTGGATGAATTGGACTTGGAAGAACCGGGCGTCAACCGATTGATTCGTCGGGCATACAACCTGTTGAATTTGCAAACGTATTTCACAGCTGGTGAAAAAGAAGTGCGCGCATGGACGATTATCAAAGGAATGACAGCTCCGCAAGCAGCTGGCGTTATCCATACTGATTTCGAAAAAGGATTTATCCGAGCGGAAGTCATGAAATATGAGGATTTCACGTCATTTGGATCAGAAGCAGCGGTAAAAGAAGCTGGAAAATTCAAAGTGGAAGGAAAAGAGTATATCGTTCAGGATGGTGATGTAATGCACTTCCGTTTTAACGTTTAGAAAATTTCGATCCTACCTACTCTCAATAGTTCAAGGCCAAAACGTTCTCTCAAATTTAACCGTGGAGGGCGCAAAGTTTTATCCCTCTATGACCTCCATGTTCTCTATGGTTCAAAATTTCTTACTTCTTACTTCTTATTTCTTACTTCTTACTTCTTACTTCTTACTTCTTACTTCTTACTTCTAATAAAGAAAGATAAATGCAAGAAACCCTAGAACACCTGCTCCCACTACTCCACCAGTAATTCCCAATACTTTTTTGGTTTGTGGACTCATCTTTTTTGAGAAGTTTAAAATTGGTTTATCTGGCGCCGGTTTGTGTAAAATTCCCGCTTCTAGCAATGGAACTTCCTCTGGTGTTAGCTGATGAAAATTAAAATACGTTGCTGAATATCCTGTTACCGTCAAGGTAATCACTCTTTTTACAATTTCATATTCAACAACTGGATGAACTAGAATATCACCACCTGTTTTCTTTAATATTTCACGAATCGCTAAAATTTTCGCGTCCTCAACGCTCGTTCCTTTAGGAGGCGTAACCGTTGCTGTGCTTTTCTTCTCGTCCACTTTCAATTCCGCAACAACGGGCAATTGTATCACACCCGACCCATAAATTTCTGTGTTTTTCGAATTACTTGATGTGATTTTGGGAGTTGCACACGAAGCAACGATGAACAACACAAGTAAAGGAAGAATATTTTTTTTCATGAATGCAGTTTTATAAGAAACAAAGCTAATTTAAATTTTCAAATTCGTATCTTCAACGTAAAGTTAATTTGCTTCGTTAATGGTAAAAAACAGAACTATACTATGAAAAATCTTACGAATTCACTTATTGCCATTTCGCTTTGCTTTTCAGCGTTTTCTTCTTTTGGACAAGGCATACAATCTGAAATAGGACTAAATGACAGTTATCTCCAGAATATTCAACAGGTGGCGAATAAAGGCGAATTTGTTTATACATTAGTTGAGTATGACTTCCATTCGCTGTATCTAGAGAAATACGATAGTTTGGGCAACAGAATCCAGAAAGTAAATGTAGCCCCTGATTTTGGTTTCTCGACCTTTCAATCAAATAGAATGGTAATTACAAACGATGGAAATATATGGATTTCGGGCGTCGGATTGGAGGCATGTGACATACCAATGGTCTATCAACATGTCGTCGTATATGATTCGGATTGCCAGTTTTTGAATGGATTTACTAAAATACTGGGTTCAGTGCAGAGCACTCAGAACTATCGAGCATTGAGTGCAATAACCGATACGTCTGTCGCTGTAAATTATCAAAATCAAGATTCTTCTTGGGTCGAAGTTTTATCTCCATCAACACAAACTATTCTGGCAAATGTGAATACACCCAGTCTTTTCGGTTTTGGAAGAAACAACCAATTTCATGTTCTTGGACATACCATTTCTAAAATATATGGAATGGACAGCCAGGGCGTTTTAACTGATTCTATATCACTGCCTAGTCCATTCAGAGAAATCGGGACATGGAACGATACTATTATCGCTTTAGGTTACAATGAATTGTACAAAATAACGCCAGATTTACTCACCTATACAACTCATCCAATTCCGAATCTTTCAAATTTCACCCGATTAAAAATAGACAACCAAGGTGTTCGTTTTTCATCGAGTAATTTTAATAAAGCCGTCCACTATTTGGATCACGCTTTAAATATTCAGTCGCTTATGGTGGTTCCCGTTTTCAGCCCAAACAACACTATTCACGATTTTGATGATTTCATTACGGTTGCCAAAGACTTTCCACTATCGGATTATGAATCTGTTCGCGTTGCGAACTATTCCTTAAGTTCTTCTCAAGATGAAGTGATAAATCGCAGTGATGTAAGTGTTTGGGACATCGAAATTTCGGATAAGTATGCTCAGCTCGTCAGTTCGGGAAATGTGTACAAAACAGATGCGAAAGCAATGGTGCTACTTAAAAACTTCGGGCCCAATATAGTCGATTCAGTCAAATTGAATTGTTTCGTTTCGAATGCAACATTCTGCGGAGACATTGTAAATTCTGCCTATTTCACCGACCTCAATCTTGCAAGTGGCGATTCAGTTTGGGTAGATTTCGGTTGGATAGGAGAAAGAACGGAAAGCTATCCGACAGGTGGAATATACCGCACATTCTGCATCTATTCGAGCAACCCGAATGGAATTGTAGATTTAAATATCAGTAACGATGAAGCGTGTAATTTAGAGTTCTTCGGTTTTGTTGGATTGGAGGATACGAAGACTATTGATTTCTCCATTTACCCAAATCCAAGTAATGAAACTGTGAATATCGAAACACCATCTGAGTTTGTCGGTAAAATTCATATTTGCGATCAATTGGGAAGAACAATTCTTTCTCAAAGATTAACGGGTCCTATCTCACTTTCAGAATTCAAGCAAGGTGTATACTTTGTATCGCTTGAAGATGAAAATGGAAATTTATCCCCTACCAAAAAACTTGTCCGCAATTGATGGGTACATTTCGTTATGGATTCATTGGTATTTCGTAATTTTACAATGCAAATTATAACAGCAAAAAAAATTACGTTTCATGCAAATTTCAGCGAATAACCCGAACTTAAAATCGTGGGTTGAAGTCCCACAAAATTCTGATTTCCCTATTCAAAATATTCCCTTTGGAATATTTAAAACCGCGCAACTAACTCCGCGTGTTGGAACGAGAATTGGTGACTTTGTTGTGGATTTAAAATCAATGTTCGTTTTGGGGTATTTGGACAATTTACCATTCGAAGCAAGTGATTTCAATACCGATGTCCTGAATCCTATGATGAAAAAGGGGAAAAAGGCGACGCGTGATTTACGAAACCGAATTTCAAAACTATTGGATGCAGAACAAAGAGATTTACAATCAAATCAGCACCACGTAGAGCAAGTTTTAATCCCTGTTCAACAAGTTGAAATGTTGCTTCCATGTCAAATTGGAGATTATACCGATTTCTACTCATCTCGCGAGCATGCAACAAATGTGGGAACAATGTTCCGAGATCCAGCAAATGCACTCTTACCAAATTGGCTTTGGATTCCTGTTGGATATCATGGACGCTCAAGTTCTGTTATCGTCTCAGGGCAAGATGTTCACCGCCCCAAAGGTCAAACACGATTGGATCCGGAAAAAGATCCTTCTTTTGGACCAAGTGTTCGAGTTGATTTCGAATTGGAAATGGGTTTCTTCACCTATGACGGAAAACCGCTTGGTGATTCTATTTCCACTGCGGAAGCTGAGGACTTCATTTTTGGTGTTTGCCTGTTCAATGACTGGTCTGCTAGAGATATTCAAGCATGGGAATACGTTCCATTGGGACCATTCTTAGCCAAGAACTTCGCTTCTTCTGTTTCACCTTGGATTGTAACGCTGGATGCATTGGAGCCATTCAAAGTAGATAGTCCAGCTCAAGAACCTGAAGTACTCGACTATTTAAAATCCGAGGGACAAAAATCATATGATATCAATCTAGAAGTTGGTATTCAACCAGAAGGAAGTGAAAACAACATTGTTTGTAAGAGCAATTTCAAATACATGTACTGGACAATGGTGCAGCAATTGGCGCATCATACCGTAAATGGGTGTAATGTGAGATGTGGCGATTTGATGGGATCTGGAACCATTTCAGGACCAACAGAAGATAGCTATGGTTCGATGTTGGAATTAGCCTGGAAAGGAACGAAACCATTGAAACTGTCGGATGGAACGGAACGAAAGTTCATCAACGATGGAGATACCGTTATCATGAAAGGGCATTGCGAGAATGGAGAAATTCGAATTGGATTTGGAGAAGTTTCAAGTAAGATATTGCCTGCGAAATAGAATCACCTTTGGACGATAAAATTCAGAAAATAGATCTTGAACAAGAGCGTAAAGAAATTCTAAACGCTTTCAGAGGCTTGTTGCGTTCAATGAAGAATCGTTCGAAAGAGGATACGAAGAAGATTCGAAGAGCTTTTGATGTCGCGCTTGATGCTCACAAGCACATGCGACGAAAATCGGGTGAACCCTATATTTATCACCCCATCGCCGTTGCGAGAATTTGCTCTGAAGAAATTGGCCTAGGTTCAACAGCAATCATATGTGCTTTACTCCACGACACCGTAGAAGACACTCATATTACCTTAGAAGACGTTGAAGATTTATTTGGTTCCAAAGTCCGAATGATTATTGACGGCTTGACAAAAATTCCAGAAGTTTTCGATGAAAATGCTTCCATTCAAGCGGAAAATTTCAGGAAAATGATTCTGACGATTTCGGATGATATTCGTGTAGTTTTAATCAAACTTGCCGATCGTTTGCACAACATGCGAACTTTGGAAAGCATGGCGCCCGATAAGCAATTAAAGATTGCTTCTGAAACTAATTTCCTATATGCTCCACTCGCCCATCGTTTAGGATTATACTCTGTAAAAAGTGAACTAGAAGATTTATCGCTCAGGTATACGCAACCCGAAATATACAAGCAGATTCAAGAAAGTCTAAAAACGACAAAAGATGTCCGAAATCGATTCATTCGTCGATTTACCGCTCCAATAAAGGATGTTCTAAACGAGCAAGGATACAAATACGAAATCAAGGCACGAACAAAATCAATTTCATCCATACATCGCAAGATGACCCAAAAAGAAGTCCCTTTCGAGGAGGTTTTTGATTTGTTTGCCATTCGCGTAATTGTAGAATCAGAGCCGCACATGGAAAAGTCGGATTGCTGGCGATTGTATTCCATCGTTACTGATTTTTATCAACCAAGTCCGGATCGATTGCGCGATTGGATTTCTACACCGCGTGCAAACGGATATGAATCCTTGCACACTACAGTGATGTCACCTTCTGGAAAATGGGTAGAAGTTCAAATTCGTTCCAAAAGAATGGATGAAATTGCCGAAAGAGGATTGGCGGCGCATTACAAATACAAAGAGAACAAAGAAGGTGAAAGCAAATTCGACCGTTGGATATCAGAAATAAGAGATCTTATTGATAGTCCTGATGGAAACGCGTTAGACTTTATCGACGAGTTTAAATTAAACTTGTTCGCAGAAGAAATATATGTCTTCACCCCGAAGGGGGAATTACGTGTTTTACCTGTGGGTTCAACCATTCTCGACTTTGCCTACGATATTCATACCGATATTGGTGATCGCTGTATTGGAGCCAAAGTAAACAATCGACTCGTCCCTCTATCTCATGAATTGGTGAGTGGTGATCAATTGGAAATCATCACGTCTTCCAAACAAAGACCAAATGATGAGTGGCTGCGTTTCGTTACAACGGCAAGAGCGAAACAAAAAATTCGTTCCTCTTTAAACGATGAACGAAAACGAATCGCACTGGATGGTAAAGAGATTTTAGAACGAAAATTCAAGCAACACAACATTCGCTGGAATACAAAAAACATAACGGCTTGCGAACGTTTCTTTGCTCAAAATACGGCGACAGAATTATATGTGAAAATCGCCAAAGGGAAAATAGACCTGACCAAATTACGTGAAATCGAAAACGACAATGGTCAATTGATTCCAGTGAAAGTGATCAAGATTCCTCCAAAGAAAAAGAAGTCCAACGGGCAACCGATTACACCCGTAGATTTAAAGAAAGATACACTTGTTATCGGTGATAGTTTTGGAGATTTTGATTACACGCTTTCCAAATGTTGCAACCCAATTCCAGGCGATCGTGTATTTGGCTTTCTGACAATCAATGACGGAATAAAGATTCACCGAAACAACTGTCCAAATGCGGAAAACCTACAATCGAAAATGGCGTATCGATGCATGAAAGCGCGTTGGAAAGGTCAACAATTGAAAGAGCGAATTGCGACGCTCCGCTTGAAAGGATTCGATAGCGTTGGACTCGTAAACAAACTCACTGAAATTGCTTCCAATCAGCTGAATGTCAATATGAAATCCATTTCTTTTGAAACTGACGATGGAATATTTGAAGGGAAAATTAAGGTCATGGTTTATGACACCAAACACCTTGAAGACCTTATGACCAAATTCGAAATGGTGGATGGTGTTCAGCGTGTTGAAAGATGGACAGATTCTACTGAGGATTCGGAGGAAACGGCATCCTAATTAATAATTAACAATGTACAATTAATAATTGGGGTTAATTAAGATTTGATTTTGTACTTAGAATTATGGAGGTGAGCAATTTTAATAGCTCGATTAGATTTTGACGTAATTTCTCGAATTCGGTTTTATTAAGGTATTTAGTTTCGTGAAGAAGCTCAATCCAATATTCAGTTTCATTGGCCTCTTTTAGAGCAATTGCTAGCTTATGAATTAAGCCTTTTTTACTTTCTGCGTATTCAGACTCTCGAATTAACGCTCCAATTGCAGTTCCACTTCTCAGCAACTGTTTAGAGAGCACAAACTCCTTTTTTATAACCAAGCCTTTATTGGATTCACGATTTGAATGGCGAATGCGAAACTCTTCTTTTTGATAATATTTTCTCTCATTTTATATAGTTTCCTATTTAAGTTAGAGAAAATTATTCCTTGATTGACCAAGACCTAAAAATAATCTCAATTCTTTATAAGACATTGATCATTATTAATTGTTCATTATCAATTGTACATTGTCAATAGAAAATCACATCCCGTACCCATCCGGATTCTTGTTCTTGATCTTAATCATTTTGTCCACTACATATTGGCCGTCCTCTTCGTTGTAGTTGTCACCTCTCCATGGTAATGAATTGTTGAAGTTTTCGTAATGCAATTCCAACTCCATTCCTTGCAATTTCATCAATTGAGCCGCAAGGCTGTCATCCGTTACAGAAAAGAGGAAATTATTGGAAGTGAAATTTCCTGTAGTTTTATTCTTATTCCCCATTCCACGGAGAATCATTTCGCCTTCATAAGTTTTGAAAACAGTGCCTTTTTTGGAGAATTTCTGAAGAATCCCAACGCGGGTTCCTTCACTATATACAAACCAATAGCGATAATACATCCATCCCGCTAAAATGAGTACGATACCCAATGAAATCCATATAAGTCTCTTTTTCCAACTATTCTTTTT
>CBFIBY010000062.1:3798-13370 GCA_965660955.1 Crocinitomicaceae bacterium | reverse complement strand
TGCTTGCGACAAGAAGAACAAGTGTTGCAAGAAGTTCAAGAAGAAAGGCGTTCACTGCAAAAAATGCCCGAAGATTTAATATTTGTTTCTACTTTTAAGGCATGAAGTGGTTGTGCCTTTCACTGTTTCTTATACTTTCAAACGTTTCTATCGGTCAAGAGAAAGATTCTATTCCTTCTGGACTAGGTATTCGCTTGATTTCCTCCCTACAAAATGAGGATATTTATACGTTTCTCTCTTTTGAAATGTGGTATTTTCAAAGATGCTTTGTTGATGTTGGCTTTGGTTATGGTTGGCGTCGAGGTGGACAAAGTTTGGATCAGGGCTTTGCTGCTCAATCTGGTATTTATTTTGATTTAATTAAGCCGAAGAACGTTTTCTTTGGACCTTCCTTTCGCTATTCGATGTCGGCCAGTGGAGCGGGACAACATGACTTATTTGTCAACAATAATTTTGAGCTGGGATATAATTTTTCCTTCGGACGCAAATTGAAAATAGTGCAAGCGAGTTACTTAGGTTTGCACAACATGGAGTATCGAAGCAATTCGGGAAAACACCCAAGCGTGAACTATTTAGGGTATTCATTTCAACTGGGACTAGCGTATGAAATTTAGAATTTGGATGGTCGTTTTAGTCTTGCTGATTTCCTGTAACAAGGAAACGGATGAAACACCGATTTTAGTTATTGGTCACGGAGGAATGGGCTTGGAATTTTCGGGAAGCATTTACCACGATAATTCGAAAGAAGCCTTCGACTTGGCGCTCGATATTCATGGTGTTGACGGGATTGAAATGGACGTTCGATTATCAGCCGATGGAGATTTATGGGCTTTTCATGACGATGATTTAAAAAAAGAAACGAATAAAGAAGGGTGCATCGAAAATATGACGTTCGATCAGTTGAATGGCACGAAATACAAAGGAACAGGATCAGAAGTTCTGAAACGCTTAGTTGATATGGATTTGAATTCCAACGGGAAAAGAATTTTCTTGGACATCAAACATTACAACGCATGCAATGGAACAATACACGATGTAAATGATTTTGTATCAGCTTTGCTCGACTTACCAGCTTATTATCAAAACGCTAGTTTGGTGAGAATAGTAACCAGCAACAAAGATTGGATTCCCGTTTTGATAAGCGCTGGATTTTCAGTGGTTTATTCTTCCGACATAGCAGGAAGTATTGATGCTGTTTTTCAAGATTATCCTGAAACCATTGGCATGGCTATTAAAAATCAAAGTGTCACAAAAAATCAAGTCGCGAAATACATGGAGCAAGGGAAGGCTGTTTACATTTACGAAGTTCGGTCTCCAAAGAAACTAAAAGAAGCCGGAAATAAACTGCCAACAGGCGTCATGAGCGACGATGTGCAAGGCGCTGTCCTTGAATATAAATAATGGCGAATTGTTTCGATTTTTTTAATTTAGCAACTAGCCAATTTATAATCGAATAAAGATGGGGAAAAATAAAAATGGAGGCTTAGTATATAGCACGAATCCAAACCAAAGTTGGGATGATGATCAGAACGACGACCAAGAATCGGTTGACTTTTCCGAGCAGAAATTATATGTTTCCATCGATAGGAAAAATCGGGGTGGGAAAGAAGTTACTTTGATAGAAGGATTCCAAGGACCAGAAGATGAACTGAAAGACTTGGGGAAAACCTTAAAATCGAAATGTGGTGTTGGCGGTTCGGCCAAAAATGGCGAAATAATCGTGCAAGGAAATTTCCGTGATAAAATAATGGATTTGCTAAAAGGAATGGGATTTCAGGTGGTCCGTAAAGGAGGATAAAAAAGTCTGATTCTCTATAATACCTAAGGCGAAACTATGAAATAAAACTTATAAAGAGAACCAGACTTTTACCAAAAACAAATGATAATCAAGAAACTATAATTATGAGGTAGTTTCCTGTCTCTAAGATACGGTGTTTTAGGCTTCGGTTTTTCAGGAAAGGGTGAAGTGTATCTTATATTGACTTAAATGCCGAAAGCACTGCCTGTAATATTTTTAATGATATTCTCTTCCCCCTTTGGAGGGGGACCGAGGGGGAGGATACCCAAAATTCTCAGAACAATCTTAAAACTTCCCTTCTCACTTTTTAATGTTGCAAGTTTTTAATGAAACATATGTATACTGATTAAACTAGTTTCCTCCCCCTTAGTCCCCCTCCAAAGGGGGAGATTTGGATACTTCTTGTATATTCAATTTTTAGTAGAAAGGCAGTAAATAGCATGTCTAATTTTTTCATCAACCATTTCCATTTGATTTAATACTTCTCCCTCTTTGAATCTCAATATTTCATATCCGAAATTTCTAAGGTTGTTTTCCCGAGTTCGGTCGTATTCGCCCTTATTTACGTGTGAATTACCGTCAATTTCAATTATCAACCCAATCTCTGCGCAAAAGAAATCTACTATATAATTGAGAATTGGTCTTTGTCTTTTAAAAGATAAACCAGTTTGTTTTCTTGAAAGTAAAGATTTCCACAAATATTTTTCTGCCCGAGAGACTGTTTCGGATCTCAATTCTCTCGAAAAGGTTTTGAGGTTTTTGTTGTATTGGTTGTTCATCTAGTATTCGTTTCATATTAAGTTACAAAATAAGTTTGTTTTTCCTCCCCCTTTGGAGGGGGATCGAGGGGGAGGATACCCAAAATTCTCAGAACAATCTTAAAACTTCCCTTCCCACTTTTTAATGTCACAAGTTTTTAATACAAAATGTGTATACCGGATTAAGCTAGTTTCCTCCCCCTCAGTCCCCCTCCAAAGGGGGAAGGATTTCGCTGAAAAAATTCCTAAAAAATTGAAATCCATTCCAACAATAAAATCTATCTTTGTCCCTGATGGAAAATCAAGTAATCCTCAATTCAAAGCAAGTCGAGCTCACAATAAATCGACTTTGTCACCAATTGATTGAGAACCATGGCGATTTTTCAGAGTCCATTCTTATCGGACTGCAACCACGAGGAATAAATGTGGTGACACGACTCAAAGAACATCTCGAAACGATACTGAAAAAAGAAGTGACGTGCGGAAATCTGGATATCACGTTTTACCGAGATGATTTCAGAAGGCGTGAAAAACCCCTCATTCCAAGTGCGACGAATATCAATTTTAGCATAGAAAAAAAGCGAATCATCCTCGTTGATGACGTGCTTTTCACAGGTAGAACCATTCGTTCGGGAATGGAGGCGCTTTTGGCCTTCGGTCGACCAGAACAAGTGGAATTGCTGACGATGATCGACCGCCGATTCAAAAGACATTTACCCATTCAAGCCGATTACGTAGGGAAAACAGTCGATACTTTGGTTTCGGAACGCGTTTCGGTAGAATGGAAGGAAATAGAAGGAGCAGATATAGTACGTTTATATACACTAGAAGCGAATGGATAATTTAAGCGTTGAACATTTGATTGGAATTCGGGACTTGACAAAGGCCGATATCGAACTTATATTTTCCACTGCCGATAGTTTCAAGGAAGTAATCAATCGTCCAATCAAGAAAGTTCCCTCGTTACGCGACGTGACAATCGCAAATTTATTCTTCGAGAATTCTACGCGAACGAGATTATCCTTCGAACTTGCCGAAAAACGTTTGTCAGCTGATGTTGTCAATTTCAGCGCTTCAAGTAGTTCAGTTTCGAAAGGGGAAACGCTTGTCGATACGGTAAACAATATCCTTTCCATGAAAGTAGACATGGTCGTTATGCGCCACCCTAATCCTGGAGCTGCTAAATTTCTATCCGAAAGAATAGGAGCAAAGGTGGTGAATGCAGGTGATGGAACACATGAACATCCAACGCAAGCTTTACTCGATGCGTATACCATTCGTGAGAAGTTAGGAACGCTCAAGGGAAAGAAAGTGGTTATCGTTGGTGATATCCTTCATTCACGAGTGGCTCTGTCCAATATTCTGTGTCTGCAAAAACTAGGCGCTGAAGTAATGGTTTGCGGACCTACAACCTTGATTCCGAAGTATATCGACAAGTTAGGTGTAAAAGTATCACACAATCTCCGGCATGCCTTAGAATGGTGTGATGTGGCGAACATGTTGCGTATCCAATTGGAGCGACAAGACATTAAATATTTTCCGTCGCTTCGTGAATACACAATGCTCTTTGGATTGAACAAAGAAATTTTAGATTCTTTATCGAAAGAAATCGTTGTGATGCACCCAGGCCCAATCAATCGGGGTGTAGAGATAACAAGCGATGTAGCGGATTCTAAACAAGCAGTAATATTGCAACAAGTCGAAAATGGAGTGGCAATTCGAATGGCAGCAATTTATTTATTAGCTGCGAAAATCGAACGACAGTAAATTTTTCTTATTTTTGATTTCAACAAACTAATTATAATGAATTTCGAATCAACAGAAGAGCAGTACGGTGCAACAATCAGATCAAACGTCGAAAGACTAAACGCACAAAATGCTTCTGAGCTAAAAGCTGAGTTGGTTTTGTTGAACAATAAAGGAATCAACAACATAATCGTCGACTTATCTGAAACAAAATATTGCGACTCTTCAGGATTGAGTTCTTTGCTGATGGGAAACCGTCTTTGCAAGGATACCAATGGAAAGTTTGTTCTTTGTGGAATTCAAGACAATGTCATGAAGATGATTAAAATTGCTCAATTGGATAAAGTATTGTTGTTTGCTGAAGATCATTCTGCGGCAACAGCTTCTCTTCAGGTGTGAGTTTCTCCGTCCAGTTTTTAGGAACCGGAAGTGCTCTACCGACAGCACAACATCATCCCACTTCTCAATACATTTTTTGTCAAAATCGTCACTTTTTGATGGATTGTGGCGAAGCTACGCAGATTCAATTGCGGATTCGCAGTGTAAAAATTCAAAAAATTGATGCGATTTTCATTTCTCATTTACATGGCGATCATTATTTCGGGCTAGTAGGACTTTTGAGTTCTATGCATTTGTTGGGGAGAAAGAAATCCATTACTATTTACGGTCCTGAATTACTCGAGAAAATTGTTCGATTACAGTTGGAAATAGCCGGAGCTCGAATGGCCTACGATTTAATTTTCAAAACTATCGAAGATGATTTTGAAGGTGTTGTTTTCGAGGACAAAGTAATTGAGGTAAGCGCCTTTAAATTAAAACATAAAGTTCCCACACACGGATTCATCTTTCGGGAAAAGGAGAAGGAACGTTCACTTTTGGCAGAGAAATTCAAAGCGAGTGGATTAAGTATTGAACAAATTCCAGATTTGAAGCGAGGGAAAGATGTTACCGATGAAAATGGAGTCGTGCATTCCTATCGGAAATACACCAAGAAACCCAAGCCTTCATCTTCATATGCATTTTGTTCGGATACGACTTACGCGGAGAATACAGTCAAGTGGGTTCAAGGAGTAGATGTCTTGTATCACGAAGCTACGTTTATTGAAAAAGACAAGTCCAGATCAGATAAAACGAAGCACAGCACAGCTTCGGAGGCCGCCAAAGTCGCCGAGAAGGCGAATGTCGGCAAATTGTATTTCGGTCACCTCAGCGCTCGATATAACAACATATAGTAGAAGCTCGTGCGATTTTTCTGGAGAGTTATGAGGCGGTTGAGGGTGAGGTTGTGAGGTTGTAGTCCTTTCCTTCCTCGAAAGGTTTAACCTTGTCTAAAAAGAATATATTAATTATTTTGGCCTATATTAAAACCCAAGATTCAAAATTAACATATGAAATCTACTCTTCTTACTTTACTCCTCATTCCCATTTTATCTTTTGGTCAAGTTGAGGTAAACGAACTCTCAAAAAAGGACAAAAAGAGTATAGATAAATATGCGACCTCAATGTGTGATTGTGTGAACGAACAAATGGCGACTTTGCACCCGAAGGTAATTGAAGTAGTTCTTCTTATGGGTGAAAAAGGACAAGAAGAAGCAATGAAAGATGTCGAAGGAATGCTTGCCGAAATGGATCCTGCGGAAATGCAAGAATTTTTGGAAGCATTCACAATCATGGAATCTGATGAGTTTATGCAAGAAATTGAAAACTGTGATGGGTCAGATCGATTATCTGCCGAGACAAAAGAACAAATAGACAACGCTGAAGGTGAAGCTCATGATTATTTAATGAGAGTATTGAGTCAAGAAGAGGCTTGCGAAGTCATGAAGGCTCTGTATGATTTGGGTGCAAGTTCAGCAGAATAAATAATTCTATAAAATTGTCCTCACCAAACGAAAAAAAAGTTTCTTTAAATCCTATAACGAAGCATCAGATTTACCGAAGTAGGGAGTTGAAGATCTGAAAATGGTTCCGCCGTTCCGTAGAAAATAACCTCCAAGGTTCCTTGTACGGCGAAATTTAATTTTTCAGTCAGCGGAAAGTCCAATCCCATATTGAATAACAGCCCATAGTTAAACGTATATTCGGTTGATTCCGAAACGCGGACGTTACTGGTATTATTGGTTTGAGAAGGGTCAACTTCTGGTTCTGGGTAATCCGTTCCATAATATTCAGAAAGACATTCGTTACAGGATTGCCAATTACCTGAGGCCGAATCTAATACATAACCGCTTGCCGAACGAAAGATTGTACCTTCGGTGTAGCCTAGTTTCAGTTCAATTCCTGTATAGAATATTTTTGAGGCTTTGTAATCGACGCCAATACGACCAGAGAATTGTTTTTGGCGGTATCTGTTTCGACCAAGAATGAGGATTGAGTCTGATACGGAAATGGGTGTATTGAAAGATTGAGAAGGGGATTGGTAATAATCCGCATTGGCTCCAACTTTTAATAAAACATCCTTTTTCAACTCATGTCTATACGTTAAATTGAATGTATTACTAGGTGCTTGAAATCGTTGATTGAAAATAAGACCAGTGCCAAGAGTGATGTCTTTTTGTTTAATAATGGTTTCTTGCCCAAAAGAATGGAAACTAAGAATGAAAAGGATGGATGCGAATAGAGGTTTCATTACGTTTGATTATGGGTGCAGTAAGAAAACGGTGTTAATTTTCTATTATTGCCTCTAGAATTTATACCGTTGGAGTTATTGATTGAAGTGTAAGGAATATACCATTCTATGCTTTGTGATTGAGAGTTATTATCTTTCTGTCGTTAAAATTGCAAATTCTTAAAATCAATGCCACAATCCAATACCATTCAAAATATTCTAGAGCAACTTGATACAATCATTGAGGAATGCATCGCTACGAATAACCGGATGGGTTTGTTCGCCTATATTTATCGACGTACAACGGCAGAAATTGCTTCCGAGATCGAATTAGGGAATTTTGAGGATAACCAACGTCTAGAAAAGTTAGATGTCGCCTTTGCCAAATTGTATTTGGATGCCTACACGAAGTATAAAAATGGTCAATCCGTTCGTAAAGTTTGGGACTTTGCTTTTGACTCTTCCGAATCCTCCTTGACCATTATTCAACACATCATGTTGGGAATGAATGCGCACATAAATCTAGACTTGAGCATTGCAACGGCAAGAACGATGGCGGGTCAGGACATTAAAGCGATTGAAGCAGATTTTGATAAAGTGAATGATATCCTTTTTCAAATCGTGAATGAAATGCAAGAGCGCTTGAGTCGTGTTTCTCCTTTGATGTTCATTTTGGACTTATTGGGCAAAAATAAAGATGAAAAGGTGATCGATTTTAGTATGCGAAAAGCGCGACAACAGGCGTGGAATTCGGCCAATTTGTTGTGGTCTCTTGGTGAAGATCTTGACGAAGAAGCAATAGATAAAATTGATCGCTTTGTACTTGTTTTGAGTCATCGGATTAAAACTCCGAAGGCTGGGTTGATTCGATTTGCATTAAAGATTTTGGGGTGGTTTGAAACGAAAAAGGTGAGTACGATAATTTCAAAATTGAAGGAAGATGAATAGCAGGGTTTATATCCATTTATCAATCCAGGCCAACACTTCGCTCCATTCTTCCACTTCAATTTCCTTTCGAGTTCCAACAAAGTAGCTTGTCATATCTATAAACTGCCCTGTCGCATTTAATTCAGATCTAGTATACCGGTAGTAGCAAAAAGGCATTTCTTTGTTATCCATTTCGATGAAAAGTTGTCCTCTTTTCTTTCGGAACGAGTAGTCACTTTCTGGTATTCCTCTACGTTGGAAAACAGCGCAGATGTCTTTGTATTCTGATTTTAGGAATTTCATTTGGCGGAAGTTAAGGATAATATAGAACAAGTAATTAAACTAGTTTCCTCCTCTCAATCCCCCTCGTCTGCCGACAGGCAGACAGGGGGAGAATCCATTTACGCTTCGAATAATAAGGAGTAATAATTTTGATGATTTTTATTAGTTTCCCCCTTTGGAGGGGGATTAAGGGGGAGGATGCCCCAAACGGGGAAACTTTATTTTCGCCTTGAATAATTAAGACCAATTAGATTTGATAATCTGTATTCTATTTGCCTTTAGGAGGAGGACTAAGCGGTAGGACACCCCAAACAGTTTAAAATAGAAATCACAAAAAAACTCCCAATCTTTCGATCGGGAGTTCCTTCTATAGTGCTTTTACCTTATTTATTTTTTCTTCGCAACAGCGTCAACAACCGCTTTGAACGCCTCAGGATTGTTCATGGCTAAATCAGCCAAAACTTTTCTGTTGAGTTCCATTCCGCTTTTGTTTAAAGCTCCCATGAATTGAGAATAGCTCATTCCGTGCTGACGTGCACCTGCGTTGATACGCATAATCCACAATGAACGGAAGTTTCTTTTCTTTTGCTTACGACCTTCGTAAGCGTATAACATACCCTTTTCAACTGCATTTTTTGCAACTGTCCAGACATTTTTTCTTCTTCCAAAGTAACCTTTGGCAAGCTTCATTACCTCTTTTCTTTTGGCTCTTGAAGCTACGTGATTTACCGATCTTGGCATAATTTTGTGTTTTTTTAGTAAGAAGTGCAGCACTGTTTCAGCTGGCTTTCGTACTCAGTACTTGGTTAACATTCCTAATTTTATAACTCGACTCTATCGAATTATTTCATACATAATTGCTGCTTGATATTTGCCTCATCCGCTTTGTGCACCAAACCGTCATGCGTCAAATTTCTTTTCTGCTTTTTTGTTTTTTTCGTCAGGATGTGACTCTTGAAAGCGTGCTTTCGCTTAATCTTTCCTGAACCAGTTACTTTGAATCTCTTCTTAGCACTGGATTTTGTTTTCATTTTTGGCATTTTCTCTCTTTTATTTAAAGTTGAGCACTATATTCTTTTCAATTGACAATGGATAATCCGGAGGAATTGTTAATTATCAATTGTTCATTGTCAATTATTATTTGTTTTTCTTCGGATTGATCATAATGATCATTCGTTTCCCTTCGAGTTTCGGCATTTGTTCAACAGTACCGAGGTCTGCTAACTCTTGCGCAAAACGTAGTAACAAAATCTCACCACGATCTTTAAAAACAATCGTTCTTCCTCGGAAGAAAACGTATGCTTTTAATTTATTTCCATCTTCTAAAAACTTCTTGGCATGTGCCAGTTTGAAATTGAAATCATGGTCATCTGTATTGGGACCAAAACGAATTTCTTTTAGAACGATTTTACTTTGTTTCGCTTTTAACTCCTTCTGCTTACGCTTCTGGTTA
>CBFIBY010000062.1:0-3788 GCA_965660955.1 Crocinitomicaceae bacterium | reverse complement strand
ATCAAGTATCTTACATACCGGTGGTTTCGCATTAGGAGAAATCTCCACCAAATCCAAATCTGCTTCGTCTGCCAAAGCAATGGCATCTGCGGTACTCATCACTTCAGGCTCTTTGCCTTCAAACACAACACGTACTTCAGGTGCGTTGATGCGTCCGTTGATTTTATGTAATTCTTCTACCTGTCTTTTATAAGGTTTTCTTTGCGGTCTTCTCATTCAATAATTAAGCGTTCGTTGTTAATTCAACTTCAATTGTTTCCAATACCAAATCAGCAAATGCTTCAATGGACATTGATCCTTTATCTCCTATCATTCTTTGGCGGACTGAAACTGTCTGATTTTCAGCTTCTTGCTCTCCAACGATAAGCATGAACGGAATTTTGTTCAACTCTGACTCCCTAATTTTCTTACCAATCTTTTCATTTCGGTCGTCAACGAAGCCGCGAATATCGGAATTTTTTAGCAATTCTAAAACTTTTTCTGCGTAGTCATTGTAATTCTCCGAGATAGGCAAAATCGCAATTTGGTCGGTTGCCAACCAAAGCGGAAAGTCGCCAGCACAGTGCTCTAACAAAACAGCAACGAATCTTTCCATTGAACCAAACGGTGCGCGATGAATCATTACGGGTCTGTGCTTTTCATTATCGGAACCTGTGTACTCCAATTCAAAACGTTCAGGAAGGTTATAATCGACCTGAATTGTTCCCAATTGCCAACTTCTTCCCAGGGCATCTTCTACCATGAAATCTAACTTCGGTCCGTAGAAAGCAGCTTCTCCATATTCAACGATCGTATCCAATCCTTTTTCAGCTGCCGCTTCAATAATCGCGTTTTCTGCTTTTTCCCAGTTTTGGTCGGAACCGATATACTTGTCTTTGTCTTCCTGGTCGCGGAGTGAAATCTGTGCCTTGAACTTCTCAAACTTCAATGTTTTGAATATGTACAACACCAAGTCGATTACTTTCTTGAATTCATCTTTCACTTGATCTTGCGTACAGAAGATATGGGCATCATCTTGCGTAAAACCTCTAACGCGCGTCAATCCGTGTAACTCGCCACTTTGCTCATAGCGGTAGACCGTTCCAAATTCAGCGAAACGGATCGGCAAATCTTTATATGAACGTGGACGAGCTTTGAAAATCTCGCAGTGGTGCGGACAGTTCATCGGTTTCAGTAAAAATTCTTCACCATCCGAAGGGGTGTCAATTGGTTTGAAGCTGTCTTCTCCATATTTCGCGTAGTGACCTGAAGTCACGTACAATTCTTTGCTTCCAATATGCGGTGTGATTACTTGGTCGTATCCTCCTTTTTTCTGCGCTTTTTTCAAAAAGTTTTCTAAGCGCTCGCGCAATGCCGCACCTTTCGGCAACCACAAAGGCAATCCTTGACCCACACGTTGAGAGAAATGGAACAAGTCCAATTCTTTCCCCAATTTACGATGATCACGTTTTTTCGCTTCTTCTACGCGCTCTAGATATTCCGTCAATTCACTCGCTTTCGGGAAAGTAATTCCGTAAATACGTGTCAACTGTTTGTTTTTTTCATCACCTCGCCAGTACGCTCCAGCAATCGCGGTCAACTTAATTGCTTTTATAACACCCGTATGCGGTATGTGCGGTCCACGGCATAGATCTGTGAAATTTCCTTGGGTATAGAACGTGATTTCTCCATCTTCTAAACCATCAATCAATTCCAATTTGTATGGATCTGCTTTCTCTGTGAAATACGCAATGGCATCTGCTTTTGAAACTTCTTTTCTTTCAAATGTCAATTTCTGCTTCGCCAACTCTTTCATTTTCTGCTCGATTCTCACCAAGTCAGATTCTGAAATCGTATGCTCCATGAAATCTACATCATAGTAAAAACCATTCGCAATTGGAGGTCCAATGGCCAGTTTTACCCCGGGAAAAAGGAATTCAATAGCTTCAGCCATCAAGTGAGCCGAAGAATGCCACATCGTTGATTTTCCATCTTCATCGTTCCAGGTCAGTAAGCTCAAGGTCGAGTCATCTTCAATCGGCATATTCGCGTCTTGAACGATATTGTTGACTTTGGCTGCTAGTACATTTCTAGCTAAACCTTCTGAAATACTCATGGCTACGTCCATTGACGAAGTTCCTTTCGGAAATTCTTTGACCGTGCCATCTGGAAGAATAATCTTAATCATTTTGTGTCTAAACTTTCGTGCAAAAGTACACTTTTAGTGGGAATTAAGCGATTGTTTGAATTCGTATTCTTGAAATTAAATTCTGCTTGCGAATGAATCGATATTTATACTAAATTAGTAGATGAAATACTACAATTTGAAAACCTATCAAAAGTTTAAATAAATACTTCTTTGTCTGGGCGGCTTTAGGGTTGATGACAGGAATAGTTTTATCTAGTCAAGTTAATATCGTTGTCTCGTCTATTGCGTTGATTTGCAGTACCATCTTGGTCATGTTGTTTCGTCAATTGAAAATAGAAATTACGCGGTGGGGTATTCTTATGGTTTTCACGCTGTTCGGATTGATGGGCGTTCAAATGATGGACAGAAGTATGAATAACTATCAAATCGATCGCTTTGAAGATGTATATGTGCAGGGTGAAATGTACGCCGCTGAAGTAATAAGCATCTCGAATTCCAAGAAGAATTGGAACAGAGCGCTTTTGCGGATTACGAGTTTGCCAGACGAATATTGGCAATATCCAGTGAATGAAAAGGTGTTGTTCATGGTGGAAAAGACCGTTAACGATATTGAACCCGGTGACAAATTATTTTGTTTTTCACACGTGTTTCCGATTGAAAACAAAAACAATCCAGGAGAGTTTGATAGCCAGAATTATTGGAAGGCAAAAGGGATTACAAAAATGGGTTTTTTGTATCCATCTGATTATCGAGTATACGGATCGGCGCACAATTTTATAAGCCGTTGGTTTTATGCGTTGGATAGAAAATTGAGTGAACTATTTGAAACAAAGTTGCAACCGGAGTCGGTAGGTATTGCTAAGGCTATGATATTGGGAGATAGAGACCATTTGGATACGGAAACACTTCGTTCCTTTGGCAACTCTGGGGCCATGCACGTACTTGCTGTTTCTGGATTGCATATTGGATTGATTCTCTCCATGCTCATTTTCTTTTTCTCCAAATTTCCAAAATGGATTAGTAAATATAAGGCCACTGTTTTTGCCTTAATTATCGTTTGGATCTATGCGTTTCTTACTGGTTTTTCACCTTCCGTTTTTAGAGCAGTGGTGATGTTTTCTATGCTAAGTTTGGCAAAGATTTCCGGTCGACAATATACTTCTCTAAATGTTCTAGCAGCATCGGCTGTTATCATGCTGTTTTGTGACCGACTTCTGATTTATGATTTGGGTTTTCAATTGTCGTATTTGGCAATGACAGGAATATTAATTGCCTATCCGACGATTAGAGATTTAATCTTTTTCCCCAACAAATTATTGAGGTGGGTGTGGGAAGGAACAAGCGTGGCATTGGCTGCTCAACTGTTTACTTTGCCTCTGACTTTGTATTGTTTTCATCAATTTCCGAATTATTTCATGATGTCTAATCTCGGGTTGATGGTACTGACGAATATTATTTTGGTCGTTGGCGTTTTATTTATTGCTCTGTTTAAAATTCCATTCGTAAATGTGGCACTAGCTTGGGGTTTATCCATCGCCGTTTTGGGTATGTTTTATTTCGTCCGTTGGGTTGATTTGTTGCCAGGTTCAGTCGCCAAAGGATTTGTTCTTCATGAGTTTGAAGTGGTCGCTTTTTATCTCGTCTTGTTTTTCATTTTTTT
>CBFIBY010000061.1:0-13420 GCA_965660955.1 Crocinitomicaceae bacterium | reverse complement strand
ATTCACGAAGCGCGCATGTTGGGTGCTACGATAGAATCGCCAAGCATCAATGAAGGGGAATACGAATGTTGCATCAAAGACAAACGTGTTATTCTCGGCTTCAACTTGGTGCAAAGTTCCGAAAGTAAAATTCTCCGAAAGATCTATCACGAACGCGACATAAACGGTAGATACAGCTCTTTCGAAAATCTGACCAGTCGTTGTTACATCCCACTAGAACAACTTCTTCTCATCATCCGTGTGGATGCACTGCGCGATTTGCCGGAGGATAGAAAAAGTTTGCTTTGGAAGGCACATTTGTATCACAACAAAACAATGGACAAAAAACCTGAACCCGAACTTTTCCCCATGGAGAGAAAGAGGTACAAACTTCCTAAACTCAACGACAGTGAATTGGAACGCGCCTTCGAACAAATGGAACTCTTGGGCTTTCCGCTCTGTAATCCTTTTGACTTACTGCCCGAATCTTTACCGAAACATACTTTATCGAGAGATATTCCGAAGATGAAAGGCCTGAACGTAGTCTGCTATGGCTATCTCGTTGCGCTGAAACAATCCAAAACGGTTCGCGGTGATTATATGTTCTTCGGGAACTTCATCGACATCGAAGGACGCATACTCGATTCTGTTCACTTCCCTCCTGTCGCGAAATTGTATCCGTTTCATGGTCGAGGAATCTATAAAATTGAAGGTAAGATCTCGGAGGAATATGGACACTTTTCTATTGAGGCGCATAAATTGAAGAAGCTGAATTACATGGGAGATGCGCGGTATGAGGATTAGTAATGGACAATTGATAATTGACAATGAATAATGAATAATGAATAATTAGTTATGAGTTGAATTTAACGATGACTGAGCGAAGTCGAAGGTTGAGTGATGAGTGATGAGTGATTTTACTCTTATTTCAAATTTCTTACTTCTTATTTCTTTACTTCACCTCTGCGATAAGCACACAAACGTCATCTACTTGCTCGTGAAGACCTTTCCAAGAGTAGAATTCCATTTTCAGTCTTTCTAATTGCTGATCTACAGGAAGTGAGGCGGATTTAATAAGTGTAGAAATCAATCCCATCTTTTTCATTTTCTTTCCTTTTGGACCACCAAATTGATCAGCATAACCATCGGTGCCAACAATAATTCGATCTCCGACTCGAAGTGGAATTTCAATTTGAAAAAAAGCTTCTTGCGAATAGGATTTGCCGATAGGTCGGCGAGCGCCATTCAATTGATAGAGTTTAAAGTCATCGTTTTCCTCACGCAAAGGATATTCGACGTACTCAGTTGTCTCATTTTTTGTTCGCAACAAATATGCGGTGTGATTGGCCCCAACAAATTGGGCTGTCATGTCTTTTTCATCTACAACACAAAAACTAACGTCCATGCCATCGTTTATTTCTTCACCACGATACAAACTCTGAATGACTGACTCATTGACCTCTTCAACTATTTTTGAAGCTTGGAGTTCCGACTTATCATTAACAACCTTTTCAAATGCATTTAAGCCAATCAAGGAAACCATAGCGCCAGGAACGCCGTGCCCAGTGCAATCTCCCAAACCAAAAAACGTTTTGGATCCATTCGAATAAGAAAAGTAAAAATCACCGCTTACAATATCTTTTGGTGCGAAAAACAATTCAAATGAAATACGTTTGGTAGAAGAGTCGACCATATTCGGCAAACTCGCTCTTTGAATTTGCGTAGCATAATTGATACTATCAATAATCTCCGTATTTTTTAGTGAAATATCTTTATTTGCTGAAGAAAGGGCTTCATTCAGCCTTTGGCGTGTTTTATTGGAGCGATACAAATAAATCAAACCACCAAAAAGCAATAAACCAATGCAACCCAAGAAAATGAAGAACATTCGATTTCTTTCAGCTTTGAGTTCAAGTTGTTCGTTCTTCAACAATTCCAGCTCCTTTTGCGCTTCCAACTCATCAATTTGAACTTGCTTTTTAGCCGTGTTATATTTCCCTTCCGATTCCGCTAACAATCGTGCTTGATCCGCTAAATCGAATCGCTCTTTCATTTTATTATACTCAAACAAATAATCGTAGCCCGACTTATAATCCTTTAAGTTGGCGTAAGCATTACTCATTCCAAAATACGTCTCCATTAAGGCAATGGAATCGCCCAGTTCCAATTTGATTTCACTGGATTTCTTAAAATACTCGAGGGCTTTTTCATCTTGATTCAAATCATCGTAGCAATTCGCTAGATTATTGTAGTTGAAAGACTCCCATTGTCTATTCCCACTTTTCTTGTTGATTTCCAAGGCTTTTAAATAATACTCAATGCCTCTTTGGATGTCGCCTTTCTGTCGATAGGCGCTCCCCATATTGTTCAAATTACCTGCAACTAATCTTGAATCATCAATTTCTTCTGCAATGACTAAGCTTTCCAAATAGGTTTCTAATGCCTTATCAAACTTCTTCTGACTTTTAAAAACATTCCCTAAGGTCATTTTCGCCTTGGCTATCCCACGGAAATTATTGATTTTGGTATATAAAGTAATCGATTTATTCAGATATTTTTTTGCCGTTTCGTACTGCTTCAATTTTGAATAGGACAATCCTATCAGACGGTTTGCCGAGGCTTTCCCCTTAATCTCAATACCTGATGAACGGATAGTTTTAAGACTTACGGCAATTGCATTTTTAAAATCCGCATTCGCATAAAAGTCATCTGCTATTCGCTCGTAAACCAAATATCGATTTGAAGTTTTCAATTTTGGAACGGAACTTTGCAGAATTTTGGCGAGGTTATGTGCTGGTTTTTCCAATTGAAAAGAATCCAACATGCAGAATTTCCAAAATTTCAATTCCAACCTGTCGTTCGCTGTACTCGGATTTTGGCTATTGTAAATCGAATAAATCTTTTCTTCAACTAGTTCTTGGGGAACATTCTTTAGCAATACTGTTAAATTGGCGTATTTATTTTGCCCATACATGATATGAGTCGCCAGAATGGTTGCAATAAACAAGAAATATCTCGTGCGGAGCATACAATCAAATTTAACGAAATATATTTCATTAAAATCTAACGAGAAATCAACATTGCAATAAAGCTAAATATTCTATCTTTGCGGCGTCGTCAAAATCGAACACAATGCCCACGTGGTGATCCCGATAGCCATCGGGAGGTAGACATGCGGGTTAGCCACACAATGCCCACGTGGTGAAATTGGTAGACATGCCATCTTGAGGGGGTGGTGCTTTCGGGCGTGCTGGTTCGAATCCAGTCGTGGGCACATTTAACAGCTTTCATTTGGAAGCTGTTTTTTTTCTTTGTTAACTTTGGCACAAAATTTAGAGTACCTACACGAATGAATTTGCTATTAAAAAGCTTACTTGTATTAAGCAGTCTCCTGTTAGTCGCCTTGATTGGTCATGCACAACATGAATTCAAAGAAGAAATAAAAGGATCGGTCCGAATTATTTTAGAAGAAAGCTTCGAAGGGATTTTAAAAGATTCCGTGATAAAAAAAAATGGGAAAAACCGACAATTCTCTTGGATTCAAGATAATCAAATGGAGTTCGACAGAAATAAGAATCTTGTCGAACGGAACTTTTACGATGACAATCGTCAACATGTTCGTACCGAAAAATACATCTACAAGAATAATGTTATAGCAAAGAAAATAATTCAAGGCTTCACTTTTGTATACCAACACAATCAGAAAGGTCAGATTTCCGAAGAAATTCTCATTTCCAAAACAGATACCAACGATATCCGTCTGAAACAACGTTTTAAATACAATGAAAAAGGTCTTGTGTCTGAAATTTGGGAATTCAATTCACGCGGTGGATATGTTCGTCAACAACGCAACCAGTATGATGAAAAGAACCGATTGATAAAAGAGACGTTCAAATATGAGGATGGAGTAGAATACAAAACATATTCGTACGGAGCTGACGGAAACTTAAATAAAGTAGAGTGGTTTGATTTCCAAGTGGGAATAATTGAACGCATCACTTACACTTATTCTAACGGTAAAAAACATCATGAATTCTGGGAAACTTTCGAAAATGGAAAGGTGGTTTCAACCATAACTTATGAATTCGACAGAAACGGAAACCCGACTTCTATTCTTGAAATCAATGAGAAACGTCGCATCCACGATCACGAAATCAATCAATACGTTTACGACTCTTACAACAACTGGATAAAGAAAACGACGGCAATCAATGAAAACCGCTACTATGTGGTTGAAAGGAAGATTAGATATTATTTATAGTTGCAGGTTGACAAGTTGCGAGTTGCGAGTTGCGCGTTGGGAAGTTTCAAATTTAAGTGTTTGGACTTTGATTTGTGGGATTGGATAAATCTTCTTATTTTGGATTAGATTTATTCACTTTTCATGCTAGAAAAAATTTACCCCACTGTTATCTACAGTTTTCTGTTTCTTATGTTTTCTTCTACGGCATTTGCCCAAACAGAAGTTATCTCAAAAATAAAAAAATATACGAGAGAATATTCCATTGTTGTTGGCAATGAAAAAATAATTTTAAACGACACGTATAAAAACTGCAATTTAACCAGGATTAATTTATTGAGTGGCGAAACAACCATTTTTGACAGCGTTCCATACAATCCTAGTCCAAATTTGGTTATTATGGACAGCACTGATTGTTTTTACATCAAAGATAGATTTGCTTCTAATGGAAATGATCTAATTTATTCAGCTGTATTCTTAGATTATTTGGGCATTTCAACGCAAAAGGACATCGGATCGTCAATTGTCAAGAATGTTTTCAAACACAATGGTAAGTTTTATTTTGCGTCAAAATCGGTCGGCACATATTATTTGTGGGAATCTAATGGAACTACTCAAGGAACTCAAGTAGTTTACCAAACTTCAGATGAAATCAAACAACTGTACCACTTTGAAAACAAACTGTTCTTCATGACGAAATCGGCCACTATGGTTGAGTTGTTTCAATACACCACAACTGCAAATTTGATTTTTTCTACACCTCACGCTCAATCGTACGTTTCTTTAAATTTCGATGGAGAAAGGAATAATGGAAAAGGATTTTTCCATTTCTATAGAGGTCCTGGCAATTATCAATTTTGGGAAACTGATTACACACTGTCTGGCACTACCTTATTTTTAGATAGCATTGATGCAATACGTCTGGAAATAGAAGATACTGATTCTACTTTTCTTTTATTTGACAACTCTCCATACGAGCATTATTGGCGAGGATTGTTCAGCAATCCCTTGCAACAGACTTTAATAAACTACAAATTAGACACAGATTCAATCTATACCCAAATTTTAGGTGGTCCCACGAAAGAATATAGACAACATAATTCTTACGAACATGGACTAGAATGGGCACGAGCACCTAAAAACGACTCAATATTTGTTATTCAAGATTTGGCTCCGGGCATAAATCGGTCTATTCTGGCGGGTCAAAACAATATTGGCATACCTAAAATGACTTTTGTAGAGAATGACACACTATTCTATACGATGATGACGAACTCGAATGACGAATTTGACTATTTATATGAAGTGAACGGGAACGACTATCAGTGCCTTTTCAGAATTGACGAACTTGAAAAATGCTCGAAACTATTTAAGCACAATGGTAGCTTTTATTGGTACGTCGATAGGGATGATTCTCTCGACTTGATGCGGCATATTCCAAGCGCGACTGACATCCTTCAACCAACTTCAGCCAACCCTATACAAAGTGAAAAATGGTATAGAGAAGTCGCTTTTTCAGAATTCACTTATTTCAATGAAAATTATTTCAATCCGAACTTTAACAATGGAATTCAAACAGATAGTGATGGCAATTCCATTTCCTCTTTTACTCTTAGGTACAATAGTAAGGCAAGAAACAGTTTTTACACAAATGCGAATGAAGTCTTCCTTAACAATAATGGAGCAGATGTTCTTGTGAAGCATGATAAATACGGTAAAATAATGTGGTTAGCAACATTCGGCGGATTTTCCACATTGGCCTATAACAACCCTCAATTCAAAATAGACTCCAACAATGATATTTACGTCGCTGGATCAATATTTCAGAACGGACGATTTGGCAATGACTCTGTTTCTATTAATCGCTGCGGTGTTTATTTGATTAAAATTGATGGAACATCAGGAGATGTGCTATGGCACAGGATAATTGGTCAATCATTCTACATTAGTGATTTCGAAATCGAAAAAATGATTTTGGATGAAGAAAACAACATATACCTAGCTGCAGCTTTCACAGATTTTCATTTAGAATTAGACGGTCAAACGATATCATCCAAAACTTCTCCAGCAAATGCTTTGGCCAAGTATGATTCGAATGGACAAATCATCTGGTTGAAAAGCATTAACACACCTTGGAGTGATAAATATGGAGCAACACGTATTCTTGATTACAATGAGGTAACTAATGAAATCTCAGCCGTTCAAAGTCAAGGCTATTATAACTGGTCTTCTAGCTGTGAATACAGCGACTGGAGATATAACTACCAAGTGATTAACAATGAAAACGGAGACATCAGTTTTGAAAAATCCTTCTCAGGAACCGACTTGGGCTCATTACCAGCAGGAATATTAAATAAGTATGGTGATCTAGTTCATTTTGGATTTTTCAGAGGATCGCTTGATTTTCAAGACTATCTGGGACAATCTCCTCCTCTGGATAATTGTCACCAAACCATAAGTTTTGCTAGTATATTTTCACCTGAAACCAATGAACACATTTCTTTAAGCACAAGCGACAACTTTCCCTTTTTTCCATTGGACGTTGCTAAAAATAGCGAATATATTTATGCCTATGGCACGGATGAAGATAACCGCCTTAACATCATACGTTTCGATCATGAATTAAATGAAAAAGGCTATTTGCCCCTTTATCAAAAGAGTCATCCGTATGATTTCGGAGATGATCAACACCTAGCGGTTACCGATAGTTTCATACTGGTTATGGGCAATAATTTTGTCAATGAATCCATTTTTACTGTCCATTCTTTCCTTCCTCCAATGAAAAGAAAATCTTATTTGAAATTTGATAATTCAGGTTGGCAGACTGACAAAATCTGGTTCAATTCAAAGGCGATAACTCCATTTGGCAATATTTATACTGAACTGACAATATATCCAAATCCTTTCAAGGATCAAATCAACATTATCTATACGGAAGATGAAAAAGGCTATACACATTACATCATTTCTGATTTAACAGGAAAAATTATTCAAGAAGGTGCATTAACTGGATTGCAAAAAGAATCTATTTCTACAACTGATTTATCTACGGGTATGTACACCATCACATTGTTTAGCACAGAAAACAAAGTGTCCAAACAATTACTGCGATACTAATCGAGCTAGGTTTCGATTATCAATACATCAATTCTAGAAACAAAAAACGCCCCTCCCGAAATCGAGAAGAGCGTTTGTATTTTGAATGAGCTTCAGCTTATGCGTCGGCTTCTTTCTTTTCTGGTTTTGGAAGTAAAACTTTACGAGAAAGTTTCCATTTCTTCGTTTTAGGATCACGAGAAACTACTTTGAATTTCACCATTTCACCTTCTTTACAAACGTCTTCCATTTTCTCTACGCGCTCATGAGAGAACTCAGAGATATGAATCAAACCATCAATTCCAGGAAGTATCTCTACGAAACAACCGTATGCTTGAATCGATTTGATTTTCCCTTCGTATTCAGCACCTTCTTCCACTTCTGGTGGGAAAGCGATTCCTTTCGCAATTTTCATTGCTGCTGCCATATCGTCCGCATTGTTCGACATGATTTGAACGCGACCTTCACCTGTTTCCAATTCTTCAATTGTAACGGTAGTGTTTGTCTCTTTCTGAATACCTTGGATGATTTTTCCTCCAGGTCCGATGATTGCACCAATCATATCGTTAGGCACTGTAAATGCTTCGATACGTGGTGTCTGTGGTTTCAATGTTGGATTAACCTCAGAAATCGTTTTCATCATCTCACCTAAGATATGAAGACGTCCTTCCTTCGCTTGCATCAACGCTTGTGTCAATACTTCGTATGGCAATCCATCTACTTTGATATCCATTTGGCAAGCTGTGATTCCTTTTTCAGTTCCACATACTTTAAAGTCCATATCTCCTAAGTGATCTTCATCTCCTAAGATATCAGACAATACAGCGAATTTTCCACCTTCGGTAACCAATCCCATCGCGATTCCTGAAACAGGCGCTTTGATTTTGACACCTCCGTCCATCATGGCCATAGTACCTGAACAAACTGTCGCCATTGAAGACGAACCGTTTGATTCCAATACTTCTGATACCAATCGGATTGTGTAAGGATTATCATCCGGCAACATTGGTTTCAATGCTCTTAACGCCAAGTTTCCGTGACCGATCTCACGACGAGAAGTTCCACGAAGTGGACGCGCTTCACCTGTTGAGAATGGTGGGAAGTTATAGTGCAACATGAATGGCTCTGTTCCTTTATACGTGACATCATCAATCATCTGCTCATCCATTTTACCACCAAGGGTCAATGTCATCAAAGCTTGTGTTTCACCTCTGGTAAATACGGCTGAACCGTGAACCATTGGTAAATAATCTACTTCCGACCAAATTGGACGAACTTCATTGAAATCACGACCGTCCAAACGAATTTTTTCGTTCAACATCACGTCGCGAACCGCTTTTTTCATTGCTTCTTTGAAGTAAACCGAGATCAAACCTCCTTTTTCTTCTAATTCTTCTTCCGAGAAAGTCGCTTTAAAAGCTTCTTTTACTTCTCCGAACAATTCAGAACGCAACGCTTTGTTTGCTGTTCCTTTCCGAGCTACTTCTTTACATTTATCGAAACATTCAGCCATTACTTTATCGCGTAACTCTGCATCATGTGTTTCGTGTTCATACTCTCTTTTCGGGAATGCTGTAGGAATTTCCTTCGCTAATTCCGATTGGAAAGCACATTGTTCTTTAATGGCGTCGTGTGCAAATTTGATGATTTCCACCATCTCTTCTTCAGAGATTTCTTGCATTTCACCTTCTACCATGTTTACATCTTTCGCTGTACCAGCAACGATGATATCTACATCTGATTCAGCCAACTGTTCGTTTGTTGGATTCAAAATCAAGTTTCCATCTACACGTGCAACTTTAACTTCTGACATTGGTCCGTTGAACGGAATGTCTGAAACAGCTACGGCACTTGACGCGGCAAAACCGATCATGGTATCTGGGTGATGTACACCATCATACGATAACAATTGAACCATCAATTGCACCTCTGCATGGTAATCGTCTGGGAACAATGGACGCATAGCGCGATCCACGATTCGCATCATCAAGATCTCACCCTCTGAAGGACGAGCTTCTCTTCTAAAAAATCCTCCAGGGATTCTTCCTGCTGCCGCATATTTCTCACGGTAGTCTACTGTTAATGGAAGGAAATCTACTCCTTCTCTTGCTTCTTGTGCCGCAACCACTGTCGCTAGCAACATTGTGTCGCCCATTCGTAACACCACTGAACCGTCAGCTTGCTTTGCAAGCTTCCCAGTTTCCAAAGACATTTCTTTGCCTCCGATGGTGATGGACTTTTTTATTCCTATGTTCATATATATAATTTACTAATTTGTGTTGCGCTGACTTCGACTCCGCTCAGTCGGCGCTAGTTCTCCGCTCAATTAATCAAAAAGCACCCTGAACGGAGTCGAAGGGTGGTTTTCTCAAAAAAAAAGGACAGTCGAATACTTTCGAATGCCCCCTCTTTTTTGAATATTTTACATTAAAGAATTAACGACGTAGTTTCAATTCTTTAACGATAGCACGATATCTTTCGATATCTTTCTTTTTCAAATAATTCAACAAACTTCTTCTTTTACCTACCAATAATTGAAGT
Source organism: Crocinitomicaceae bacterium (assembly GCA_965660955.1). Taxonomy (GTDB): domain Bacteria; phylum Bacteroidota; class Bacteroidia; order Flavobacteriales_D; family Crocinitomicaceae; genus UBA2040. Next base: position 3,564 of record CBFIBY010000061.1, on the reverse strand, counting down.
GCTCTTTGCGTTCCGAAATCTTTTCGGTTATTCTTCAAATGCTCAGTCAAGTGAGCGATACGATACGTAAATAAAGCGATTTGACCTTCTGCCGAACCGGTGTTTGTTTCTGATCCTCCGTGTTTTTTGAAGATCTCTGCTTTTTTTTCTGGAGCTAAATACATGCCAATATTATTTAAATGATTCTTATGTAGTCGCTATCGCACCTTGCGATTTTAACGGTGCAAAGATATGGATATATTTTTGATGAGCAAGAATTATTTGCTTTGAGTGGTAAGGACAAAGTTAAATAACAAACCTTAACTTTACTACACTCAAAACCAATTGATTTGAAAACAACTCTAATTCTCGCATTTTGTATTCTCACCAGCTCAGGGTTTTCCCAAAACAAAGACTCCATCCGTATAGAACAATCCATCCTCTCCTCTATCGGGAACCCAGCAAAACTGGACTCTTTGGAAAAAGTATTGTCTGTTCGAGTCGACAAAGACTTCGTGCTCAAGGACACGTATTATTACAACCTATCCAAAGCACGTTTTCTCACTGGACAACTAGACGCGGCATTTGATCTGGCGGAAAAAGGAATTGCTTTAGGCAAAGAGGAATCAAATATCTTTCGTACGGCAAAATTTCATAATCTAAAAGCTTCGGTTTATGCCTATAAAAAAGACAACGAGAAAGCGATTGCAACCTTCAAAAAATCACTCGCAATTGTAGAAAATGCAGAGGACACATATACGGCGGCGCAAATTCAAAACAATATCGCCAATATATTTTTCAGTCTTTCGGATTTTGAGTCAGCTTACAAACACAGCAAACTATCCCACAACGAACTTGCAAAAGTTCAAGACACGGTTCATTTGCCAGGAGTTACGGCCGTTTTTGCAATAAGCGCGCTGAAACTGAAACGAATAGACGAAGGAAAAAAGATGGCAACAAAAGCTCTCGCCCTTTCAACGAAATATAAAAATCCGCTGGGTCTAATCATCTCGCACCATAGTTGGGGTGAGGTATATACCGAAGAAGAAAAATATGAGAAGGCGATAGCATCTTTCAATAAATCGCTGGAATTGAGCGAAATGTATCAACAAAGTCACATGGTGATGCTGAACAAAGTTGGGTTGCAACATGCCACTTTGATGGCTGAGGACTACAATTTGTCTATTGAGTATGGTGAACAAGCACTTTCGGAAACTCAAAATCTAAAGAATGAGAATACACTTTATGCCATTCACAAAAATCTGGGCTACGCATTTAATGGATTAGGCAACACAAAAAAAGGATTTTATCATTTGAAATTGGCACATGAAATTTACATAGAATCATCTGGTGTAGAAAGCCAAAAAGCAATTAACGATATCCTTATAAAATATGACACCGAGAAAAAGGAAAAAGCACTCATTGCTAGTCGGTTAAAAAATCTTGAGAATCAGAACAAACTTTACAAACGCGCGCAATGGATAGGTATTCTCGGAACTATTCTCGTACTCGTACTCTTGAGCTATTTCTTTTACAACCGTTTGCAAAAACAGCGTCTAGAACACCTTCACAAAGAACAGGAATCGAAACGAATGTTGGCCGCCATTTCAGCAGAGGAAAAAGAACGTGAGCGTATTTCTAACGAATTGCACGACGGTATGGCCTCTTCTATCACAGGAATTAAAATGAAATTGGAGGACTTAGCCATGGAAAGCAACTCAACCGAACTAAAACCTCTAGTGAATCAATTACAAAGTCTCCATGATGAAACGAGAAGAATGTCGCACAATTTAATGCCACTCGGATTGAACAACGACAACTGGACAGAAAGGCTGGCGGCTTATTGTCGAGAAAATTCGAGTTCAAGCTTTCAAATTCAGTTTAGTAACAATCTGAAGCTACCGATTTCATTAGACCCTAGTGTTTCCATTCTTTTGTATCGCAGTGTGCAAGAACTCATTCACAATGCGCAGAAACATGCCAAATCTCCATCGTGTGTGGTTCAGGTTTCACAACTAGATGATGAATTAATCATCTCAGTCGAAGATGAAGGTGTGGGATTTGAGGTAAACAAAGTCAAGGGACAAGGGCTTGAAAGTATGCGGCAACGTTTGCAAGAAATTGGTGCCGACATGGAAATTGAAAGCAAAATCGGTCAGGGAAGCTTGATTTCGCTATCTTTAACTACCGTATGAAAATCATTCTCGCAGACGATCACCAACTTATACTAAACGGATTATTATCTGTTTTAATCAAGCAATTCCCTAATGCAGAGTGTTCAGGTGTATTGAACAAAACAGAACTATTTGCGGCATTGCGAAAGGAATCCTTTGACATACTCATACAAGATTTGAAATTTGGTGCGGATAGTGCGAAAGACTTTCTTGATGAATTGAAAAAAGAGTTTCCAACGATCAAAATCATTTTACTCACAACGGTTTCCGATAGTGTGACCATCAAGCAACTAAGCAAAAAGGTCGATAGTTACATCTTAAAATCTGAATCGTTGGATGAAATCATCACGGCAATTAATCGTTTGAATGCCGGTGACAAATACTACAGTCAGCTAGCTGAACAAAAAATGAATGATTTAATTCCCGATGAATCCATTGTCCTTACCAGAAGAGAGAAGGAAGTTTTGGAAGTCATTATGAAAGAGAAATCCATTAAACAGATTGCCGAAGAATTGTTCATTTCGGAGAAAACGGTTGAATTGCACCGAAGTAACCTCTTCGTGAAACTGGATGTAAAAAACATCACAGGCCTTGTCAAGAAAGCCATTGCGCTAAATCTACTAGACGACTAAATAATAGAACTAGGGAATTCCCTATACGATTTCGAGCCCATCCTCCCGACATTTGTTTCATAAACATTTAAAACAAAAGTTATGAAACGAAAAGGAATATTAATCTTGATGGCTATCACGTTGGTGATGTCAGCATGCAAGAAAAAAGGGTGTACCGACCCAGCGGCTATAAATTACAACGCTTCCGCCGAAAAAGATGATGGAAGCTGCGAATACCAGGTGCAGGCAACAAGTCCGACAACATTGGATTGTCAAGCATTCAACAACTCAGGTACCACATATGAATTGGAAGATTTAGGATTGGAAGTCGATTACATTGTGACTTGTAAAATGCCTGTTGCTTGTGATTTAAAAATCATGCCCGGAGTAACAATTGAATTTGCAACGGACGCCGGATTAAAGGTGAGTTCGACGGGTTCTTTGAACGCCATCGCTTCAACTGGTGGACCAATCGTTTTCACAGGGGTTGATAAAGCTGCAGGTTCTTGGGCAGGTTTATACATCGATTCGGAAGATGTAAAAAACAAGATTTCGGGATGTAAAATTGAATACGCTGGTGGTGATGCTTTTAACAGTAACAATGATGAAGGAGGCATAATTCTTTATGCTTCATGTGAGGCTGAAATCTCAAATACCTTGATAGAGAATTGTGATAACTATGGAATAAATGCCAACTACGGAGATGGTGAATTTACTTTTACGAACAATACAATCTCTGGATGTTTAATGCCAATGTTCATACGTGCGGATTATGCTGGGGACATTATCGGAGGAATTTT
>CBFIBY010000060.1:0-13470 GCA_965660955.1 Crocinitomicaceae bacterium | reverse complement strand
CAAATATCATAATAATGTTTTACGGATTCAGCTACACCATATCCAGTTATCATGTCGGCTACAACATATTTCCGAGCTACAGCCGGTGTATATTTCTCATCCTCAATTACTTTTAGTACGCCATATCGCAATTGACCAATTCGGTTTATTTTCTGGGATTCTCGTGGTTGAAAATGCCCGTTAAAGACTCCTTCCTGTGGATGCCAAACACCACAATCTTCTGTGATTGGAATCACCTCATGAATTTCATCAACATTTAAATCTCCACCTGTTCCGTAGTAATGCTTCAACAATGGGGAAACCGCGGCATACCAACGACGAAGAACACCCTCTTTCCTTGGGTCTTTTGGATTGAAATTTATACCAGATTTCGCTCCACCAATTGGAGGCCCAGCGACGGTAAACTTCACTTCCATTGTTTTCGCTAAAGATTCAACTTCTCGTTTATCCAATCCAACTCGCATTCTCGTACCACCGCCAGCAGCACCTCCGCGTAATGAATTAATAACGACCCAACCAACAGCTTCCGTTTCTGCATCTTTCCATTCAAAAACGATTTCGGGTTGTTTATTTTCAAATTTTTCGAGTAAATCTTTCATGCTTTCTATCATTGAGCCGCAAATTTAACAAACTATTCTTTAGCTAGCTATCGTTTATTCTTTCTTTCAAGGTCTGTATTCAACACCTAAACAAACCGCTTCTCGCGCTCCCGTAGCAGATGGAACATTACTCGTTTCCGAATTCAGATAGAGCGCTCCTAAAAAAGCAAAGATTAACGCTTCCTTATATTCAATGATTTCATCAGCAGGTACGATCAATTTTACTTCGCTATGAAACTCAACTCGTTGCAAAAGATAAGAATTGTAAGCCCCTCCTCCTGTAACGAATACGCTTCGCAGTTGATTTTGTTTTATCACTTCGGCTATTTGAAGGGCGATATGTTCAACTATCGTTCTTAAATTATCCTTAGGCCTCTTTTTGACATCAATCAAAGGATAGAAATCAGATTCGAGCCATTCTGTACCTAAAGATTTCGGATATCCTTTTTGAAAATAAGGCAAATGATTTAGTTTTTCCAAGAATGAAAAATCAACCTCTCCTGATCGAGCAATTTCTCCGCCAGCATCATAGGACTTCTCAAGAAACGCAGATAATCTATTCAACGGAAGATTGCATGGTGCAATATCAAATGCCACCCAGTTATTGGACTCGTTTTGGAATGAAATATTGCAAAACCCACCAAGATTCAAAAAAGCGTCGGCTTGGGCAGAAAACAACTTCATATCTCCAATAGGAACCAAGGGCGCTCCTTGACCACCAACAGCAATGTCTCCGTTTCTAAAATCATTAATTACAAGGATTCCTGTTTCTTTTGCCAAGACTTCTCCACTTCCAATTTGAAGACTAAATCCGTTTTGAGGTTGATGTAAAACAGTGTGCCCGTGAGAGGCAATGGCATCGATTTTCGTTTTGTCGATGTTATTTTTCTTGATGAACGCATTTACCCTCATCGCCATTTCACGACCAAATTTCACATCTAGTTTGCTACGTTCACTTTTACTTAATTGAGGACCATTTTCTAACTCTTTTCTTAGGTCATCGGAATAACTTTTTGCATCGGTATGAAGCACCTTAAATGTCCAAGTGTCCTGATTTTTTTCAAATAGAACATGAGCAATATCCAAGCCATCCAAAGATGTGCCCGACATTAATCCAACAATTTCGTAGTTTGTCATGTTATATAACCGTTAGAGATAGAATTATTGAGTAAATTTGCAACTTAATTGTGAATAATTAATCGAATAGATAGATGAATTTTGATTTGACCGAAGAGCAGTTAGCTGTAAAAGACGCTGCTAGAGACTTTGCACAAAACGTGCTAAAACCAGGTGTTATCGAGAGAGATAACGAGCAACGATTTCCTAAAGATGAAATCCAACAATTGGGTGAACTAGGCTTTATGGGAATGATGGTTAGTCCTGAATATGGCGGTAGCGGAATGGACACGATGTCTTATGTATTGGCGATGGAAGAAATTTCAAAAGTTGATGCTTCTGTATCGGTATGTATGTCCGTGAATAATTCGTTGGTTTGCTGGGGACTAGAGAAATACGGTTCCGAAGAACAGAAGCAAAAATATCTTGTGGATTTGGCTTCAGGAAAGAAAATTGGAGCTTTTTGTTTATCTGAACCGGAAGCTGGTTCGGATGCAACTTCACAACGAACAACTGCAATCGACAAAGGAGATCATTATTTGTTGAACGGAACGAAGAATTGGATCACAAATGGTTCTTCTGCATCAACGTATTTAGTAATCGCTCAAACGAATGTTGAGGCAGGTCATAAAGGAATCAATGCTTTCATTATTGAAAAAGGAATGGAAGGATTTATCGTTGGAGCGAAAGAAGACAAATTAGGAATTCGTGGAAGCGACACCCATACTTTATTGTTCAACGATGTTAAAGTTCCAAAAGAAAATAGAATTGGTGAAGACGGATTTGGATTTACATTTGCCATGAAAGTTCTTTCTGGTGGACGAATCGGAATTGCGGCACAAGCTTTAGGAATTGCTGGAGGTGGTTTTGAGTTAGCCACAGCGTATTCTAAGGAGCGTAAGGCATTCGGAAAAGAAATCTATAAACACCAAGCGATTGCATTCAAATTAGCTGATATGGCAACCGAAATTGAAGCAGCGAAATTACTCGTTTATAAATCTGCTGCGGATAAAGATGCTGGTCGCAATTATGACCAATCTTCTGCGATGGCAAAATTGTACGCTTCGAAAGTAGCTATGGAGCAAACTGTTGAAGCCGTTCAAATCCACGGAGGATACGGTTTCGTAAAAGAATACCATGTAGAGCGTTTGATGCGTGATGCAAAAATTACGCAGATATACGAAGGGACATCCGAAGTGCAGAAAATCGTTATTTCGAGAAATGTACTGAAAGGATAATACAGACAAACTTTATCTCAAGCCGCGTTTCGCAAGATTCGCGGCTTTTTAATGCTATAAATAATCAATTGACTTTTCAAGTTGAATACCTCGAGAACCTTTTAACAGGATCATAGCTCCATTGATAATTTCGTTTTGTAAGTATTCATTTAATAAATCTACCGTAGAAAAAGAGAGATGCTTAGAATCCATTTCGTGAAATACTTGTCCGACGAGAATAGCATTTAGATCAAGTTCTTCTAATGAGTCGATTATTTTTTGATGTTCAACTGTTTCTTCTATACCCAATTCTCTCATATCTCCCAGAATAGCCAGCTTTTTGTCATGTTTAATGGATGAAAAACTTGAAAGGGCTGAACTCATGCTTGATGGATTCGCGTTATAGCAATCAACAATCAATGTATTTCGACTGGACTTTTGCACTTGTGACCGGTTATTGCTGGGCACGTAATTCGATAAGGCTTCATTAATTTCAGCGTTCGACACGTCAAACAAAACTCCAAAGGTGATGGCTGCTAAGAAATTGTAGAAATTATATTCACCAACCAAATGAGTCGTTATTTCGGGTGAATTATACCCTTCTATGCTCCATTTCAATTTTACAAACGGAGTTAAACGAATGAGCTCACCGTTCACTAAGCTTGTTTCAGATGATTTTGAAAAAGAATAATTTGTGGTTACTAAAGGAACTATTCCTGAGAGTACGGAGTCGTCTTGATTAAAAATGATTGTACCTTTCCTCTTTTCAACAGAGTCGTAAAGTTCTTTTTTGGTTTTCAGAACACCCTCAAATCCACCCAAACCTTCGAGGTGCGCCTTTCCGATATTGGTTATAATTCCATGTGTAGGTTCGGCAATATTCGCTAGCTCTTCAATATCTTTGAATTTGTTCGCACCCATTTCAATTATGGCAATTTCATGTTGCTTTTTCAACTTCAGAAGCGTTAAAGGAACACCAATGTGATTGTTCAAATTGCCGAACGTAAAATGCGTATTGTATTTCGTCTGCAAAACGGCTGCCATTAATTCTTTATTGGTCGTTTTTCCATTACTGCCCGTTATGCCAATAATTGGAATAGAAAACTGCCTTCTATGATGCAGAGCAAGATCCTGTAGAAACTTCAAAGTATCTGAAACCAAAAATATTCTATCATCGGTTTGAAATTCGGCTTCATCAACAATCGCATATCTTGCACCACTTTCTATTGCTTTTTCCGCAAAAGTATTCCCATTGAAGTTGTCACCTTTTAATGCTATGAAAAGGCAGTCTTGCTCAATGGAACGTGTATCGGTACATACACCAGAAGTAGATAAGAAAAGTGAATACAATTTTTCCATACTACAAACATAAAAAAAGCCCTCTTGCAACAAGAGGGCTTTTAAAATATTTATTAACTACTTATTTTTTCTTTTGTTTTTTTCTTCCGTAGTTCAATCCTACAGGAGAACCGATTCTATCCATCGCACATCTAAATCCAAGCGTACTCATTGACTGCTCTTCATCTAAGAAACGACGATTTCCTCCAACTAACCAATATGCTCTGTCTTTCCAAGAACCACCTTTATACACACGAGATTTATCAGAAATCAAAGTCGTTGGCCAAGAAGCACGACCTTCGTCCCCTTTTTGGTTAATCAAGTTACCAGCCAAATCATACTCTTCGTATTGATTTTGGTACATCACCAAATTTGGATTCCGTGTAGCTGCATTGATTGCGTTCTTGCGCTCATCGTTGTTATAGTGCAATGAACTTTCAATATCACCATCCAAGTAATCAATGTAATCATCACGACGATAATTCAAACGACCAATATTTTCTTCTTCCGTTACATTTCTGTATTTCAATTGTCCCGGTGTACCAATGATAAAATCAGTAAATCCTTCACGCAGCATAGAAATCACTTCAAAAGCATACTCCTCTCCATCTGGACCTTCACGTAATTCATCAGCGAAAATACCGTCAAACAATTCATCTTGAATTCTTGTATTTGCTTCAATATCGTGTTTGTTATTCAAATCTCGAACAGATGCATCTATAACGGCGTTGATTCTTCCCAATAAAGCCAACTCAACAGAATCCTTAACACTCTTGTGAGATGTGTAGAAAGGATCTGGCGCATAACCTTTGTTCACAGGATTACGTGATTCAACTGAACTTGAAATACCAGTCGTAACGATCGTATCGTTAATGTCGTGTTTGGACGCTGAAATTCTTTGGTAACGAATACGCTCAAATTCATTCAAATATTCTTTCATACCATGAATGTCATATTGAACTTGTGAATTCTTCAAATCAATAACACCTTCATTATTCAAAACTTTCGTTTTAAACACATTTCCACGGAAAGGGCGGAACTCATCAAAATCTTCTGAGCTAAGCGGACGATAAACATCCATCACCCATTCAGAAACATTTCCTGCCATGTTATATAAACCGTAATCATTTGGCCAGTATGACTCAACAGGCGCGGTAACATCTGCTCCATCGTTTAGGTTACCGGCAACTCCCATGTAATCACCTTTTCCACGTACAAAGTTTGCACGAATAGCACCTTGTACAGCTGGGTCGTCCTGACGAACAAAGTGTCCATTCCATGGATAATTACGTCTTTCAGTAATAACTTCTGTTCCTGGTTGTAAATTTCCAATCAAACCATAGTAAGCAAATTCCCATTCTGCTTCAGTGGGTAGACGATAGCGCGGCATCATCATACCGTCCTCCATACGAACAGCTCGTTTACCTAGTTTTTTACCTTCACGATTCGAAGGATCTAAATCTGTTAGGTTTCTTTCAATTCCATCTTCGTATTGACCTGCGTAATAAGACTCAGTTGTATAAACGTTATCATCGCGCTGTTCAACGTTGTAATCTAAAATTCCTTCACGAATTAAAATGTACTCATTCACACGATCCGTTCTCCACTTACAGAAATCAGATGCTTGTAACCACGATACACCTACAACAGGGTAATCGCGATACGCTGGGTGACGTAAGTAATAATCTACATACTTTTCATTGAAACCAAGTTTTGATCTCCAGCACAATGTATCAGGCAATGCGTTTTTATAAACCATTGGATAAGATTCACTGTAGGCTCTTTTCACCCAGTATAAGTATTCACACCATTGAAAATTCGTTACTTCCGTTTGATCAATGTAAAATGAAGAAACAGAAACACGAGCAGGACGATTATTCCAATCGAACATCACATCGTTCTCAGATTGTCCCATAGTAAATGTTCCACCTTCCACTAAAACCAAACCTGGTCCAGTTTCTTGATCAACAAATGGAACCTTTTGAAAACCACCATTATTTGGGTTATTATACTCCCATCCAGTTGTGGCAGAACGTTCCTTTGCACACGATGCCATAAGACCTAAGCCTAGGATAACCGTGAATAAGATTTTGGAGAATTGCATATATCGTTTATGTTGATTCATGTTTAATACAACTTACAAATGTACTCTTTTAACGTAACACACAAAAAAAGTTACATTTTTTTTCTATTATTTCTTAATTTTCTTTTGATCTTCGTCAACCATTTACCCTTCAAAAACGTTAGATTAACGAACCCAATTGTATGTATAAACACCAAACTTTATAAAAGTTACACCTGAATTGTGAAATAATTAATTAATGAAGGCGTTTTACAGTCGGTCTAACATCAATAATATCACATTCTTCCCAAAAAACATGATGGATAAAAGCACTTCAATACACACGTTTTTTTTAGCTCTCATAGCAAGTCTATTGGGGTTTTCTTCTTTCGCCCAAGACAATATTGAATTAAAAGTGGATTGGCAGCCTTCCGTAACTGCTCTAATGAATGGCAAAACTTATGTTATTCCAAAAATAAAGGATCAAGGTTTCTCAAAAAATTTACCCAACTTTTTCTGGACAAAGCAAGTCAATCGAAACTCGAACTATTCCTTCACAATGAAATCGTATCGAACAACGGACTGCCCAGAAGATGATAAAAAATTCCTTTTCGAAAACAATGCTGAAATCCCCACTTCGTTTCAACCGAATGTTGTTATTCGAAACAGCGGAAGTCAGGCCTACGCGGTTATTCAATTTTTTCCATACATAAGCGAGAACGGTGTTCTCAAACGAATTTCATCTATTTCGACGCAGCTTACCCTGATTGGTAAAAAGCCAAACACAGTGAAAACAAAAGCATTTACTACCCAATCGGTTTTAAGTGAAGGTAGCGGTACTTGGTACAAAATATCGGTAACGGAAGATGGAATTCATAAAATCGACAAAGCGTTTTTAGAAGCATGTGGTATAAGCACAAGTGGATTAAATCCAAATCACATTAATATATATGGGAATGGCGAAGGAATGCTTCCTGAAGTAAATGCGGTTTACCGTACGGATGATTTAGCGAAAAACGCCATACATATTGAAGGTGACACGGATGGATCATTTGATGCAAATGATTATATCCTTTTCTACGCATATGGACCAAATAGATGGTATGCAAACGGCACGGCCGATTTCAGTCGAAAAATGAACACCTACTCCGATGTATCCGTTTATTTTATCAATATCAATCCAAACGAGACTCCGTCCAGAATTGAGGACATCAATTCTTCAACACTACCCGTAACGAATAATGTGTCGGAGGTGGATTTTCGTGTAACTTATGAAAAGGAAAACACGAATTTGGTAAAAGGTGGTCAGCGATGGTATGGAGATTTATTCGATGTTGAACTATCCAAAACTCTAAACTTCAGCATTCCCAACATCAGTAGCTCTTTGGTCAATTACAGAATCGCAATTGCGGGAAATACTGGCGATACGAACGACGAATTCGTTATTAAAGTAAATGGAACAACAGTTGACCAAACATCTATTCCGTTCGTTGGAAATGGCGGTGATTTCGCTCGAAAAGCATATCCATTCACCTCCTCCCCAAGTACCAGTTTAGCTGTTAATATGACCGTTAATCGCTCCAACCCAAAAGTATTAACGTATCTAGATTTCCTAACCATTAATGCTCGACGCGGATTAGTTTTTTACGGGAATCAAATGGGTTTTCGTGATTTAACTTCAGTTGGTGCTGGTAATATTTCGAAGTTTACAGTTTCAAATTGGAACAACAACAATTACGTTTGGGACATTACAGACCGTCATAATCCGAAAAAAGTAATAGGAACAGTTGTTGGGAATACTTTTGAATTCACTTTACCAACGGACACAATAAAAGAATTTGTAGCAACGAATGGACAAGGTTATCTCACCCCAAATAGAATTGGAAACGTCAGTTATCAAAATCTGCATGGCTTATCTCAAGTAGATTATGTAATCGTAAGTCACCCTTCTTTTTTGAGTCAAGCGAATCGTTTAGCCGACCTTCACCGTGCGCAAGGAACAACTGTTCACGTAGTAACCGAAGGACAAATTTTCAATGAATTCAGTTCAGGAATGAAAGATGCTACGGCTATTCGATACTTCATGAAAATGTTTTATGATCGAGGTCAAATAAGCAACGACCCACCGAAACATCTTTTGTTATTCGGAGACGGCACCTTCGATAACCGCGGTAAAACAACTTCTGAGAATTACATAATGACTTATCAGGTGGATGATAGTGAGAATCATGTTGCCGCACTGGTCACCGATGATTACTTTGGAATCCTTGATGATAACGAAAGTATTAGTAGTGCTGACATGTTGGATATTGGAATTGGTAGATTATTGGTTTCAAGCGCGCAAATCGCTCGCGAACAAGTTGACAAGGTTGAACATTACATGAAAAATGGTTCAAACTTCTATTCAACACCGGGTGATTGCGACTGCAATCCATCGAAAACAACCAATACACTGGGTGACTGGCGATTGAAGTATGTTCAAATTGCTGATGATCCGGATGTAATTATAAACTGGGATTTCGTCAGTCAGGATACTGAACCGCAATGCAATATTGCTGAATCCTATCGACAAGAAATGAATGCAGAAAAAATCTATTGTGATGCATATCAACAGATTTCAGGAGCTGGCGGACAACGTTTTCCAGGGGTAGTAAGCGCAATTAATGACAAAATACGAAGAGGAGCACTTGTTATCAATTATGTTGGACATGGTGGAGAAACAGGAGTTGCTGAAGAAAGAATTATAACTGTTCCTCAAATTCAAGCTTGGAAAAATGCCAACGGCTTCCCTTTAATTGTGAGTGCAACTTGTGAATTCACGAAGTATGACGATCCGGATCGTGTATCAGCAGGAGAATGGGCGTCCTTGAACCCAAAAGGAGGAGCGATAGCACTTATGACAACTACGCGTTCAGTATACTTTGATATCAACCAAGCAACTGGGTTTAATTTCTACGACCATGTGTTCCGAAGAGATGCGGATAGCCTTCCGAGAACCTTCGGTGAAATAATTCGCCAAACTAAAAATGCGACTGGTGGTAATGACAACAAGCGAAGTTTTACTTTAATAGGCGACCCAGCCTTGAGAATAGCTATGCCTAGGTTAACGATTAAAGCCGATAGTATGTACAGAGAAGGAACAGGAAATGTTTACGATACGGTTCGTGCATTAGATAAAATGACACTTGTGGGTCACGTTGAAGATTTGAACGGAAATCTATTGAATAATTTCAACGGTATCGTTAGTCCAACAATATTCGACAAACCCGTTATTGAATACACCTTAGGACAAGATCCCGGTGCTCCAATTACAGCGTACCCACATCAGAAAAATGCAATTTTCAAAGGTCAAGCTTCGGTTGAGAATGGTTATTTCAAAATCTCCTTCATTGTGCCAAAAGATATCAATTTCGGTGTGGGGAATGGAAAGATAAGTATGTATGGTCATAATAATGTGACTGACGCCATGGGATTCGATACCTCCGTTGTTATTGGCGGTATCAACCCAAATGGAATTGCAGATGATAAAGGTCCGGATATCGAATTATTTATGAATGACGAAACATTTGTTTCCGGCGGCTTGACGGACGAAAATCCTATTTTGATTGCTAAATTATTTGATGAGAACGGAATTAATGCCGTTGGTTCTGGTATTGGTCATGACATCACAGCCATAATCGATGGAAATTCAGCAGAACCGATCATACTAAACGAATATTATTTAGCTGACTTGAACACGTATCAATCTGGTGTGATAAACTACAATTTCACAGATTTGGAGGTTGGTCCGCATACACTAACGCTGAAAGCTTGGGATGTAAATAACAATTCTTCGGAGGAAACCATTGAGTTTGTCGTCCAAGAAAAAGAAAGCCCAGAACTATCGCATGTCTTGAATTATCCTAATCCGTTTACAACACGTACTCAATTCTTTTTTGAGCACAACCAAGTAAACACGGCCTTAGAAACACAAATTCAGGTATTTACGATTTCTGGAAAATTAGTTAAAACGATTAATCAACTCGTGAACACACAAGGATTCCGAACGGAAGGAATTGAATGGGATGGAAAAGATGATTTTGGCGATCAACTCGCCAAAGGAGTTTATGTCTATCGTGTATCAATAAAAACTGATACTGGCGAAATGGCTGAAAAACTAGAAAAACTTGTCATATTAAAATAAGGAGACCAAACAATAATAAAGTGCGTTTTCCGTATATTTGTCAACTCAATAAAAATACATGAATATTAAAACACTAACAGCAGTCTTTGCAACTCTTCCGATTTTCGCTTTAGCACAGCCGACAGGAAGTGGTGTAGATCAGAATGACTTGCAGTTGAATACTATAACAACAGCGTTACCTTTCATGTCCATTACTCCTGACTCTAGAGCAGGCGGTATGGGCGATGCAGGAACGGCTCTGTCTCCAAGCTCACTATCTATTTACTGGAATACAGCTGGACTTCTATTTGCAGAAGAAAAGGCAGAATTTGGACTTTCTTATGTTCCTTGGCTACGTCAATTGACAAATGATATTCATTTATCTTACTTATCTGGCTACTCCAAATTAGGAGATCGCCATGTTGTTGGTGGCTCTCTTCGTTACTTTTCGTTAGGATCAATAACTTTCACTACGGTGGATGCTCAAATCATTCGAGAAGACAAACCGAGTGAATTTGAACTTACGGGAGCCTATGGATTTAAATTGAGCGAAACAATGGCCATTGGAATTAACGGTAAATTTGCTTATTCTGATCTGACGGGTGGACTAACTGTTGGTGGAGTTGATTCGAAGCCGGCAATTGCTGGAGCAGCAGACATTTCTTTTACATACAACAACCCGGACGCCACGTTCTTTGGCCGCAAAGGTGGATATGTCTTCGGTGCAACAATCAATAACATTGGAAACAAAGTTGCTTATTCATCAGTTGGTGTTCGAGATTTCATCCCTGCCAACTTGAAAATCGGAAATGCATTCACAGTAGAGTTCGATGATTACAATGCGTTGACTTGGTCAACAGATTTCCAAAAATTATTGGTCCCTACTCCACCGCGCTTTGAAAAAGGAACAACGAATATTGTAGCTGGACGAACAACGGAAGTTGGAACTGTGGCTGGAATGTTACAATCATTCTATGACGCTCCTGGAGCAGCTGAAAAAGATGAAAATGGCGACATTCAATACAACGACGACGGAACTGAGAAAATTGTAAAAGGTTCAAAATTCAAAGAAGAGTTGAATGAAATCATGATTGCAACTGGATTTGAGTATTGGTACAACAATTTATTTGCACTTCGTGCAGGTATTTTTTATGAAGCAGCGACCAAAGGAAATCGTCAGTTTTATAATGCAGGGGTTGGTTTAAAATACAACGCCTTCATGATTGACATCTCCTACCTTGGTAGCTTAAATGGTCGTCAAAGTCCTTTGGCCAATACCTTGCGTTTCTCTATGCGCATGACTCTAGGAAATTAATCGCAATGGATATACGCATCGGATTTGGAGTAGATGTTCATCGACTTGAAAAAGGTTACGATCTTTGGTTAGGTGGAATTCAACTCGAAAGCGAAAAAGGTGCCGTTGGACATTCAGATGCAGATGTGCTCTTACATGCTGTATGTGATGCTTTGTTGGGCGCGGCCAATCTGCGTGATATCGGTTATCATTTTTCAGATACCGACCCAAAGTATAAGGGAATTGACAGTAAAATATTGTTGAAGAACGTTTTCGAATTACTTCAGGAAAAAGGGTATTCAGTAGGGAATTTAGATTGCACCGTAATCTTGGAACAACCCAAGGTAAATCCGCACATCGAAAAAATGCAATCGGTTATTGCCGATATTCTAAAAATTGAAGTAAATCGTGTTTCATTGAAAGCAACGACGCATGAAAAAGTAGACTCGTTTGGAAAGGAAGAGGCCGTTAAAGCTTATGCTACAGTGTTGATTCAAAAGTAATTTAAATCTGTACAACTTTACACCCATTTCCATCAATTACAAAGGTTTTCTGAACGATAAAATTGTCCTGATCATCTCTTACGATTAAGGTGTAATTCTTTGATGCCACTTTCCCGATTTGCATTGTTTTCACAAATCCGCTTGGGGCCTCACAATCTGGAATCGTGGTAGAATAATCTGTAACATCCAACGTTCCAATCAGCTCATTGTTAATGATAAAATGCAAATCCGTAATTCCAGCCGTTACATATATATTGCTTTGAAATTGACTAAGCCAAACTATTAAAGTTCCTTCATACACACAAGATCCATCATCTTTTCGAGCGTCAGGATCATATTTAATTGAATTGGTGTCTTGACAGCCTAAACGCTTACAGCTCGAAATTGAACCTGCGACAAAAATGAGGACCAAGAAAAGAAAAAGAAAGCGTTTCATGTTACGTTTTGAGGAATAACGTTTATTTGACAGTTTTCGTGTACTCTATAGCGGTAATTGAAATGGGGTACATTCATTAGCAAAAAACTCAACCTCGTGTGTACTGATAACATCTCCATTGGGTTTTCTAACTTCAATTTCGAACATTCTAGTCTTTTTACTGATCAGTTTTTTTCGAATCGTCACTCCTTTTGGACTGTTACAAGAAGGTGGCGTTCCTGTATAACTTAGTACATCTAATGAACCGTAATTATCGTCCTCAATAAAAAAGCTTACCACAGCAATACTTGAATCGGCAAAATCCGTCGCTTTTTCTTCATCAAACCAAACAATAACATCCCCTTCATAGGTACATGTAAAGTTGTCTTGCTTTGCTTTCGCATTGTAGTTTCTTGCATCAACGTCTGTGCAACCCTTTCGGTTACATGCTGTTGACAATAACAAACTCAGGATAAAAAAAGAAATTATGGTTTTGTTCATCAGTAAGAAATTTGTTTCGAGACGCAAGTTACAGGAATAAGTGGAGATGTGGAAATAATTTTTTAAACAGTGAACCTATACCAAAGCATGCTTTTGGGATTGTCCTCGCCCTTCCCAAAGAGGGAGACTTGCATCAAAAAACTCAATTCGTTTCCGAATTGGTTTTTTCTTGCTTTAAACTTTGCTGCAGCCGAGGCTGAGACAAAGTTTAAAGCAAGAAAAAAGCCCAACCAAAAGTTGAGCTTTTTTATGCGGAGAATGAG
>CBFIBY010000059.1:13401-13685 GCA_965660955.1 Crocinitomicaceae bacterium | reverse complement strand
ATACGTTTATTCTGATGATTTCCTTCGAATCAAGTTGGGTAAAACCTACACCCGAAACGACAAGTATACGCTTCAAATAAAGTATGTCGCGAAACCAAATGAAAGAGAAGAAGGTGGAAGCGCTGCCATCACTTCAGACAAAGGTCTTTACTTTATTAATCCTGTTGGAGAAGATGAAAACAAAATGCCACAGATTTGGACGCAAGGTGAAACCGAAGCAAGTTCTGTTTGGTTCCCAACCATCGACGCACCAAATGTCAAGACGACGCAGGAAATATTTATTA
>CBFIBY010000059.1:0-13391 GCA_965660955.1 Crocinitomicaceae bacterium | reverse complement strand
TACCGTACAAGATAAGTACACGACTCTTTCGAATGGGAAACTCGTTTCATCGAAGAAAAATGCAGATGGCACACGAACTGATCATTGGAAACAGGATTTGCCACACGCACCTTACCTATTTATGATGGGCGTCGGTGAATTTGTTGTTGTAAAAGATGAGGTAGTTCTAAAAAGCGGTAAAAAGTTAGCGGTGAACTATTACGTAGAGAAAGAATGGGAAAAATATGCCAAAGATATTTTCGGGGAAACACCAAACATGATCAACTTCTTTTCAGAATTATTGGATGTTCCTTTCCCATGGGACAAATATCACCAAATTGTCGTTCGCGACTATGTTTCCGGAGCTATGGAAAATACCGGAGCTGTTATTTTTGGAGATTTCGTCTACAAAAACAAAAGAGAATTGCTCGATGAAAATGATGAAGCTATCGTTGCGCACGAGCTGTTTCATCATTGGTTTGGTGATCTAGTAACGGCAGAATCATGGGCGAACCTTACATTAAACGAATCCTTTGCCAACTACTCGCAGTATTTATGGGATGAGCATAAATTTGGTAGAGATGAGGCCGACTATCAAGCCATTAAAGAAGAAGATGGTTATTTCCAGTCTTCCCAAATGGGTGGATATCATGAATTAGCCTGGTTTCATTATGACAACAAGGACCAAATGTTTGATGGACATTCGTATAATAAAGGTGGACGAATTTTGCATATGCTGCGGAATTATTTAGGTGACGAAGCCTTTTTTGCATCTATTTCTAAATATTTGAAAGACAACCAATACAAAGCGGCTGAATATCATCACCTTCGTTTGGCCTTTGAGGAAGTGACGGGTGAAGATCTAAATTGGTTTTTCAAGCAATGGTATGAATCGAAAGGACATCCAATACTAAACGTTTCACATACGATTGATGAAGAGAATTTGAAAGTGAACATCGTTGTTGAGCAAGAACAAGACGTGCTAGATTATGCCTTATTCAAATTGCCGGTTGATATCGTAATTCATGACGCCAACGGAAAAAAAGTGCACCGTGTTTGGATTGATGAGATAACAGAAGAGATTCAATTGCCATACGAAGGTGCAATAAGAGCTGTAGTTTTTGATGAGGATAAAATGTTGCTCGGAAAAGTCAAAGAAGAAAAACCATTATCGCAATACATTTTCCAGTTTTACAATTCTGATCGCTACGAAACACGAGCCCAATCATTGCAAGATGGAATTGAATCGGGTAACGCTTTTTCTGAGCAAATGATTTTAGATGGACTAAACGATGAATTCTGGAAAATTCGTGAAATTGCTATCGGTAAATCAAAAAACCTTTCCGAAGAAAAGGCAAAAACCGCAAATATCATAATTAAAAATTTGATGATAAACGACCCTCGATCGCAGGTTCGAGCAGCTGCAGCGAAATTCTTAACGACCAATACTGAAGACAAGGACTTAGTTTCTATGTTGAAATACTCCATTGATAAAGACCAAAGTTACTTGGTAGTTGGGAACGGTCTAAAGCAACTTGCGAAGATTGATGCAGATGAAGCTTTGGTAGCGGCAAAGAAACTGGAATCGGAAAAATCTTCGAAGGTGTTGGCTTCTGTAGCCCAAGTATACAGCAGCAATGGTGGTGAGGAAAACGCAGCCTTTTTCAAAGATGTATTAATGACGCAACAACTCGGAGTTTATGATCAACTTTCGGTAATGAATTCATACACTGTGTTTAATAGTCGTATGAGCGACGAACAAATTCATGAGTCTCTTCAAGTATATCGATATTTGGATCGAAAAGGGGGCTATTATTCGAAAATGTTCACGGAGCAAAGTCTGGATTATTTAATTCAAACTTTAACGGCAAGAAAGGAAAGTTTGGAAGAAGAAAAATCGAATACTGAGGACACCTTAAAATTGGGTGAAATCATGGCTAGAATATCCAAGATTAATGTTATTCTCACTGATTTTAGCAACTTTTCGAAAGAGCGTTAATTCCATCGTTGAAAGCCTATCCTTTTTCTGTTGATTATTATTGATTCAAAAGTTGTGATGTTTCAAGAAAGTTTCTCTACCTTTGCGCAAAAATTAAGAGCAATTGACGTCTAAAATTACCAAAATGGATATTAACTTTAGCTTGAAATCTTTCGCAGTAGCTGTATTCGCAGTGCTTTTGTCTTTTACAAGTTTTGCGAGTGGTGATGCAGGTCATGAATCACACGGTGAAAGCCAAGAGCATGAAGAGTTTGATGTAGGTGAAATGATCATGGAACACGTCAAAGACGCTCATGAATACCACCTTTGGGGAGGTCATCACGATGCGGCGACAATCTACTTGCCAATTATTTTAATTGACGGTGGACTAAAAACATTTTCTTCTTCTCATTTTTACCACGGTGAAACGAAATACACAACGGATATAAAAACGAATGAATTAGAATCTTACGTTGAAGGCGAAGGTCCTGCGAAAGGATACGCCATGTATCACGAAAAAATTTATCATGTTGCAGACAATGGACTGAAAATTGAAGACGGTCAAGTTCTTGGGTCGAAACCATTAGATTTTTCTGTAACACGAAACGTAGTTGCTTTGTTCTTAAGCTTCTTCGTTATTTTATTAATCATGTTTGCATCTGCGCGTTACTATAAAAAGAACGGAGCTGTTGCACCAAAAGGGATAGCAAAATTTGTTGAGCCGTTTGTTGTTTTTGTACGTGACGATATTGCCAAAGAGAATATCGGAGAAAAGAAATATAAAAAATACGTTCCTTATTTATTAACGATATTCTTCTTCATTTGGATTTCAAACTTATTGGGTTTGATTCCTTTGTTAGGGTCTAACTTAACCGGAAACATTTCTATCACCTTTTTCTTAGCGATTTGCACATTGATTTTGACGTTGGTTTCTGCTAACAAGAATTATTGGACGCACATTTTCGCAACACCTGGTGTTCCAAAAGCATTGCTTTTGATCATGGTGCCGATCGAAATCGTTGGAATTTTCACAAAACCTTTCGCCTTAATGATTCGTTTGTTCGCTAATATCACAGCGGGACACATTATCATCTTGGCATTGATCTCAATTATTTTCATCAATAAAAGTGCTGCTTGGGGAGCTTTGTCTGTCCCAATGGCCTTGTTTATTTCGGTGTTGGAATTGTTGGTAGCAATATTGCAAGCCTATTTGTTTGCTTTATTATCTGCCTTGTTTATCGGAGCAGCCGTAGAGGAAGCTCATCATTAATTAGTAATTAAATAAAAACAAATAGTTATGGTTGGAAGTGTAGCAGCAATTGGCGCAGGTATTGCAGTTTTAGGAGCTGGAGTCGGTATCGGAAGAATCGGTGGATCAGCAATGGACGCAATCGCTCGTCAACCGGAAGCAGCAGGAAAAATTCAGTCGGTTATGATTATCGCAGCGGCTCTTATCGAGGGTGTAGCCCTTTTTGGAGTTGTAGTTGGTCTTTTGGGACTAGAAACTGGAGCTTAATTGCAAAAACCACTGCTTCAACGGTTGGTTGCGGCAGTGGTTTATTAATTGTTTGATTTTAAAAGAATAAAGAAATGGATTTAGTAATACCAGATTTAGGATTGTTGTTTTGGACGAGTATCGTCTTTGCATTATTGTTATTCCTTTTAGCGAAATTTGCATGGAAACCCATGTTGAAAGCAGTCAATGACCGTGAGCAAAAAATTGCTGAATCATTGGAATTGGCAGACAAAACGAAAGCTGAAATGAAAGCTATGCAATCTCAAAACGAGAACTTGTTGAAAGAAGCAAGAGCGGAAAGAGATGCAATCGTTAAAGATGCAAAAGAAGTAGCAACGAAAATGGTGGATGATGCGAAGAACGTAGCGAAAACGGAAGCTGAAAAAGTGATGGTTTCTGCTCGTGAAGCAATCAACAGCGAAAAAACAGCAGCTATTTCAGAATTGAAGAACCAAGTTGCTTCTTTCTCATTAGAGATTGCAGAGAAACTTGTTCGTACAGATATGTCATCTAACGATAACCAAAAAGCATTGGCAGAGAAATTAGCTGCTGAAGTTAAAATGAATTAATCGAAAGCATGAAAGGAACTAAAGCAGCCGTTCGTTACGCGAAATCACTCTTAGACCTTGCTCTTGAAAAAGGGAACTTGGACTCTGTTGCTGGAGATATGAATTTCTTCTCTGAAACATTGGAAAGTAATCCTGAATTGGGGCGTCTTTTGAATAGCCCAATTGTTGAAGGAAACAAGAAGATCGAAGTTTTCAAAAGTGTTTTCGGACAGTTTGAAGCAGTAACTATGTCCTTCTTTGAATTGGTTACAACAAATGGGCGTGAAGGAGTTTTACCTGAAATTGCTAAAACGTTCGAAGCGGAAGTAAAAGCACACAAGGGAATTGTCCCTGTTGAACTTGTTACCGCAATTGCCTTAGACGATGCTACGCGAAAAGCAATTTTGGCGAAAGTAGATGAGCACGTAACAGGAAAATTAGAAGTGAAAGAAACAATAGATGCAGACTTGATTGGTGGCTTCATTGTAAAAATGGGTGACAAACAAATCGATGCTTCCGTATCAAATCAATTGAATAATTTAAAACAACGTTTAACTCACTAAGTTCAAGCTTGGTGGAATATACATATTATGGCAGATGTAAAACCAGCAGAAGTTTCTGCAATTTTAAAAGAGCAGCTTTCCGGATTTAAATCGGAAGCGGAGTTGCAAGAAGTAGGTACCGTTCTTCAAATTGGAGATGGTATTGCACGTATTTATGGACTTACTGGAGCGCAAGCAGGTGAGTTGATCGAATTCGACGGCGGATTGCAAGGAATCGTGATGAACCTTGAGGAAGATAACGTAGGTGCTGTATTATTGGGTCGTTCAACTTTGGTAAAAGAAGGCGATACAGTAAAACGTACAGGACGTATCGCTTCTGTAAAAGTAGGTCACGGAATGCTCGGAAGAGTTGTCGATACTTTGGGTCAGCCAATTGATGGTAAAGGACCAATCGAAGGAGAAACATTTGAAATGCCAATCGAAAGAAAAGCACCAGGTGTAATCTTCCGTGAACCAGTTACAGAACCACTTCAGTCAGGTATCAAAGCGATTGATGCCATGATTCCAGTAGGACGTGGACAACGTGAGTTGGTTATTGGTGACCGTCAAACAGGTAAAACGACCGTTTGTATTGATACCATCATCAACCAAAAAGAATTCCACGATAGAGGAGAAACAGTTTACTGTATCTACGTAGCTGTTGGTCAAAAAGGATCGACTGTTGCAGGTATTGTGAAAAAATTAGAAGATGCAGGCGCAATGGCGTATACAGTTGTTGTAGCATCTAACGCAGCAGATCCAGCACCGATGCAGTTTTATGCACCGATGACAGGAGCAGCGATTGGAGAATACTTCCGTGATTTAGGTCACCCAGGATTGATCGTTTATGATGATTTATCGAAACAAGCGGTTGCCTACCGTGAGGTATCTTTGTTGTTACGTCGTCCTCCAGGTCGTGAGGCTTACCCAGGAGATGTATTCTACCTTCACTCTCGTTTATTGGAACGTGCAGCGAAAATCATCAACGATGACGCGATTGCAGCACAAATGAATGATTTACCTGAATCTTTGAAAGGAAAAGTAAAAGGAGGTGGATCTTTAACGGCACTTCCAATTATTGAAACGCAAGCGGGTGACGTTTCGGCGTATATCCCAACCAACGTAATTTCGATTACTGATGGTCAGATTTTCTTGGAAACAGATCTATTTAACTCAGGTATTCGTCCAGCGATTAACGTAGGTATCTCGGTATCACGTGTTGGTGGTAACGCACAGATTAAATCCATGAAGAAAGTTGCCGGTACATTGAAATTGGATCAAGCACAATTCCGTGAGTTAGAAGCATTCGCTAAGTTCGGATCGGATTTGGATGCAGCTACTAAGTCTGTATTGGACAAAGGTGCACGTAATGTTGAAATCTTGAAGCAAAAAGAAGGAGATCCATATACAGTTGAAAGACAAATTGCGATTATCTATGTGGGTACGAAAGGAATGATTCAAAATGTTCCTATCGACAAAGTAAAAGATTTCGAAAACGAATACTTGGATTACTTAGAAGCGAAACATTCAGACGTTATGGCTTCATTGAAATCAGGTAAGTACACGGACGATTTGACTGACGTGCTTGGAAAAGTTGCAAAAGAAATAGCAGCAAAATATTAGTAAAATAAGAAATTGGAAGGAAGAAATAAGAAGATGGAATGTACCACTTCTTATTTCAGATTTCTTATTTCAAACTTTAAAAAATGGCAAACTTAAAAGAAATACGAAATCGAATTGTATCCGTTGGTTCAACGATGCAAATTACTTCGGCCATGAAAATGGTTTCTGCGGCGAAGCTGAAAAGAGCACAAGATGCAATTACGCAAATGCGACCTTATTCAGAAAAATTGCAGGAAATTTTGAGTAATGTTAGCGCGACATTGGATACATCCGAAAATGCGTATTCCGCGCAACGTGAGGTGAACAATGTATTGATTGTTGCCGTTACTTCCAATCGTGGTTTATGCGGTGGATTCAACAATAACGTCATCAAAAAGGTGAATGTATTGTTGAATGGAGAATACAAGAATGCAAATCCAAAAGTTTTGTGTCTTGGTAAGAAAGTGAAAGATGCTTTCAAACGATCAGACTTTTACTACACAAACAAGGATTTAGCTGCAGCTGAAGATATCTTTTCTGATTTGACTTTCGAGCACAATGCACAAGTTGCTGAAGACTTGATGGAGCGTTTTGTAAACAAGGAGTTTGATAAAATCGTAGTTGTCTACAATCAGTTTGTGAATGCAGCTTCTCAGAACGTATTGACAGAACAAATTTTGCCAATTGTTGCAACGGAGCAAGAAGAAGGAAAAAGTACGGGAGATTACATCTTTGAGCCTTCTAAAGAGGAGATCGTAGAAGATTTGATACCGAAATCATTGAAAATACAATTGTTCAAAGCGCTTTTAGATTCGCATGCATCTGAGCACGGAGCGCGTATGACAGCGATGCACAAAGCAACGGATAACGCAAGTGACCTTCAAAAAGATTTGAAATTACAATACAACAAAGCACGTCAAGCAGCCATTACAAACGAAATCTTAGAGATCGTTGGTGGAGCTGAGGCTTTGAATAACTAACACTTCGACCTTCGACTCCGCTCAGGCCTCGTTTTATTTCGACGACTGAGCGAAGTCGAAGACTAGCATTGAGCCGAATCCATATAAATATTGGGATTCGGCTTTTCTTTGCTCACTATTTTCGCTTCGTTAAGAAAAATCTATCTTTACCTAAAAACTAGAAAATGCTCGGCTTAAAACTTGCAACCGACCCACGATGGGTAAACATTGTTGAATCGAATATCGAAGAAATCCTAACAGATCATGCTTGGTGCGAGCAAAAAGCGGCAACCAATGCCATTTCAATTATCGTCAATAATTCAGAAAAACCTGAACTCGTTTCTGAAATGATCAAACTCGCACAAGAAGAAATGGAGCATTTCGAATTGGTTCACGAGCAAATCAAAGAACGCGGAATGGAACTTGGTCGTGAGCGAAAAGATTCTTACGTGAACGAGTTAGCCAAATTCATGAAAAGAGATGGAAGTCGCGACCAAGCGTTGGTGGATCGATTACTTTTCTCTGCGATGATTGAAGCAAGAAGTTGCGAACGTTTTAGAGTACTTTCTAAAAACATCAAAGAACCTGTTCTAGCAAAGTTTTATCACGATTTAATGGTGAGCGAAGCAGGACACTACACTTTGTTCTTAAAGTTCGCCAAACAATACGGAAATCCCAAAAAAGTAGACCAACGTTGGCAAGAATGGCTCGACTTTGAAGCAACGGTCATCCAGAAATACGGTAAAGAAGAAACGATTCATGGATAAAATAGCTTAAGGCTTTTGGCGCTGCTTATTGGTCGAAATAAAGTTTACTTTGCCAACAGCCAACAGCCAACAGCCAACAGCCAACAGCCAACAGCCAACAGCCAACAGCTATCTAAACCGCGATCGGCTCATATCACGACCGTTCCATAAGTACGGATTCGGTGTTCTTATTTTCAAGGAGATTTCAAATCCACCCGCACCGCTAGATGCTGTGGTAAATTTGGAAACGTTTACATCGTAACTAAATCCAACAGAAA
This sequence comes from Crocinitomicaceae bacterium, assembly GCA_965660955.1. Lineage (GTDB taxonomy): Bacteria > Bacteroidota > Bacteroidia > Flavobacteriales_D > Crocinitomicaceae > UBA2040. The sequence goes on along the minus strand of CBFIBY010000059.1, from coordinate 5,243 downwards.
AACCGGACATTTCAACAGATATGGAAGGAATGAATGCATCGCCGACACGGTAAAACGTGCCTAGATTTAAATAACCTCCTTTCACAAAACCTGTGAATAAAGAAGACTCTACCAATTCGAATCGGTACCGAGAACCAATCAATACTTCCGTTGACGGTGCTTGAATTTGAGCAATTATTGCTGGCTGCACGGCCCATTTCTTGCCTATGTTGATCATTGCCTCAACGTGAGCTACAATATTGCTTTTTAACTGATCTGCAGAACCTAAATAGTCGAAACTAGGTTTGAGAATGTGGTTATAGGAAGCTCCTAAGACAAAATTAAATTGGTCTTTCAAAGTGATAAACCCTCTCGACGAACTATAGATGTAAGTGAATCCGGCGGATAAATCGGGTTGAACTCCTCCATTTCGGGCAACGGTTTCACCTGGATCTATTCCTGGATCATACGCACCATTGACATATTGACTGTTCCACTGCGCCCCACTTGCATCCACTCCCTTCTGATGAATTCCACCGTTAAATCCAAGTGACAATCGGTTGAAATCGTTCATTTGAAGAATGGTTGAAAGCGCTATTTGAAAATTGGTTGTTCCAAATTTTTGATCACCGGCAACATCTCGATAGACGTTCATTCCTAATCCAAACTTGGCATTTCCCCTCGTGGAAATACGAAAGTCTGCATTTGCACCAAAGGACTTGAAAGGAGCATCTGGTTTTGCCCATTGACTTCGATAGAAAGTAGCCGATCTAAAAGTTGCGGGTATAACACCCGCTAATGCTGGGTTGTATTGCGTTCCATTGTTCCAAAATTGTGAAAAATGAACGTCTTGTGCTTGCGCTGAACTTGCGGCTGCAAGGAATAATATGCTTGTGAGAATTCTTTTCATGACGTTTATTTAACAAGTGTAATATTTCCTGAAACAACCTGAGCATCACCGTTGATGTCATTGTAAGTCAAAACATAAGCAAAAACTCCTGCATTCAACTCTTTTCCTTTTTGTGTTCCATCCCAATGAACGTCTTGATCATCTGTTTCAAAGACTAATTCTCCCCATCGATTAAAGATTCTAAAACTGTAGTCATTCAATTCTTCTCCTTCCACGACCACAACGTCATTGTTGCCGTCAGCATTCGGCGAGAACATATTCGGAATGAATAATTCGTCAATAAATACTTGGATAGTAACCGAAACAATATCCGTATTCATACACCCATTAGCATCGGTTCCTGTTAATGTGTACGTAGTTGAACTTGGCGGTGAAGCGGAGGTGACTGAACAAGTAGGACAACTTAATCCCGTCGTTGGAGACCAAACATAGCTAACGCCGCCAGATCCTGAAAGTGTTGTTGACGTTTCTTCGGGAATCGTTTGATTCGGCCCTGCATCAATTACAGGATTATCAAATACCGTAATTTGAAGCGTATCCGCATCTCCACAAAAACCAGTTACTGTGTAGATAATATCCCAAGTACCAACTCCGGCTTGGAAAGGATTAAACAATCCTGCTGAGGAAATTCCAGGGCCAGACCATGTACCGCCGGTTATATCGACGCTAAATGTTTGAGCATTGTCAGTAATACAGAATGGGCCAGCGGGTGTTATATTTACATCCAGTTGACTTGTGATTTCAATATTAAAAGTATCGGAGGCTGGGCAAGCTCCGTTTGTTGTGTAAATGACTTCGTACATTCCTACTGGGGTTGCACCCAAATCAATTTCTCCATTTGAAGAATTAATTGTTCCAGCTGGGGAAATCGTAAAGGTTCCTCCTTGCGTACCTGATATGTTCGGCACATCACTTAACCCAGTATTACAATATGATGGATTCGCATAATTGAAACTAGCATTATCGACCGCTACAATTGTCAATATTTCGTTATCTGTTGAACTACATAAACCAGATGTTGAATACGTTATTATATGTTGGCCAGGTGCAGTGGCGGATGGATCGAAAGCACCAGTAGCCGGATCAATTATACCATTTCCAGACCAAGTTCCGCCAGGAGTTGCTGCTATTAAAGTGTCAATAGGGTCATTAGCGCAATAGGGTCCAGAAGGAGTGATTGTCGCGTCATCCGAAGCAGTAATAGTAACAAACGTTGATGCCGTATCGGAGCCACAAGAGTTGGTGACAATATACAAATACGTACCTGCCGTATCTATACTCGGATTGAACATATTCGTGCCACTAAACAAAGGAGGCGACCACACTCCACCGGAATTAGGTGAACCACCTAATGAATTGACCAAATTGTAAGCATTTCCATTTATACATTGAGATGTCGCACCGTTAAACCCTGCATCTGGAAAAGTTCCTGTGTCAGTTAAAACGTACGGCCCTAAAACTTGAGAACACGTTCCATCATCTACAGTGACATAATATTGACCAGCCGGTAATCCGGTGATATTTCCAGTCAAACTGGTTGCAACTGTCACACCTGTGAAAACATCGAAAGCAGTGTAGGTTGCTCCAGGCCCAAAACTTTGAACATTTATGGAACCATTGCTTAGCGAACAACTTTCATCGGTTACAGTAACTGTGTTGATGCTGGTTGGGCAGCAATTCGTTACTTTTTGAACATATACTTCATCAATCCAAACGTAAAAACCAACAGAACCAGAGACACTCCAGGCATTATAAGTAGCATTCGCCCAAGTGTCCATAAATCCAACGTTCATATGGGTATAATTGCTATCTGGAGTAACATAAAGTTCAACGTAGTGCCAAATTGTATCATCAATTACCTGTGGCCAAGCTGCCCACTGCGCACCTTGGTTGGGAAAAGTCAAATTTTGAGGTGCCGCAGTAAAGGGGCTATTGTTGAAATAAACACCCCAGTTATTAATTGCCATGGGGAACGAAACTTGATTCTTTTTGTTTTGAATATATAAGGAAATTTTATAGCAAGAATCTTTTTCTAATGCCGAGATTAGTTGGGTTGAGGCCCATTCGCTATTTCCTCCTTGATTTGCTTTGTAGGCACCTAAACATCCCCCACCAGCATATACGGCTCCATAACCCGAATTTCCACTGTTCGTAAGAGGTTGAGTAGGATCTGCACTTGTTAAATTATTTCCAGGAGGGTTTGACATATGATGGTGATCGGGAGTGTTGGCCGCCGTTTCCCAATCGAACAGAGGAGCCATATAGTTCCCTGAAGCACCATTCCAATTTTCAAACCCGGGATCTGGGACTAAGTTTTGAGAGTAAGTAACCGCAATAAAGCAGATGGTTATGGAAGTGAGGATTAATTTCATGTTCTATTGATATAGCCTAATTTTTCCAAAACTACAACATTCTAAAATAAAGAAGTACCGTTGTTGGAATTCTAACGGATTCGAAGAAATCGAAGATGAATTTTATAATGCGGCTATTTTGACCTAATCAATTGACGGATGGACACGAAATGCCCGAACAAAACGACCGGAACAACAAAAGTGGGCAACCAACTAAAAGGGAATTCAAAAATTGCAAAGTTGTCACCGACGAACTCAAAATATTGGAACGGGGAAGGAGCGGAAAGAATAGACACAATAATTATGGTGATAAGCAACCCTAAGCTGATTACATTCCAAAGAATTAACCCAGATTTCTTTATTTTTTTCTTCGTAAACCCAAAGTAGGCAATGAACGGAGCGCTTATTCCTGCCAAAATATCAAAATTTAGCCCTTCGAAAGTCATGACATAAGGGATAGTTCCAAAAATGGCCAAGAGCAACAGAACTATTTCAACTGGGATTCGAATCATGTTTAAATAAGTAATTTCTCTTAGCGGTAGACTGTCGATGAAATTTCTTCCCTTTTTTGTGCTGAATGAAACAATCATCAACGCAAAAGTTGGAAGTATTCCGAAAAGGGCAATTTTAGGAGGAACGGAATCCATGGATCCGGAATAGATGCCAGAAATTGTGATGTAAAACTGAAGAATTAGCCATCCGAGAAGTCCAACGCTAATTTTCAAAGCGTTATTTCGTGTTTGATCTGATTTGGCGTTTCGCATGGACCAATAGAAAAAGAATAAAGTCGAGAAAGTGATTAAAACAAATCCTATAGAAATCAGTATGTAGATTGTGGAATTATCCATTCAATTCATTTCGTAGAAGTTTGCCAACCACATCCAACTCTTTATAAAACTCTTCTCCAAAAGCTCTTTGAATCGGCTCTTTCAAAAATCGATAAACGGGAACATCCAATTTATCACCGCACGCGCAGGCAGGTTCGCAAATATCCCACTCACTATAATTCAATGCGGTTAGTTTATCAAATTTTTTCACTCGAATCGGAAACAAATGACAAGAAATCGGTTTTTTAAAATCGGTTTTACCTTCTGTATGTGCTTTCTCAACAGCACATTTCGCCGTGCCGTCACCGTCAAAATAGACAAAGGCACATTCGCCACCATTAACAAGCGCAGTTGCCGGTTCATTATCTTGATCCATATAAAAAACACCGCTATTCTCGACCTCCGCTATACCTTCTGGTCGCATGTAGGGTAAATAGTTTTCCAAATCTTCCTCTAAAATATCGACCTCTTCAAAAGTTAATGGAGCTCCACTATCACCCTGAACACAGCAGGCGCCTTTACAAGCCGAAAGGTCACAAACGAATTTGCGGTCAAATAACTGGGTCGAGACAACTTTGTCTAAAATTTCAACTAACATGCGGTAAATTTCGTCAAACTTTCTTGATTGATGAAACAGAAATTAATCTTACTCTTGTCAATTTCAAAAAATCACGTATATTTGCAGCATCAAAGTATTGTAAATAAAGAAATGAGGGGACGACAGTCCCCTCTTTTTATAACCAAATGATTACAAAAAAGAAAGTCACGGAATTGATTGACGAGCGAATCGCGGAGCTAGATAATGGCTTATTTGTGGTTTCCTTGAAGATATCTTCGAACAATATTATCAATGTAGAAATTGATAAATACGAAGGCAATGTAGCCATAACCGACTGCATGTCCGTTTCTCGAAATGTTGAGCACAATTTGGACAGAGAAGAACAAGACTTTGAACTACACGTGTCGTCAGCAGGTTTGGATAAACCCTTACGCGTTTTGCCTCAATTCATAAAGAACATTGGACGAAACGTAAAAGTGAAATTGAACAATAAAACCGTCGAAGAAGGTGAAATGATTCAAGCGGACAAAGATGGACTGACTATTCGTCAAGAACGGCGCGTGAAGATTGAAGGGAAGAAAAAGAAGCAAGATATTGTCGAGGAAAAATACTTCCCG
>CBFIBY010000058.1:0-13768 GCA_965660955.1 Crocinitomicaceae bacterium | reverse complement strand
GAATTGATTCGATTAAGAAAGAATTGGCAAAAAATTGACGCGAATTAGAATTAGCTTGGCTATTTTTATGCCATGGCGAAGTCGAAAGACCCAGGTCTGGGTAGCAAATTTTCACAACCAGTAGAAAGATTATTGAATGCGGATGGCTCGTACAATATCGTAAGAAAGGGCGGAATTCATGCATTTAAGGATTTTTACAAACTTCTTTTAGATAAATCTTGGACGGAGTTTGGGCTTATTCTATTTGCGACGTACATTTTTATTAATTTAGTTTTTGCGTTGATCTATTTGGGTCTTGGTGTTGATCAATTGAGCACGGGGTCAATGGATTATCATCCCTTTTGGACCGCCTTCTTTTTCTCTTCCCAAACTATCACAACGCTCGGCTTTGGATATGTCGCTCCTGTTGGATTCGCAGCCAATCTCGTTGCTAGCTTCGAAGCATTCCTTGGCCTTATTATCACTGCACTTGCTACAGGACTGCTTTACGGACGTTTCTCTAAACCCGTTTTAAAACTTAGCTTCTCTCAAAATGTAATTATAGCTCCTTATCAAGATGGATTGGCCATTATGTTCAAGTTGGTGAATCAAAGAAATAACGTGCTACTAAAATCCAAAATACAGTGCATGGTCTCTATGGACAAAGGAATCGGCGTAAATGCGTATAACAAAGAATTTCATCAATTAAAATTAGAGCTGGATCAGATTCTGTTTTTTCCACTAACCTGGACGGTCGTGCATAAAATCGACGAGAAATCACCTTTTTATAACAAAAGTTTGGATGAATTAGTGAAACGAAATGTAGAGTTAATCGTTTTATTCGAAACGTTTGATGAAACATTCAGTCAAGATGTTATTCAAAAGCACTCCTATGCGGGTCACCAGTGGAAAGAAAATGTTAAATTTGATTCGAGTTTCAAACCCAATCAAAAAGGACAATTGGAACTAGACATAAGCGCAATTGACAAGCTAATCGAAGTAAAAGAAAATTGATTCAAGTATCAGACATTCAGGCCAATGTGGCACTTCCTTTAATGGAACATTTCTATACCATTCAAGGTGAAGGAAAGCATTCTGGACGTCCAGCCTATTTCATCCGACTAGCGGGATGCGATGTGGGATGCGTTTGGTGTGATGTCAAAGACAGTTGGGACAATGAAATTCATCCATTGGTCACAATAAAGGACATCGTTGCACCAATATTGAACAGTGAAGCCGAATTTGTCGTGATAACTGGTGGGGAACCTGCTATGTATGACCTAACGACTTTAACACACAAACTTAAAGAAGAAGGAAAAGAGATTGCCATAGAAACTTCGGGCTGTTACGCGTTGAAAGGTGTAATTGATTGGTACTGTTTTTCACCTAAGAAATTCAAAGAGCCTGTCGAAGAAGCCTATGCAAAGGCGGATGAACTGAAAGTAGTTATAGCGCATCCTTCAGACTTCGAATGGGCAGAATCGCACGCACGAAAGGTCAAAACGGACTGCGAATTATACCTTCAACCTGAATGGTCAAAACAGGACCGATTCTTGCAACCCATTATTGACTATGTCAAAGCGAACCCAAAATGGAAAATTTCGCTTCAAACGCATAAATTCATGCAAATACCTTAAAATGAGAAACCTAATTTTATTTTTCGCTCTATCGCTACTTTTCGCTTCATGCGGAACAGCCCAGCAGAAATACTCTGTCAAAAGTAAAAAAGCCGCAAGTCTTTATGAAGATGGAATAAATCAACCGCGCATTGCTCAAGATCCACTTACGGGTGGTCCAGATTACGCCGGAGGAATTGTACTTTTAAAGAAAGCCATAGACAAAGAACCCAACTTTTGGGAAGCACATGGCGCCTTGAGTGAGTACTATGAACTAACTGGCGATTACGAATCTGCAATTTTCCATTTAGAAGAAGCATTGCGGATAAATCCGGAACACTCTAGAACGGGTTCATCCTATTATTTTCTTGCAAACCTATTGAATATTCAAGGTCGATTCGAGGAAAGCAACAAGCGACTTGACCAATTCTTAACCTACAAAATGGCCAATCCAGATTTGCAAAAGGCGGCGTATCGGATGAAAACAAGTAATGAGTTTGCCATCTATTCCATCCAAAACCCTGTCCCTTTTGACCCTGTGAATGTAGGGCCAGGAATCAACACAGCGAACCCAGAATACTTTCCAACGATTACGGTGGATGGAAAAACAATCCTTTTTACACGAAGAATAGAAGATAGTCGGGTTGCAGGTCCGTATAAACAACAAGAAGATTTCTTCGTTTCAGAACTTGGACAAAACAAAAAATGGCAAAAAGCAAGTGCAATGCCACCAAACGTGAATACAGTAAACAATGAGGGAGCTCCTACTCTTGCGCCGGACGGACGTTCATTAATTTTCGTCGCTTGCCCTGACGCTTCAGGTGAAAATTATGGCGAAAATCGTTCAGGACGTGGTTCTTGTGATTTATTCTATACAAAGTTATTGGGCAGTCGCTGGACAAACCCTGTAAATATTCCAGGTGGAATAAACACCTTTCATTGGGAAACACAGCCTTCCCTTTCTGCTGATGGTAAAACAATCTATTTTATTCGAGGTGTTCGTAACCGTGATGGATCGAAGCAATCTGACATTTACACAAGTACATTACAGAATGATGGACAGTGGTCGACCGCTGTTAGATTACCTTCAACTGTTAATTCGCCGCTTGAAGAAGAATCCGTTTTGATTCATCCAGACGGCAAAACCTTATATTTTGGTTCAAAAGGACACATTGGAATGGGTGGAACGGATCTTTTCGTTAGCCGCATGGATGAAAATGGAAATTGGGGAAAGGCCGAAAACCTCGGATATCCAATCAATACAAGGTTCGATGAGCACTCTTTGATGGTTTCGGCCGAAGGCGACATAGCCTTTTTTGCAAGTGACCGAGAAGGTGGTTTTGGTGATTTAGACATCTACTACTTCACGATGCCGGAACATTTAAAACCAACGAAAACGCTTTATTTCGAAGGCTTGGTGTATGACGCAGTCACAAAAAGACCCATTCCCGGGAAATTCAAATTGATTGATATAGCAACTGGTAAAGAAGTCATTTATTCGGAAGCAGATCCCTTAACCGGTGAGTTCATCGTTTCTTTGCCTTTGAATAAAGAATATGTTTTGAACGTCAGCTATCCGAACTATTCATTTTTCTCTCAAAATTTTAACATGAAGATTGCCGAAGGATTAGAGTCTTTCAAAATGGATGTTCCGTTGGTGCCATTATCGAGTGAGCTCCCCGTTGTGCTCAGCAATGTATTCTTTGACTTGAACAAATCGACATTGCGTCCTCAGTCTTATGTTGAGTTAGAAAAACTGCGTGAATTTCTCGCTTCGAATCAATCTGTTAAAATAGAAATTGGTGGTCACACCGATTCTAGAGGCAACAAGCAAGACAATCTTAAATTATCAAATGACAGAGCCAAAGCAGTTTATGATTACTTGGTGGCCAAGCAAATTGATGCAAGCCGACTTTCATATAAAGGATACGGCTCTTCAAAACCAGTTATTTCGGATAATGAGATTAATGGGTTGACCGACTCAAAAGAAATTGAAGCCGCTCACCAGCGCAATCGTCGAACGGAATACAAAATCGTAAAATAGATGAAAGGATTCTTCCTACTTATTCGGCCTTTAAATCTACTGATTATTGCGTTTACGATGTACAGCGTTCGTTTGTTCATCTGGACGTATGAGAAAATGAATAATGTCTCTATCATTGGACATGAAGGCGAAGAGTTTGATTTTTTCTTGTTGGTTTTTTCCACCGTTTTAATCGCTGCTGCTGGCAATGTAATAAACGATTACTTTGATGTTAGAGCTGATAGAATAAACAAACCTAAGCGTGTTATTATTGGTAAGCACATCAACCGTCGTTGGGCAATTTTAATTCACACAGGCTTAAATCTGATTGCATTTTTAATAGCCATTTATCTCAGTGTTCGTTATCATACCTTTTGGTACGTTTTTATTCATTTGGTAAGCATAAACGCACTATGGCTGTACAGTTTGTTTCTAAAGAAAAAACCGATTGTAGGCAACTTTGTTGTTGCAGGTTTAACGGCGCTGGTTCCTATTCTTTGCGGAGTTCATTTTTATGTGCAAGGAGATATTCACTTTACAGATACGAAAGTATATGGCTCGGCTTTTGAATACTGGTTTATGTCACTCATCAAATATGGCAACTTCATCTGGCTACTCGCCTTTTTTGCCTTCGTGAATAATTTTGCTCGTGAAATCATAAAAGATATTGAAGATATAGAAGGCGATAAATTACTTTCAGCGAAAACATTGCCCATTGAATATGGAATTCGAACTGCAAAAAACTGGATTATTACTCTTTTAGTTTTACCAATTGTCTTTTTCGTGAGTTTGTTTTTATTCCACCAGCCCAAAACTGATTTTCCTGCAGGTGATCAATTGATGATTTTCATTCCTGTTTTAGTCTCACTACTTCTGGATTGTCTGGCAATCGTTTTGACTTATAGAGCCAATTCAAAAACAGGATTTTTAAAAGCTGATCAATGGGTTAAATATGCAATGGTCAGCGGAGTGTTAACATCAGTGTATTGGTATTTCATATGGGCATAAACGAAAATTGGGATAAAATCATCTTAGGTTCACAATCCCCAAGAAGAAAAGAGCTTCTTAAGGGATTGGATATTGAATTTGACATTCGCGTTGCCGATATTGACGAAAGCTATCCGGATGATCTTGAAATACGGAAAATTGCCGAATACATTGCCAAAAACAAACTCAAAGCGATTCAACCTGCATCCAAGGAGAATGAGTTGATAATTTGCAGTGATACAATTGTTGTGTTGAATAATGAAATCCTAGGAAAACCAGCCGATACTTTTGAAGCGAAAGAAATGCTAAAAAAGTTATCTGGTCAAACACATACGGTAATCACAGCTGTCGCGATGTCGGACAATTCGAAGGAAATTTCCTTTTCAGATGAAACGAAAGTAACCTTCAAATCACTTAACGACCAAGAAATCGATTACTACTTGAAGCACTATGCACCATACGACAAAGCCGGCTCATACGGTGTTCAAGAATGGATTGGCATGATGGCCATTACAAACATGAATGGATCTTATTTCACCGTTATGGGCTTACCTGTTCATAAAGTTTACGAAGCACTTCTAAATTGGTAAAACAAAAAAATCCGTCTCGGCTAAACCAAGACGGATTCAATATTTAGTCGTTTATTTCTATCTCACAATAAACGTTACTCTTCTATTTTTTGCCTGCGCAACTTCTTCGTCATCTGAATCAAGAACATCAGGATTCGGATCATCCGAACCTTGTGTACTAGGAATCATACGCTCGGAAGCAATGCTTTTCGATTTCAAATACTCCATAACCGCAGCAATTCGTTTGTTGTCCATTTCGGAATATTCATCTTTCTCAGCTCCAACTTCATCTTCCATTTCATCAGTATGACCGTTGATTTGAATTTTCGCACTTGGATTCTCCATCATCATTTTTGCAACTAAGTCTAATGATTTTTTAGACAAAGGTGTTAATGTGTTTTGACCAAATCCAAAGAATATTTCTTGTGCTTCAATTGCTTGTTTTGGTGTGCTTTTGTCTAAATCAATAGTGATTTGTTTTTGATAAATCAAAGAAGAATATTCAACTTCAGCTTCCCCCGAAACACAATCACATGGTGTATCCTCGTCCATTTCATACACTACAACATCATCGATGTAATAATATGCCGCAACAATACCCTCATAACGCGTTCCTTTTGGTGGTTTATTCTTTTCACTTTTAATGTCTTGTGTAGCATTAAAGTTACCCAATGTCAAATATTTCTCACCTCCTTTAGCGATAAATACACCACAAATTTTATCCCATCCGTACTGGGCATTGTGAATTTCTTTACTTTTCAATTGCGCCTCTTCAACTAAAATTGCTTTTGAATCAGATTCGAATTCACGTTTTGAAAACAACATACCCATTTGATTGATGGCATATTTTGATCCTTCCGCCAATGAAACATGGTATGAAATACAATATTTCTTCCCTTTTTTCAAGGTTTCCGTCAAACGTGTTGTAATGTAAGATCTTGGCACTTTGTTACCATAAGAATACGCTACAATTCCCGCATAGCATTCACCGTCTTTTGGCTCTTCTGTTCCATGTGCATTTTTTGGCGTGTTAATATCTGGAACCTTTGTTGAAGGCACATATAAATCTGCCTTAACACCAGTTGCAGAGGCCCAACCGCTGGCTTGGCTAATCGCTCCTTTACGTCTTACTTTCGTATTGTCCTCAAAACTTCCATTTGCTACAAGATTTTCTTGAGCAAACAGTCCTGTAGAGAACAGGATTGAGCACGCTATCATTGTTATTTTTTTCATTTTCACTTTATTTAAATTCATAGTTTTTCACTGTTTGTATAAATGTCTTCACCTTATCAGGATGAATATCAGGATAAACTCCGTGCCCTAAATTAACAATATGTCGCTTACTACTAAAAGAATTCAGCATATTATTTGTCAAAGTTTCTACTTCCGAATGGCTCGCATACAAAGCACAAGGGTCTAAATTTCCTTGAAGAGTTCTAGACTCACCAACGAAAGATCTCGCTTGTTTGACGTCCATATTCCAATCTAACCCTATAGTGTTGCAGTCTAATTTAGCAACATCGGGTAAAGACATGAATGCACCTTTCGCAAAAATGGTCAAAGGGACTTCATTCAAAGCATTGGCTATTTTATCCAAATATTTCAATCCAAATTCAGTATACTGATCTTTTCCTAGGATTCCAGCCCAAGAATCAAACACTTGCAACATATGTGCTCCTGCCTTTACTTGTGCCTTCAGATACTGAATTGTCACGTTCGTTATTCTATCTAGCAACTCGTGTGCCAAAGTCGGATTTTGATACAACATCTTGCGTGATTTACTAAATGTTTTGGATCCTTGTCCTTCAATCATGTAACAGAAAATCGTCCATGGAGCCCCTGCAAATCCTATCAATGGAACGCGTCCATTCAATTCTTGATTCGTCAATTTTATGGCTTCAAGAACATATCCCAATCTATCTTCAATGTCGATGTCACTTTCGGCAAATTTCAAATCCGCTTCGGAATCGATTGTTTTTTCAAAATATGGACCCTTCGCTTCAATCATTTGATAACTCAAGCCCATTGCTTCAGGTATAACGAGTATATCGCTAAAAATAATGGCTGCATCAACCCCAAGTATATCAACGGGTTGAACTGTTACTTCAGCCGCTCTTTCCGGTGTTTCCACTAATTCTTTGAATCCAGATAAACTAGAACGAACGGCTCTATATTCCGGTAAAATTCTACCAGCTTGACGCATCAGCCAAACTGGATATCTTTCGATTTCTTCGCCTCTCGCAGCGCGAAGAACAAGGTCGTTTTTCAATTCCATTGCTGCAAATATACCATATCCTCTTGCAATTTAGGTTTGCCAATTGATAGATTTTTTCCCTTTTTCAACTAAAAAATCATTGCATTGTCTAAAATGTCCGCATCCTTCAAATCCACGATAAACAGATAAAGGACTTGGGTGGCTCGTTTCGAGAATTAAATGTCCATCTTTATTAATATTAGATGTGAAATCCTGGGCTTGTTTTCCCCAAAACATCCCCACCAACCCTTCTTTTTCGATAAAGAGTTTTTTAATCAAAAGCGAGGTAAAATCTTCCCAACCTTTTTTTTGATGAGCATTCGCAACGCCGATTTCTGTGGTTAGACATGTATTCAATAACAAAACACCTTGCTCCGACCAAGGAACTAAATTTCCGGTTAAGGGAAAATCATATTCATCCATTGACCGCTTCAATTCTTTGAAAATATTCAGTAAACTTTTCGGAAAAGGTTGGACAAAATCTTCGGTAGAAAAAGCTAAACCATTGGCATGACCTGCAGTTGGATATGGGTCTTGTCCTAGAATAACAACTTTTGTCTTTTCAAACGAACACTTTTCAAATGCACTGAAAATTTGGCCGACGTGAGGTGTGATTGGTTTGTCTAATATCAATTCTTCAACCCTACTCGACCATTCAATCTTATGCTCAGTGGACCATTCCAAGTCAATTAGTCTCATCCAGTCCTCAGGTATTTGATCAAGTATTTTCATAAAAGATTTCCATTTCAAAAGTAACCAATTCCTGAAGCTTGTCTATATTTGAACTATGAAATTATTGTATGTTTTTCCTCTTCTAGCGTTTTTACTTTTCTCCTGTGACGAGAAGCCAGTTAATTCTGGAGATGACACTGAAATTCCCGATGAGAAGTTGGGGATGGAAGAATTGATTAAGCGAAAAATTGTGGCGGAATTGGATATTCCAGCAACGGAAAATTACAGCTTTGAAATAAAAAGGGCGCAGCTAAACGAAGATGATTTTGAAGATGCAATCGTTTTGGTTAATCGCAAAGAACACGCAATTGCCAGATCTAAAGAACAAGGTCGTCAAGAGTCCGATGAAAAATTGGGATACGTAGGAAATCACAATTACCTCTTTTATTATGACGGCATGACGCATGCGGTTACTCGACCGATAGGCGTTCCTTCTTCAGCATTAATTCCATTAGAATTGAAATTCGAGAACATACAAACACAAGCCTACTCTGACTTCACGATTGATTTACGCATAAAAGAATCACGATGGAGAAATTTTTACACAGTTAAAAACGGGGTGCCGAAATTGGTTTTTCAATGGAATATTCAGATGAAAAACGAACAAGGAGAAATGGAGGTTTATCATTTGGCATATGACAAGGGTTCGTATAGTCTCGCGAAAGATATTCTGATTTATAATGGCAAATTAAATGGTAGTTTACCCGAAGATTTAAATTCGGATTACAAAATAAATACCACACCAACTGGAGATATCTTGTACCGTTTCTTTTATAATCCAGCCGAACAGAAATACTTCACAAATAAGTAATTCAACGATCTTTTAAGGTGTAAATTTTGGTATTCTGATACGTATCGACTAATTGACACATAGTTTCATTCGGAATACTCATACCAGGTGTTACAAGCACGTAATCTGTTTTAGAATTATACTTCTCCCAAATTTTCTTTCCTTTTAGGTCCCACTCTTTTATTACCCATCCTGATCGATTCATCCAGTAAAAAGCTCCATTTGATGTTGGTTCGCCAATGACGATAAATTTCGCTTTTTCCGGTATACCTTTTTGATCAAAATATTTATCAATCCCCTCCAGTTCCGTTCGATTCTTTTCGAAAACGGGAGAAATGAAACTGAATCGTTCCTTTAGTTTACCGTTTGCATAATTAAAGCTTAGTATGGCGACAATCATCAAAACAACTTTTGGGTAAGGTGTAGACATTAATTTAGGAAGCCAAAGCTGAATGCGATGAAAGAGATAACTGAAACCTATCACAACAAAGGGATAAAAATTTAGGAAATAATAATCATGATCGAGAAATTGCGAATAAAAGAGGAGTGCATAACCCGCGCTTCCCAAAAAAAGAAACAGCAAAATTACTGGTAAAACACTTTTCTCTTTCGTTTTAAAAACGCCTACTGCGCCTAAGATGATAATCGCAAGAAAAGTGTGCATTGTTGTAGGATAAAAGTAACTCGAGAACCAATCGTGATGGATGGCTAACCAAACCCGACCAACTAATTCGGGACCGATTTCCCAGATGGGCAAAACAGTCGTTAGAAACAATCCGCTACCGTATTTCAGCGTATAGTTTACAGAAAACAAATTCCAAACAAAAACAAGTAAAGCAGTGGATAGAAACCACATTATTCTCTTCTTTTCTTTTAGTGATGTCTCCTTAAATGAAGAGGTTGACTTATACCGAGCGAGGAGAATAGCGCAAATGAATGCCATTGGATGGATAAAGTAAGTCACTTTTAGTAAGGCGGCTAAGAGAAAGAAAATGAATGCTTTTGTAGAATTAGGCTTTTCTAATTCAAATCCAGTCCTCAATCCAAAATACCAGCCAATAAGTGTGAATGCGAGTGCCGAGCTATCCGGTAAAAAATTTACTGAATAGAACAATAAAATTGTGGAACTAAGCAGTAACAAACTCAATAATAGGCTCGACCAAATGTCTTTTACAATCAATTTGATTAACGAAAAAAGATAAAAAAAGCCGATGACAGAAATGGTCAAACTTATTAATCGTAAAACAATGTGCTTGTTCTCTGTAAAAAGACTGATTAGTCCAGCAAAATAATAGAGAACTGGAAACTCCGAGCACGCTTCACCATTACTGCTTCCGAGATTCCAACCTCCAGGGTGAAAGAAATTGAAATCGTTCTGTATATAATATTCTACGAAGGCTATACAATCCGTTTGACGAATATAATGTGGTCCGATTGGATGTAACGAAATGTATTCATGAAAACCTAGTAACAAAAGAACGAGCAATAAGACAGCGAGAAACAATTTCTCTGAATGCTTTTCCAATCTTTCTTTCATTTAACGAATGTAAGAAATCCAATGTACTAATTGACCTGAGTTATCCGACTTTCTCCAAAGCTTGTTCAACGTCCCAGATTAAATCTTTTGCG
Organism: Crocinitomicaceae bacterium; assembly: GCA_965660955.1. Classification (GTDB taxonomy): domain Bacteria; phylum Bacteroidota; class Bacteroidia; order Flavobacteriales_D; family Crocinitomicaceae; genus UBA2040. The sequence goes on along the minus strand of CBFIBY010000058.1, from coordinate 3,189 downwards.
TTTTCTACTCCGACAGAAATCCGGACGAGATTTTCAGTAATGCCCATGACTTGTCGCTCTTCAAAAGGAATTCCAATATGGGTCATACTGGCTGGATGCTGTGCTAAACTTTCTGTTGAACCTAAACTCACGGCCAATTTCATCAATTTTAGCGCATTTAAAAATTGAAAAGCTTCTTTTTCTCCGCCTCTCACAAACACGGATAACATGGCGCCTGGAGCGGAATATTGTCTCTTATACAAATCGTATTCGGCTGTCCCTTCCTTCAACAAACCAAGGTAATGCACATGATCTACTTTCGGATGTCCGACTACATAATTAGCTAACTCAGAAGCATTATCCGCTTGTTTCTCCATACGAACTTGAAGTGTTTCCAAACTTCTTAAGAGCAACCAGCAAGTATTTGGACTCGCCATATTTCCAAGAAAGGTCCGAAGAACCTTAACCCTTTGCATGGAGGCTGAATTTCCAAGCACGGCACCCGCTATTAAATCACTGTGTCCACCAATATATTTAGTAGCTGAATACATGACCATATCAGCGCCATGATCCAGTGGACTTGACCAGAGCGGTCCCATAAAGGTGTTGTCGACTGCTAAATGGATGTGTTTTTCTTCCGTTGAATATTTGTCTCCAATACGACGACACATAGCGATATCAATCATGTCATTTGTTGGATTGGAGGGCGTTTCGATGTAAATCATCGCCAATTTATCAGCTTTGCCTGATTTCTCGAGTATGTCTAGAATTTCTTCTTCTGTTTGACCTGCTTTAAAGGAAACCGAATCAATTCCAATTTTCTGTAAATACGAATGGATAAAATGATCTGTTCCACCATAAACAGGTGTGCTGAACAGCAAAAGACTACCCGGATTGATGAATTCCATCAAAACGGTGCTTATTGCCGACATTCCACTTTCAAAAATGGCACAATCGTCTGCCTTATCCCAAAGACACAATCTATTCTCAAGAATTTCTAGATTTGGGTTGTTGATTCGACTATAAATCAATCCTAATTCCTCGTTCTGCTCCTTATCGCGCAATCCGTATGCGACTTCAAAAAAGCGTTTTCCTTCCTCGGCTGTTTTGAAAACAAAAGTTGATGTTTGAAAAATAGGTGGTTTAATGGCGCCTTCGGATAATTCTGGGTTGTAACCGTGCGACATCATTAAACTTTCTGGCTTGAAATCGTGCTTTTTCATTTTGTCATCTTTAGAAGTACAAAATTAGCCATTGTTCTGACGTTAAAACACGATATAAATCAACTTTAAAAGAAAGTAATGAACAAGTGTTTACTCCTTTGAAATACCATTTATACAAGCAATGAAATTTTGACTTTGTTTTGCTTTTAGTTTGTTGTAATTGACTTGAACACTTTCCTCGGAATAACCACGTGGGTGGTACAAATGATAAACAATAGCCTTGTTTTTCGTTGAAACCATTTTTAGTCCCAATTCACGCAAACGCCATTCTACATCCACATCTTCCCCTACACCAGCGGAAGTGTAATCTTCATCAAATCCATTGATTTTAATCAAGTGTGTTTTCAATACGCCCCAATTACAGCCTAGCAATCCGGTATCTTTCACTTTTAGGCTAAACGGCAAATACAAACCTTCTTTTTTCTTGCCTGAATCGGAGAACATGATGCTAAAGAAATTTAAACTGGAAATATCCATCGATTCATAAATTCGAGAAGTAATCTTTTTACCCAAATTCACCCGTTTGCCAAAACAAATAATTCCTTTGGTTATCATTTGGCTATAGGTTCGGATAAAGTGTCTGTGAGGCACGCAGTCACCATCAATAAAGCACAACTTGCTTGCTTTGGCGATTACAATAGCTCGATTCAACATTTGGTTCTTCCGAAAGCCGTCATCCTCTTTTTGTGAGATAAGAACAATAGGGAATTCATAGAATTTTTGTTGGTCCGCAATGAATTCAGGAGTAGACGAATTGTTGTCGTCCTCCGCTACTATCACTTCGAAACTTTTCTCCGATTGTTGCTCTAGACCTTTGAAAATCAATTCAAGGTTCTTTTCGTTTTTATAATAGGATATGATTAGAGAAATTTTCATGCAGTAGTTAAATCTTTAAATATTTCAACAAATCCGTCTATCTCCTGCTCTACTGCATAGGTTTCAAAGGCATGTGTTTTTGCAAGTTGCGCTTTTTCCAGTGCCTCTTTGGGGTTGGCTAGCAAAAGGGTCAATTTGCTTGTAAAATCGTTGAGGTCATTGTATTCGTAAAGTGCTCCATATTTTCCTTCACCGACAATTTCGGTTGTTCCGCCAGAATTTGTTGCTAAAATTGGCAAACCACTGAGCATCGCTTCTATTGTCACCATGCCGTACGTTTCACTGTGCGAAGCCAAAACAAAGATGTCGATGGCATTGAAAAACTTCGCAATATCGGGCTGTGATTCTACGAAATAGACATTTTGACCTAAGTTATTTTCCTGCACAAATCGATGAATCGATTCGGCGTATACTTTATCTTCACTAGCATTAACGGTAGCTGAACCAAAAATTAACACGTCAAATTCTTGTCCTTTTGATTTTAGTTCTTTCAAAGCTTGTATTAGAAACAACTGTCCCTTTTTGACGGAAATTCGTCCGATAATTCCCACCAATGGTCGATTTGAATCTATTCCTAATTCTTCTTTTGCTTGAGTTTGCGTGTACTTTCTTTCCTTAAATTGACTTGTATCCACACCAATTGGAAGCACCTTGACACGACTCAGTGGGAACTTTGTTCGAATGGCAATTTCTCTTTTCAAAAACGGAAGCGGACTCACCCAAACATCAATTGCCTTGTAGCGGAAAGTATGCAGCCAATCCTTTTTATTGATGCCGATTTGCATGTGTTGTTGATAGACTATTTTCAAGTCTTTGAAATAGCGTTTTTTACACCAAGCTGCCAAATCCAAGTCCTTATTATCCACTACAAGTAAACGCGATATGTTTTTATAAATCAAATCACTAAACAACTTCTTAGCCGATTTAAAATCAAAATACTTTCTATTCTTTTCCACAAACGAGATTTCCGAAAAGACATCCTTCCCTTTCTCAAAAATGGTTGATTCTTTTCTTGTGAAAAGTGTTATTTCAAATCCCTTTTCGCGAAGTAATTCCGCTAATTTGAGGGTATTCATTTCAAGCCCACCCCAGCCGGTTGAGGTTATTAAAA
>CBFIBY010000057.1:0-13894 GCA_965660955.1 Crocinitomicaceae bacterium | reverse complement strand
AATGAAACAAATCATTGCGAGTGCACCTCTTTTGAATACAGATGTCGCACCAAGCCCTCAATTAAAAACAACGCTGATGGATACTTTTGCTGCAACCTATCCAGCAGGAGCCGCAATGGCGAGTGGTGGAGGTGCAACCACGCAAAAACAGAACAATAAGAAAGTAATTTATCTGTGGTTGCGAGCGGGAGCAGCGGTGGCCGCGATACTATTGGCTGTTTTCTTGGTGTATCCACTTTTTAATTCTTCGGACAAGTCCACTTTAGTTGCTCAAAATGAAGCAACTCAGAAAAAGTCGAATAAGGAAAAAAGCGTCCCAGAAAAAGTTGTCGAACAATCTGAAAGTGAAGTTGAACAATCTGGACCAGGATCCACTTCAGGAATGAATGTAGAGATTGCACCCGCGCCAAAATTAACGGCAGAAGTGCCAACGACAGGACCGTACGACGGGAAAGCGTTTGTAACGGAGGCAGAGGCTGATATCTTGTTAGAAGAGGTAATTGAGGTTTCAAATACTACAACCAACTTTGCCTTTACAGGTTCATCAGCTACAGTTCCTGCTACAACAAATATTTATTTTAATAACGGATCAGAAATCTCTCGTTCTGCGACGATTTCAAGTGTTGAACCTATTATGGAAAAAGCCCATTCTGATCGATTAGACGTTGCCGATTTACCTGAGCAGTCTCGTCAAATAATCCATGAACGTCCCGAATTATTAGATTTGTTACACACTTCTTACTAATCAGCACAGCTTAACCTTTAAATTGCACTATTCCCATTCGGAATAAATCAACATTTGAAGAAAAGGAAGGATCTTCACAAAGAGTGGTCCAAGCCAGGAACATCCCTTTGCTCCATCGTATATCGTCAATGACCAATATGGATTCGCTTGTTAATTGCGGTTTAAGAGTTTTCACGTAGTTTAACAATGCTTCACCATCGTGATGTCCATCGATAAAAACCAAGTCATAAAGACTAGGTTTTTCGTTTTGGAAAAAATCTACAAATGTGGAATGAATTAAGGTGACATTTGATAGTTTCATTTTGTCGAACAATTTCATCGCTTCCTTGTGCGTTTCGTTGCACGCTTCTATAGTTGTTACGGAGCCTGAACAGGCTACTGACAGATATACAGTTGAAAACCCAAGTGAAGTGCCCATTTCAAGTATGTTTTTGCTCTGAAACTCTTGCGCAATAAAATAGAGCAAGCGCTGATATTTTTTCGATGCTACGCTCGTTTTGTATATATCTGAAATTCTTCTTTGATTACCCAGTTTTTTAGAACCTGCTCCAAAATCCTCAATTTTTAGGGTTACATTAGACTGTTTAGCTTGTGTCCTAAAGGCTTGTAATTGCTGTTCAAAACCTATATTTTCGCTTACTTTTTGATGACAATCATCAATTCTGCCAACAAAAGTGTCTTTTTTACGTACAATAAAAAGTGTTCTCCATCGATATTGGAGGTAAGCGATAATTAAGTTCACAATACAAATAAACGAAGAATTGGAAGGAAAATTACCGGTAGAAGGACAAAAGCAGCAGGAAAATACAATCAAGGGTAACCCGAAGATTGATTTATTTGCTCCTTGTCGAATTGGAGATGGTATTCTAAGGTTCACTGAATCTGAAATTCAGCATTTCCTTGAAACTGGGCTAAAGAGTAACCGTAGCATATCCTTTTTTATCCCTGCCTCGGGTTCAGGAACACGAATGTTTCAGTTTTTGTATGCCTATTTGGAGAACCCGAATGAAGAAAATACGGCCATGGTGGAGCATTTCTTCAATTCCATGGAAGATTTTTCGTTTTATACCTTGTTGCCTTTTGAACTTCGACAAAAGATTTCATCAGGAAACTACGATACCAAGGAGGTTGTAATGTATATCTTGAATGGTCAAGGACTCCAATTGGGAGAAAAGCCAAAAGGTTTGGTTCCATTTCATAAAATGGGTCATTTTGTATTAAATCCGATTCAAGAACAAATTTTACAGGGTGAAAACATTCATTTCACGGTTGAACAAATGCATTTTACGATTCAGGAGAAATTTGAACAAGAAATTAACGAAGCTATCCAAAATTTAAGGAAATTTAGTGGTCCAGGGAGACAAGTAGGATTTTCATATCAGGATTCTTCAACAGATGCGTTTGCGTTTAATGAAGATGGAACGCCTGCATTGGATGAAAACAATGAGTTTGTCAAACGTCCAGCAGGTCACGGTGCTTTAATGGGGAATTTGAATAATATCCGAGAAGAGATAATCTTGATTAAGAATATAGATAATATTCAGCACTGGGATCACCATAAGGTTTCGCAGCGTTATTGGCAATTACTAATCAGCGTATTGGACGAAACCCAAAATTCAATCAATCGATTCTTACAGAATTTCGATCGAAACGGCTTTATTAGATTCAACACAAAATTTGAATTAATTCATGCCTCTGAATTGGCTGACTGGTCTGATGAAGAGATTATTGAACGATTAAAACTACCCATTCGCGTTTGCGGCATGGTGAGAAATGTTGGTCAACCGGGTGGTGGACCGTATTGGGTAAAGGATAATAATCGACTGTCAAAACAAATCGTTGAAAAATCACAAATTGCCACAGATCAACAATCGTTGATGATAAAAAGCACCCATTTTAATCCTGTAATGATTGCCCTTAGTACAACAGATGCTAACGGCCAGAAATACAATTTAAAAGATTACGTGGATGATGAAAAGTATTTCGTTGTTAACAAAGAATACATGGGAAGAAAACTCAAGTATTGTGAGCTACCTGGACTTTGGAATGGATCCATGGCGAATTGGAATACTGTATTTGTTGAGGTTCCTAATGAAATCTTTAGTCCCGTGAAAACAATTCTCGACTTGCTTCAACCCATTCACCAACCTAACAAATCATGAATTCTACTTACACTTTAGTCATCGGTGCGTCGGAAAACCCGTTGCGGTACTCATATAAGGCAATAAAGGCGCTTTTGGCAAACAATAAGCCTGTTAAAGCTTTTGGATTGAGAAAGGGGCAGGTGGATAGCGTTCTCTTTGAAACTGAAGAGCAAGTTATAAATGAAATTGATACAATTACGCTGTACGTTGGTCCAAGGAATCAACCGAATTTATACGATTTTATGCTAAAAGATATTTGTCCTAGAAGAATCATCTTTAACCCGGGAACAGAAAACCCTGAGTTGTATGACTTAGCTCGAGCCAAAGGAATTATTTGTCAGGAAGCCTGTACATTGGTATTGTTAGCGACTAAACAATACGATCATTAATCGATCAACCCATTTTCTGCCGCTTAATCAAATATTTTAATAGAATTTGCTCGTATCCTTCTGAAATATCGGCAGGCATGAAATCAATTCGTTCTTTAATGCAACGCATTTCGATTTCCTTGAAATAGCTTTGAATTTCATTCTGATATTTCTCTTTTATTTCAGCGGGTTGCAAACGCATTTTTTCTCCTGTTTCCATGTCCACCATGGTGTAAGGCCGATTTTCTAGATCAAAATCAATTTCATTTTTTTTGTCCGTTACATGAAAAAGAATGATCTCATGTTTGTTGTGCTTGATGTGCTGCAAGGCTTCAAACAAACTGTCGGTTTTGTCTGGATCATCCAATAAATCTGAGAAAATTACGATCAATGACCTTCTGTGACATAATTCGGCTATGGCATGCAAGGCTTCTTCCGAATTTGTCTGTTTTTTATTTTCCTCGCTGTAATTAGCCAAACATTTCTCCAATTCACTATACAAATAGACGTGATGTCTTTGGCTAGACTTGGCTTCTGTGTGTAAGTCCAATTTTTCATTAAAAAAGGAAATACCAACAGCATCTCTCTGCCTTTTCAGCAACTCAATTAATGAAGCCGCCGCGTAAACAGAGAATTTTAGCTTGTTATCTGCACCGACTGGGTAGTACATTGAAGTCGATGTGTCAATTACAATTTGACAGCGGAGATTCGTTTCTTCTTCATACTTTTTGGTAAACATTTTATCTGAACGTGCAAATAATTTCCAATCAATATGCCGCGTAGATTCTCCTTTATTATATAATCTATGTTCAGCAAATTCAACAGAAAAGCCATGAAAGGGACTTTTGTGCATTCCGGTAATAAATCCTTCAACCACCTGCTTTGCCAGCAATTCCATGTTCCCAAATTGGGCCAGATTTAAGCGATCTATTTTATTACTCATGTTGTAAATGTATGAATTTTAGGCTTTCGATTTGTACTGAAACACTCCATTTGCAACAACACTAACAACAATTAACGTTACCCCAATTAACAAAACAGTATTTAATCGTTCGTCAAAAATAAACCATCCAACGAGCAAACCATAAATTGCACCTAAATATTTGAAAGGAACTATCTTGGCTGTGTCGGCAGCGTGTAGAGCTTTCGTCATTAAAACTTGTGCTATTTGCGTGAATATGCCAATCAATAGAAGAATCAACCATTCCCAACCTCTAGGCATGACGAAATCAAACATACACCAAACGCCCATTATCGGTAATGCGAGCATAGGGAAATACATAACTATGGTAACAGGAGAATCGGTTGTTTTAAGTTTTACAATCGCCAAATAGGCAATTCCAGCAAAAAACGAAGCCATCACCCCAAGCAATAACCAGGTCGTGTTTAATTCTAGTTCACCATCATACAATAGATTGTTCACGCCTATCACAACAACTCCAGAAAAGGCTGAAATTATAAACAACCATTGCACTTTTAAAACTCTTTCTTTGAGTACAATAACCGTTAAAATGACTGTGAAAATAGGAGAGAGGTATTGGATTACTAGAGAAATGGCTAGTGGAAGATTTTGAAGTGTAAAAAAGAAAATGGTTAGAGCAGTTATACCTGAAAAACCACGAATAAAGAGCCATTTTTTATTATTCCCTAAAAATGGAAGATTTCTCTTTTTAACAAAATAGGCACTAATGGAAAAAGACACAACAGAGCGGAAAAACACCAATTCATGTGCTCCGAATTTTTGAAAATCAAGATTTAGCCAATCTCCAGAATTTCCGACAAGAATTTTTACCATGAAATTCACGACAAAAAAACAAAGCCCAGAAAGAATAATGTATTGAATTCCCTTCGACGTTCCCAATCTCTTTTTGTTTGCAAAGTTAACTTTCAAATTAAGTATTGTTAGCTTTTAAAGAGAATGAGGTTTATGCACACAATATTTTAACAAGAATTGCGTATTTTCGTTTAAAATTGTGCCATGTTTAAGATAGTTGTATCGTTTTTGTTTTGCCTGTGTTTTTCGGCGGCATATGGACAAAATATTACACCAAAATCCAGTTTTCACGTCAATTTTGGTTTACCCGTAAACATTGCAAACGAATCATTCAAAGGAATCATGCAGGGATTAATTAATTCCAGCATTCACTATCAATATACGTTAGATAATTCTTTGTGTTTTGGTTTAGGTTTGAACTACAGTTATTTTACACTGAATGAATTTAAAATCGCCGAAACGAACAAAGGTGGCGTAATGATGCCCTCTGGATTTTTTAAGGTGGGACATGAGAAATTTCATTCTTCAAATTTCGGAACTGACGTCGGTTTAAAAATGGGTTATACGCTCAATTATTTTAAGTCGGATACAATTATCGCAAATGAAGGAAAGCCTAGAGAAGTGGGTAGTTTGTACATTGAGCCAACAGTTGGATTTATGTTAACGATAGACGAAAAAACGACCATAAAATTGGCAATTGGATATGTCATTCAAAATTTCGGATTTCGTCCAACGTTAATCGGATTAGCGTCTGACGGAGCCTATAATCCGTCAAATTTTGACACGATTACTCAATACTTAACAATAGGGTTTGGTTACACGCATTACTTTAAGAGTAAACGATAACCGTGCAACGAAAGCGAACAATATCCGTCTTTATATTGTTCCTTTTTTAATTACAAATTTGAATTTACCATGAAAAATTTTTCTCTTGTTTTAGCATCAGTTTTCATTTCATTCTTGTCTTTTTCACAAATTGAAAAACCGAATGAAGTTGAAGTAGGTTCGAAGGAGTATCAAGAAGCAAAAGCAAACGGAACTCTTGGACTTTATAACATAATTCAACCCAAAGCGGTTCATGAAGTATATGATTATTCTCAAATCGGTTCGCCCATTTTAACCAAAAAAGGCAAAGGCGGAATTCCTTCAAAAGCGAGTGGTTGTAATTGTTACGTAGATCCCGATTCGACATATACGTTAGCCTTAGCACCTAATGATGATGGTTCTAGCCCACTTATCAACTTGCCCTTTTCATTTTGCTTCTATGGAGATACGGTAAATAGTTGTTATATCAACAACAACGGTAATCTAACCTTCGGAAGTCCAATGGCCACATTTAGCGCAACTGCATTTCCGTCGAACGGGAATCAAATTATTGCACCTTTTTGGGGTGATGTTGACACACGAATTGATCCATTAACAGGTCAACCCTTAGGTCAGGTCGTTTATAAAATTACACCTACGGCATTGTATGTGAACTGGGAGGATGTTGGCTATTACAACATTCAAGGAGACAAAAGAAATTCGTTTCAATTGATAATTACAGACGGAGTTGATCCTGTAATTGATGGTGGAAACGTTGCATTTTGCTATAAAGATATGCAATGGACTACGGGAGCTGCTTCTCAAGGAGTGAACGGTTTCGGTGGAGTTCCTGCAACATGTGGTGCGAACAAAGGAAATAACATCAATTACTTCTTGGTGGCACGTTTTGATCATCCGGGAACTGATTTTGACGGAGCGTTAGGAAATCCAGATGGAATTAGTTGGTTGGATTATAAAAGTTTTTTCTTTGATGTATGTAATACCTCAAACATCCCACCTGTTCCAAACGGAGCGTCTTCTTGTGATACATTCAAGGTCTGTTCAATTGGAGATACTGCGGATGTACCTTTTATTTTTCTTTCACCAGAAGCAAATCAAACCACAACCATAGCAATAAATCCAGGTACACTGACAAATTTACAAGTGGTGTCTAACACACCTGGGAATACCGCTTCGGCTGTTCTCAGGGTTGCTGGGGATGCTGCATTCGTTGGTACCCATACCGTTACTATAACCGCAACAGACAACGCTACTCCACCAGGAGTAACTACGTTAAATTTAACGGTGATAATTGATTCCTCGGGAACTGCGAATTTCACGCCAATAATTGATCCAACAGTAGGTTGTGACTCTGTTGAATTAGGTGTGTTAAATGGTCCTTACGATTCTTATCTATGGGACAATTTATTGCTCGATACGAGTATTTATTTGTACAACTCGGACCCTGATTTCGGCGTTACGGTTGAGAAGAACGGATGTTTTAAGCGAGTTACGGCGAATGTCATTGTCCAAAATCTTGACTTCACGGTATCTGGAAATAGCGTACTTTGTCCTGGGCAAAACACAGGTTTATTTTCAATCGATGATTCTTTAAATCTGGGTTCTGTGACTTGGGGATTACCCAACCCTGCACTTGATACACTTTGGAGCGCAAACTTAGGTGTTGGAACATATACTGTATCGGTTACAGATCAGTTTGGTGTTTGTCAAAAAGATACCACATTTAATGTGACGAACATAACACCAATCGTCCTGATTAATGATACTGCAATTTGTAATAACCAATTGGCATTATTCGGAAATTCTGGAGGTTCTGGTTCTGGATTGTGGTCGACATTGGTGGCTCCTGGAGCACCATTCTTCGCTTCAACTACAAACTTGAATACGATCGTCACTTTCCCGACTTTCGGACTTTATAGCATGGTCTACACAGACAATGTTTGTGGGTATCAGGATACTGTAAACGTTTTGTATTCTGCTCCACCAACAATCAATTTCAACAATGTTGATTTCTTTATATGTCCGAATGAAACAGAGAATATTCAATTGGTCGATTCGGCTTTCTTGAGTTCAGCCTCATGGGGTTTATCTGATCCCGGATTAGATTCATTGTTTTCAGCAAATCTTGGTGAAGGAACTTATACCTTAAATATTGCCAATACAACTGGCTGTTTGAATGATACAACGTTTACTATTTCTACCCAAGACAAAATTCAGTTGAATCAGTTGAATACACTTTGTGGCGATTCGGCTGACCTTGATTTGAACTTTGGTGTTCCTGGTCTTTGGTCCGTATTGAGTGGTCCAGGGACGGTAACTTTTTATCCCGCAGATACAATCAATACAAGTGCTGAGTTTTCTTTACCTGGCGTTTATACCCTTGTGTATTCCGAACCAGTATGTAATGATGCAGATACACTTGTCATCGACGTAGAATATTATCCGTATGTAGAATCAGAAAACAAAATAGGATGTATTGGCGTACCTGAAGTGTTTACGACCAGCGATATTTGGAATAACATTGATACCTATACATGGAGTAACGGAGCTACAGGTCCAACCGCTACTATTGAAGAAGGTGGAAATTATTTTGTGACGGCTACGAACTCTTGCGGTTCGCATACATGGCCTTTCGTCTTTGATGCTCGTCCATGTACAATTGAAATGCCTAATGTATTCTCTCCCAACGGAGATGACGTCAACGGAATTTACGGTCCATTATTAAATCAAAACGAATCCTTTGAACGATTCAGTTGTAAGATTTTCAATCGATGGGGGAATCTGTTATATGAATTCAACGACATGAGCAAAGGTTGGGACGGTAAGTCAAAAGCAGGCGCCGAAGCGGCTGATGGAGTTTACTTCTACAGCATAGAGGCAATTGATGTCGGAGGCAAAGAATTTACACAACAAGGTTTCTTCCACCTTGTTCGAGATTAAGAGTTACCGTTTCAAAGGAAAATCACGATATTCGCGATAAATTTCCTTTTGACACTCAGAGATATTAAAATAGATTTTGAAGAGAGGTTTCGCAACAAGTGGACCTCTCTTTCTGTAGAATATCACTTCAAATCGATAATAAGCTCAATTCTCAAAATTCCCTTTGCTGAAGTCAATTTTCATTTGGAGCAATCATTTGGAAAAGATGATTTGAGATTGTACCGCGAATTCCTATCACGCTTGTCGAATGATGAACCTCTTCAATATATTCTTGGAGAAACTGAATTCAGGGATTGTCGAATTTTATGTTCGCCCGTCGCCTTAATTCCACGACCTGAAACTGAAGAAATAATCGATCTTGCAATCGAAGTATTGAAAGAAATAGAGCAGCCAAGAATACTTGATTTGTGCACAGGAACCGGGTGCATCGCAATTGCACTAGCCCATGAACGCCGAGATTCTATTGTTAAGGGAATTGATAATTTTGACGAAGTGATAACGCTCGCAAAAACGAATCAAGTTCTAAACGATGTTGAAGTCGAAATGTTAAAAAGAGATGTGCTTTCTCCGGTCGAAATGAAAGAATTTGAAAAAGGCGAATTCGATTTATGGATTTCGAATCCTCCTTATATTCCAGAAAAAGAAAAAGTGAGAATGGATAAAAATGTTCTCGAATTTGAACCAGGGGAGGCGCTTTTTGTTCCCAACAACGACCCGCTTTTATTTTATAGAGAAATTGCCAACTCGGCGAAAAAAGGGTTAAAAGAAAGTGGATTTCTTTTTTTCGAAATACATGAAGATTTTGGACAAGAAACTATAGATTTGTTAGAACAAATTCAATTCAAGAATATTACCGTACATAAAGATTTACAAGGTAAAAATCGAATGTTAAGCGCTCAAAAATAAGTAAATGGAACCCAATTTGGCTCAAAGAAGAATCGAAGAACTTTCAACAGAAATTAACCGCCTGAATCATGCTTATTATGTTGATAATCAATCTTTAGTTTCAGATTTTGATTTTGATGCTTTGCTACGTGAATTGCAAGATCTTGAAGAGAAATTTCCACAATTCTCGGATAAAAACAGCCCAACCAAACGGGTAGGCGGAGACATTACTAAAAAATTCCAATCTGTTGAACATCGCTACCCGATGTTGTCACTTTCGAATACCTATTCAGAGGAAGAAATAATTGATTGGGAGAACCGCAACAAAAAATTAAGTGAAGGAGAAATAGAATACGTCTGCGAGTTGAAATATGACGGTGTAGCCATTGGTATTCGCTATCAAAATGGTGTATTCTCGCAAGCCGTTACCCGAGGTGATGGTTCTAAGGGAGAAGATGTTAGCGCAAACGTAAAAACCATTCGAACAATTCCCTTGAAATTAAAGGGTGACTTTCCGAGTGATTTTGAAATCCGAGGTGAGATTTTCTTTCCATTAGATAAATTCAAGAAACTCAATGAATTCCGACGTGAAGCGGATGAACCCGAATATGCGAATCCTAGAAATACGGCGTCCGGAACGCTAAAGTCGCAGGATTCTAAGGTTGTGGCAGAGAGAGGTTTGGATTGTTTTCTATACGGAATTTATGGAGCAGATCTTCCTTTGAAGGGTCATTTTGAATCCGTCGTGAAAGCAAAAGATTGGGGGTTTAAAATTCCCATACCGGAAAAAAATTACATTTCAAAAGTGAAGACTATTGACGAAATCATGGACTTCATTCATTATTGGGACAAGAAACGTTCTGAATTGCCATTTGAAATTGATGGGGTTGTAATAAAAGTGAATAACTATGACATTCAAGAAGAACTGGGTTTTACAGCAAAATCGCCTCGATGGGCTATTGCCTATAAGTTTAAAACGGAACGTGTTTCTACTCAACTAGAGGCAGTATCTTATCAAGTAGGGCGAACGGGTGCAATAACACCTGTTGCTAATTTGAAACCTGTTGCACTTGGAGGAACTGTCGTTAAAAGGGCTTCATTGCACAATGCGGATCAGATCAACAAACTAGAACTTTGTGAGGGTGACACGGTCTTTGTTGAGAAAGGAGGCGAAATTATCCCCAAGATTGTAGGAGTCGATTTGTCACAAAGGAAAAATGATAATCGGATAAAATTTCTCGAAACTTGTCCTGAGTGTAATACGGAATTGGTTCGTAAGGAAGGCGAGGCACAACATTTCTGCTTAAACGAAATGGGATGTCCTCCTCAAATTAAAGGGAGAATAGAGCATTTTATAGGCAGAAGGGCAATGGATATCGAAGGTATTGGTGCTGAAACAGTTGATGCCCTGGTCGAATTAAATTTAATTAAAGACGCAGCTGACTTATATGATTTGACATTTGATCAGGTTGTAGAATTAGAGCGAATGGCAGATAAATCAGCGGATAATTTGATTCAAGGGGTTCAAAAGTCAAAAGAAAATCCATTTGAGAAAGTACTTTTTGCCATCGGAATTCGTTATGTAGGTGAAACGGTAGCAAAGAAATTGGCCAAACGGTTTAAATCCATGGAGAACATTAAGAATGCTTCTTATGACGATTTAATAAACACAGATGAAATTGGCGAAGTAATCGCTATTTCTGTCCAAAATTTCTTTTTAGATCCAAAGAATCAAATCTTTGTTGAAAGATTGGCGAAAGCCGGTTTAAACATGGAAATCGAAGAACAAGAATTGACCTCACAGGCCTTAGAAGGTTCTACTTTTGTGGTTTCTGGGGTTTTTGAGAAATTCTCCCGCGATGAGTTGAAAGGGACAATTGAGGCGAATGGTGGTAAAATAGGATCTTCTATCTCTACAAAAACTTCTTTTGTTGTAGCCGGAGATAAAATGGGACCAGCGAAATTGAAAAAAGCATCTGATTTAAGTATCGAAATAATTAGTGAAGATGATCTAATAAAAAATGCTTAACGGAACAATAGGAGCAAACGGTGAAAAAATAATTGTGTTCTACACGTTTAAAGACATGCGCGAGTTCAATAATTTTAAGGAAGCGACCGAGTCGATCATTCACGGAAGTGTTTTGCAAAGCACATTGTTTGTTGTGTTTGTCGAGGAAGAAGCGCAAAAATCAAACCTACCGGAAGGAGTTCGATTCAAATATATTTCTGGTTCTGATTTCAATTTTCTCAAACAATTAAAAGACAAAGAGCTTCGGTCTTTGTTGAAAAACCACTTTGATATTCTTCTTGTTTTTGACAGCATAGATGAGAAATACGTAAAAATGATAAACAAAACAAAGGCCACACAGAGAATAATAAGTAGTTTGACGGAAGGATTAAATTTTGATATTCGTTTGAATTCCGACTCGATTAAAATCGAACAAATCGCTAGTTTTGCAAAAGATACACTAGAAAAGATTCAGCGATAAGACAGCTGACTTTTTTCATTACATTTTTAAATTAAATTCTCATGACAAATCCATTCAAAGGAACGGGGACAGCATTAGTTACACCATTTAACGCCAATTTCGAAGTTGATAAAGAAGCGCTTAAGAAGTTCATTGAATTTCAAATCAATGGTGATGTTGATTTTTTAGTTGTTCAAGGTACCACTGGCGAATCTCCTACGCTATCTTGGGAAGAGAAATTAGAGATATTGGAAACTGTTGCCGAGGTAAATAATGGTCGCAAACCCATCGTATTTGGTTTGGGTGGTAACAATACAGCAGATATTGCGAAGAAAATGAAAGAATTGCCTGAATATATTTCAGGAATTCTGTCCGTGTCACCATACTATAATAAGCCGATTCAAAAAGGAATTGTAGAGCATTTTAAATACATAAGTGGGCACACAGACAAACCCATTATTTTGTACAATGTTCCAGGAAGAACAGGGTCGAACATGGCTGTAGAAACAACGTTGGAATTAGCGGAAGTGAATAATATCGTTGCCGTTAAGGAGGCTTCAGGAAATATGGATCAAATAATGGAAATCATTCGTCTGCGTCCAGAGGGATTTGGGGTTTTGTCTGGGGACGATCCGATAGTTTTTCCTTTAATGGCCGTTGGTGCGGATGGTGTTATCTCTGTCGTTTCGAATGCGTTCCCAAAAGATTTTTCCAACATGGTTAGATGGGCTGCGTCAGAAAATCACGAAGAAGGAAAGATGATTCATTACAACTTATTGGAGATTACCAAGCATTTCTTTGCGCAAGGAAATCCAGGTGGAGTAAAGGAAGCCTTAAAACAAATGGGGTTGATGGACAATTTTATGCGCATGCCATTAATTAACGTTTCAAACGACCTAGCAGAAACCATTCATGCTGAAACAGCTCGAATTAATCAATAAAAAGTATCTTTGAACTCATCCAATTGTACATAATTTGCTCATTGGATTAGCTTTATAGCAAAACAACAACATGAACCAATTCAAAGAAGTAGTATCAGCTGTCAATGCAGCTAATTCAATAGTTATTACAGCACATCGATCACCGGATGGAGATTCTATAGGAAGTTCGATGGCCGTTTATCATTGGCTGAAGAGTAAGGGAAAGGAGGTGAGTATTTGTCATCCTGATGCTTATCCTAGATTTTTGTCATGGCTTCCAAACGTGGAGGAGGTTCTTCATTTTGAAGAATCAAGTGATCTTATCCAAGAAAAGATTAAGAATGCGGATGTCATTTTCGCACTGGATTACAATCACCCTAGTCGTTTGGGAAGGGACATGGAAGGTGTTTTAGAAGGGCAAAAAGAGAAAACTATAATGATTGATCATCACCTCGATCCAGCTGATTTTGCCAAGATTGGAATTAGTCAGCCTGAAGTTTGTTCTACTGCACAATTGGTGTACGAATTAATTGATTCCGATGAAGAAGTAGAATTGAACGTCCTGAGCGGAGAAGCAATTTATTTAGGAATAATGACAGATACAGGTTCATTTCGTTTTAATTCAGTAACTCCACAGACACACGTGATACTCTCTAAGTTATTGGAAATAGGCGTTAATCATACGGCCATTCATGAGGCTGTTTTTGGCCAAAATTCTTTAGATCAGTTGCGCTTACGTGCTCATGCGATTTGTAATAATATTGAGATTGTAGAAAACGGAAAAGTAGCCATCATGTGGATGACTGCAGAGGAATTAAAGCAGTT
>CBFIBY010000056.1:0-13909 GCA_965660955.1 Crocinitomicaceae bacterium | reverse complement strand
ATTACGGCTGTAGAGGTTTCAGGTTTGAATCCTGACAGGGTCACTAAGAAAGGAAAACTCTCTCAACTGTTGTTGAGGGAGTTTTTTCGTTTTGCACCATGAGTTGAACTTGTTCAAACGAATGGAAGTAAAATGTAAAAACAAAATCTTCGATTTTGAGTTTTACTTTCGGAATTAGGAGCTAGATAGGATCTTTAATCCTGACAGGGTCACAAAAAGCTTCATCTTTTGATTTTCGCAATTTGACAATTTATTTCTTACTTTTAGTACCATGTGTTTTTCTACTGAAGCAAGTTTTGCGGCGGCTGCCGTTATCGGAACTTCTGGTGTAATTGCATACAAAAAGGCTGGAAATAACCCTATTCGTGCAATCACTATTTTTCCAATTTTATTTGCCTTTCACCAGTTTGTGGAAGGCTGGGTGTGGCTGGCCTCGCTTTATGAATCCTACGCTGGTTTACTGAAATTAAGTACATATGGTTTTGTTTTCCTCGCTTGGGTAATTTGGCCGGTCGTCATTCCCTATACTTTGTGGCGCGTAGAGCAACGGGAAAATCGAAAGAAAATATTGCTTTGGATGACGAGAATTGGCGGTGTCGTAGTTTTAGTTCTGATTTATTTCTTGTTTACCAAAAACATTACAGCTCGAATAGTCGATCATAGTATTATTTATGATTATGGTGGTCATACTTCTTCTAGCGGTTGGTTTCGCGGCATATATGTTTTACTTGTCACAGCGCCAAATGTAGTCTCAAGTCGCAGCAAAATGTGGATGCTCTTTGTAATGAATTGTATTACATATTTGGTTTCTCGTGTTTACTTTGCCGAACACGTAGTTTCCGTTTGGTGCTTTTTTGCCGCCGCTTCAAGTGTCATTATTCTTTGGATTGTTTCGGATGAAGTCAAAAAAGAAATGGAATTAAATTAGTCCTCCTGCGATTCCCAAACTTCCATTGTTAAATCATCGATAAGAATGCCTGTTCCTGATTTAAACCAAAGGTTGGCTTTTATTTCATTATACGACCTTCGAATAGGAGGAGTTAAATAATTGAAACTAATTTTTGTCCATTTGTTCCTAGGAATGTCAACTGTTTTCGAATTTAAATCTCCGTACTGATACACCTTTCCTTTGTGTTCAGCGTGAGCTGCGAGGTAAAACTGTTGTTCTTGATTGTCCACTTCGGAGTAAATCCATGCCGAAATTTTTAGCCAAACATGTTCTTTATCCGTTAATTTTGAATAGGGGATTGTAATTCCTTGCGAATAAGGGTTTGCTAATGAAATAATCTCAGAACTTTTGCCAGAATGCGCATTGTCTGATGAGAACGCAGTGTTTGGAACGGACTCGAAAAATTGATTGTACTTGCTTTTTAAAACGTGATTTTCGTCGATTTCTCCTGAAACATAGGCTGAATACCGATCGAAGAGTAATAGTTTTTGAGCCTCAGGGTCTTTTTGTAAACTTCCAAATGTTTTGAGGTAGTATGCTTTTGTCATTCGATCTGGATGCAAGATCCCGAGTCTATATTGATTCGTTTGAAATAGGTTGAGTGACACAAAAAATACAATGATAAGAATGACAACTGATCTAAGGGGAAGTTTAAGTTCTTTTAGATGGTTAATAAAGTAGCCAAGTGAAATACCGAGAATTACATAAGATGGTATTAACGCCCGTTGGCTGAAAGACCCAGCGTACCACCAATTGCTCCATGAAGAAACAAACCAAAGGTTGAATAGGAAGTAAGTTATAAGTGACCAAAAAATCGGACGATTTCTCTTGTATATTGAGTGAAATCCAATCAATGCAAATATCATAATGGGTGTGTAGATTAACCAACCTTTGCGAAAACTAAACAGTGTTTTTAACGTGTGCGGCGGAAATAGATCCAAACCTTCACCGTTGTTGCCGCTATATTCTGAATAGAAAAAAGATCCTGTGTATATCTTGAAATAGATGAGTTGTAAAACCGTAACCGTAAACAAAACAAGTGAAAAGAAAATGAGTTGCTTCTTTTTCTGTTTCAACAGAGCTATTTTATCTTTAAAACTTTCCTTATTCCAAATGCCCCAAAGCAGTGGGATAAACAAACTAACAATTTCAGTTGGGCGTATTAATATGGCAAGGCCACATAGCATAGCAAGATAAACTATTGTTTTTGTCTGAGGACGTTGGTGCCATTGGATGGTCAGCCAGAGAATAATTGCATAACACGTAAAAAGAGTGTTGTGCGTCATCAAGTTTTGACTGAACATCGTGTTGTGCAACAAATAATTTGTTCCGAAAACAGTAATAACAAAAACAATCAGGGCAATTTTATGCTCGAAAAAATGGAGTAGTAGCTTAAAGAAAAAATATACTCCTATGAGCGTATAGATTATTCCTCCTACAAAAACTGACATTTCATAGGGTTTTGAAAAGCCATCGCTAGGATAATGAGTCAAACTCGAAATCAAATGCCCAATGAAAAAAAATGGAGCGTAAAGAAAAGATTGTCCCATCGTATATTTCATGACATAATTGCCTGATTCAGTAAGGTGTCCTTGGTAGAACACATCGGAAGAATCGTATGTATCCATCAAAGCATGGATTAACTCATAATTTTGCATACCCAAATCATCGTATATAAAAGTTAAGGGTAAGTACAGATAATACCCGTAAACATCATAGCTAATGATTTGTCCGACTTGGAAATGGAAATTGCTGAATACCAAATACAAGCAGATAATAATCACAAGGACGAATGAAGTATTTCTGCTGAATTGGAGTTTCATAAGACGAATATAGGGAAGTGTTTAGATTTATTTTTCATTCGTACTGAAATTTGGTCATTGTAACAAAGGTTACAATTATTCTCAACTGATTTTTAGAGATTTAAGCTGCTAAAAATAAAAACATCTATGAAAAATCTAGTAATCATAGGAGGTGGAACCGGCGGAATAATGACGGCAGCCCAGTTTCTGAAAAGAGGGAATGTTAGTATTACGCTCTTAGAACCCGCAAAGTATCATTATTATCAACCCGCATGGACCTTAGTTGGTGCAAATGCATATGATTTCGATAAGACCCGAAGAACAATGGAATCCGTTATGCCCAAAGGTATAAAGTGGGTGAAAGAGTTTGCTAAACATATTGATGCTGAGAATAATACGGTTGAAACCGAAAGTGGGACAAAAATCTCATATGATTTCTTAGTTGTATCGCCAGGACTTAAAATTGATACTTCACTAGTGAAAGGACTTCCAGAAGCGATTGATAAAGGTGTAGTTTGTAGTAATTATACAAATCCCGAAAACACATGGGAGGTTCTTAAGAATTTCAAAGGAGGAACGGCTTTGTTTACACAACCGGCTACACCAATAAAATGTGGTGGCGCTCCGCAAAAAATAATGTATTTAGCTGAAGAACATTACAAAAAAGCCGGCGTTCGAGAAAAAACAGATGTAGTTTTCGCGATTCCAGGTGGGGTGATCTTTGGTGTTAAGCCAGTAGCTAAGACTTTAATGGAAGTTATTAACCGGAAAGACATAAATGTTCGGTATCATCATAAGCTCGTTGAAGTGGATGGAGATAACCAAATAGCTTGGTACGAAGTAACCAAAGATCCAGATGCTGGTGGATGTATCCTAATGTCGGAGGAAGGGCCTGGGCATGCGCTTGATCCGTCAATTAACTACAATGGAAAACCAGTTAAAATATCTCAATCGGAAGGTAAAATAGGGATTCACTTTGATATGCTTCACTTAGCACCACCACAAGCTGCACCAGATTTCATAAAAGAGTCTGGCCTGTCGGATGATGCAGGTTGGCTTTCTGTTGATCACGGAACATTGCAACATAAAAAGTATCCAAATATATTTGGAGTAGGCGACGTGGCAGCGCTTCCAACTGCCAAAACAGGAGCAGCCATCCGAAAACAAGTTCCAATAGTGGTTGAGAATATTTCGAGATTAATCGAGGCGAATCCAATTAGCGACAAAACGTACAACGGTTATTCTTCTTGTCCATTGGTGACAGGTTATGGCAAAATGGTCCTCGCTGAATTTGATTATGAATCGAATTTCTTACCCGATCCAAAATTAAAGCGAATGTTGATCAAAGATTCTTCAAAAGAGCACCTTAGATTATGGTGGTTGAAAAAATATATACTTCCTCGTTTGTATTGGAACAAGATGTTGAAAGGTGTGGAGGTTTAGTATTTAAAAACGGAAAGTTAAATTAATTAAAGGAGCGGTGTTAATGGATGCCGCTCCTTTACTTTTAAAGGCGTTTTTGAACTCTCAAAACGGTAGAAAATCCCATTGTTATGGTAGTGAAAATTAACAAATGTGACATAGAATAATGATCATTTTTTGTGTGTGAATTATCCAATTTGATTCTACATCAAGTCTTTTTTGACTATTTTGGATAAAAAAAAGAATGCGTTTATTGGTGTTTTTCCTGTTTATGTCGAGTCAATTGTTTTCACAATCTACATCTACTTATGTGTCTGGTACTACAGCAAATAAAGATACGTTGGCTGCTGGTGGAGTTTGTTTAATGGGAGGCGCAACCGAGGATGACAATGCGATGGAGTGGTTTCTCAATCGTGCCAATGGTGGTGATGTTGTCGTGCTGAGAACTTCTGGATCTGACGGATACAACAATTACATGTATAATTTCCCTGGAATTTCTCTTAATTCCGTAATCACAATAGTCTTTAATGATGCTTCAGGAGTGAATGATTCCTTTATACAAACAATAGTGGGCAATGCTGAAGCCATTTGGTTTGCCGGTGGTGATCAATGGGAGTATGTTTCCTATTGGCGAAATTCACCGATTGATAGTATTATTCGCTCAAATATTGAAAATAGGAGCATTGCTGTTGGAGGAACTAGTGCAGGAATGGCTATTCTGGGTGGATATTATTTTTCTGCAGAGAATGGCACAGTCACTTCTTCCGCAGCACTGAACAATCCCTATGATTTAGATGTAACGATAGATTCAACTATGTTCTTAGCTCTCCCTCAATTACACAATGTAATCACCGATACCCATTACGACGATCCAGATCGGAAAGGGCGACATACGGTTTTTCTTTCCCGAATTTTTGAAGATTATAGTGTTCCAGCGAAAGGCATCGCATGTGATGAATACACCTCTGTTTGCATCGATACGAATGGAGTCGCGCGGGTTTTTGGTGGATTTCCAACTTACGATGATAACGCTTACTTCATTCAAACGAATTGTAATTTGGTAGATGAATCACCCGAAATCTGCGCTAATAATGTACCATTAACGTGGAATAGAGGAGGTGAAGCTCTAAAGGTATACCAAATCAAAGGAAATGCTTCAGGTACAAACAGTTTTGATATTAGCAATTGGCAGACTGGAAACGGAGGAGTTTGGAAAAATTGGTTCGTTCAATCTGGTATGTTAAATGAATCTTTCAGTTCCCCGCTTGATTGTGGATTTACAACTATAGATGAGTTCGGAAGTGCAGATGCATTTCAGATTTATCCTAACCCAAGTACTGATTTTCTAAACATCAAGTCAAATGACAAATACCTCAAATTCCAGATATTCGACACTTACGGTCGGCTTGTTATGAATGGCGAAATCAATGGATTTCAAATAGATATTAACCAACTAGAACAGGGAGTGTATCGTCTTGAGATAAGTGGTGTTAATTCAGCAGTATATCAATTGTTTATAAAGAATTAAACTGCCTTCTTTGGCAAAATGTATTTTAAGATTAATGCCGTTATCAATAAGACCCATGGCGCACCATGCATCAACAAATCAACCCAATCAATCATTTCTGTTAAACGACCATTGGCAATGTTCTTTATTTGTTTCCAAATATGAGGCTCAGGAACAAATGGCGCCAGTCCTAATAATGCTGACGCCATTGCCCAAAGTGATAAATTCTCAACCAAAAAACTTCGAATTTTTCCTTTCATCTAGTGTTTTTGGTTGAATTAACCTTTAATTTTTGCAATTCGACCCCACGGTCCACCGTTTACAGCAGTTATTCCGTTTTTAACAAGCATTCCTTTTGCTTGACCTGAACGCATTCCCGAGGCACAAACAGTAATCACTGTTTTACCTTTGAATTGACCCATTTTTTTGTTCAAATCACCTAGGTTGATGTTGATGCTTCCTTTGACGTGACCACTTTTAAACTCTCCTGGAGTCCGTACGTCAACAACGATTGCACCTTCGTCAAGCATTTGTTTGAAGTCTTGTGTCGCACCGCCTCCGAGTGCTTTTTTAATGGATGAAAAAAATCCCATATTTCTTATTTGTTTTTAGATTAAAGTAAAGTTGTTGGACAAACATATTCCGTTAACGGTAATTCTGTTTCTCGAATTGAGTCCATTCCGCCGATAACATCAACAAAGTTATCAAATCCACGTTGTTTTAACATTGAAGCCGCAATCATGCTTCGGTATCCGCCCAAACAGTGAATGATAAAGGATTCTTCTTTTGGTAATTCTGCAATTTTATTTGCCAATTCATTCAACGGTACATTCACCGCGTCAACGATATGCTCTGAATTGTATTCAGATGCTTTTCTAACGTCAAAAATGTTTTTCTTCTCTTTGGAATAGTGTTCTACTAACTGCTCCGCGCTAATTCGGTGAACAACATCAATTTGTTTGTCGGCATCTTTCCAAGCCTTGAATCCACCTTCTAAATAGCCAATTGTATTGTCATACCCAACGCGAGATAGACGTATGATAGCTTCTTCCACCTTCGTGTCGTTTTCAGCTACAATAAGAATTTCTTGTTTGATGTCTATAATCAACTCACCCACCCACATGGCAAAGCTTCCATCCAGACCGATGTTTATACTATTTGGAATAAATCCTTTCGAAAATGTCAAGGGATCTCGTGTGTCAAGAACTAAGGCTCTTGTTTCATTCGCTACCAACTCAAATGCCTCTGGAGAAAGTGCCTTTTTACCTTTTTCCATAATCGAATCCACACCCTGAGTTCCTTGAATGTTCATCATGACATTTTTAGGGAAGTATTGAGGTGGAGCAACTAAGCCCGTTAAAATTTCTTCTACAAATTGGTCCTCCGTCAACTCTGGATTTAAAGCATAATTCGTTTTCTTCTGGTTGCCCAAAGTATCCGTCGTCTCTTTGCTCATGTTTTTTCCACATGCACTACCAGCACCGTGATTAGGATATACAATTAAATCATCCGATAAAGGCATAATTTTGTTGCGTAAAGAGTGAAATAAGTGACGAGCCAATTTATCTTGTGTCAAATCTTCAATCACATGTTGAGCTAAATCAGGTCGACCGACATCACCTATAAACAAAGTGTCGCCCGTGATTATACCTTTTTCGTTTCCATCTTCATCGGTCATTAAGAAACATGAGCTTTCTAATGTGTGCCCTGGCGTGTGGATAAGTTTCATTTCAGCACCCCCGATTTTGAAAACTTCATTGTCTTTTCCGACATGCATTTCAAATCCAGTTTCCATATTTGTAGGGCCGTAAACAATCGTTGCACCCGTTTTCTTTGCGAGATCAACATGACCAGAAACGAAATCGGCATGGAAATGTGTTTCAAAAATGTATTTCAGTTTTACTCCATCTCTTTCCAATCGATCAAGATAAGGTTGAATTTCTCTTAACGGGTCCACAATTGCAGCTTCACCATTGGATGTAATGTAATAAGCTGCTTCCGCAATGCATCCAGTATAAATCTGTTCTATTTTCATGATATAAGTTTTTTTTATGAGTTCTTTTTGAATAGAACAAAAGTAAGGGGATACCAGTGAAATAATGGTAACCTATGTCACACTACTAGATTACTTCTCTCAGAATAATAAAAGTTCCCATGGCAAGAACAAAATAGCCAAATCCCTTCTTTAATTGTGTTCCTGAGACAAAACGGGTCAAAAAGATTCCCAAAAATACACCAACAATGGATAGACTTGAAAATAGGATAAGGAAGCCCCAATCCATTGGGTATTTGCCAATGTCGCCTGTAAAACCAAGTAATGAATTGATGGCAATTATGAATATTGAGGTTGCGACGGCATTTTTCATCGGTAGATGAGCAAAAAAGACCAGAGCTGGAATAATAATAAATCCACCTCCAGCTCCAACTAAGCCAGAAAGTAAACCAACTCCGATTCCGACTATTATTAAAATTAAAACTTTAGGGGTTATTTCTTGGCTGTCGTCCTCTTTTCTTCCTTTAATCATCGAGTAAGAGGCTACTAACATTACAACGGCGAATAAAATCATTATTGCCATAGGTTTACTTAATTCAAAACTATTTATTGAGACAAGGGTTTCGGGAATTGCCGGAACTATGTATGAACGCGTGATGTATAGTGTAAGTAGGGCAGGAATTGTAAAAAGAATTCCTACTTTGAAATTAATTTTCTTCTCCTTCATGTTTCTTAATGTGCCTATTAAGGAAGTTATTCCGACGATGAACAGAGAATAACCAGTTGCCACAACGGCGTCGATACTCAATAAATAGACGAGAATAGGCAAAGTGAGTATAGATCCACCTCCACCAATAAGTCCAAGAATAAGTCCTACGAAAAGAGCGCCAATAAAGCCAAGAATTTCGATAATTTCCATGATTTTTTAGTTACGAGTTTTCTAGTTGCTAGTTCAAGTACTACTCTTGAAACTATCTAACACGCAACTCGTATCTGTTCTTTTTGTTTAAAATTCTAGTACTTCAATGTTGTTTCTATGAATAATAATTTTACTTTCTCTTTCTAGGCTTTTTAATATTCTAGAAATGACAACTCTTGAGGTATGTAAGTCGCTAGCCACCTGTTGATGTGTGGTGTGAATCATTTGATCTTTGCTCACAATAACTTTTTCCCTCAAATACTTCAATACCCGATCATGCATATTCATAAACGCAAGGCTATCAATAGATTGTAGCATTTCTGTGAATCGAGTATTATAACTTTCAAATACAAAACTTCTCCATGAACTATAGTTTTGTAACCACAAATCCATATTTTCAACGGGTATCATGAGTAATTCAGTATCAGATTCGGCAACAGCGCGAATTTCACTTTTTGACTGACCTATACAACACGTCAAAGTCATTGCGCAAACATCTCCTTTTTCAATGAAATAGAGTAAAAGCTCGTCACCTTGGTCATCAATCCTAGATATTTTTATGGCACCTGACAACATTAACGGAATGTTCGTAATGGTGTCTTCGATGTCAATTAAGATATCACCAGATTTAACCGTTTTATAACTCCCTTTCTTTGTGATTTCTTCGATTAAACTTTCTTCAAAAAGATAGTCGTAACTATCTCTTACTTTCTGCTCCATTTCTGTCATCTTTGTTTGCCTTAAATTTACCGTAACGGAAGAAAAAATTCGCCCATATAATTTTTGAAAGCGGGTACATAAATGGGGCTGTACCTACTAATCCCACTAAAATAGCAATTAAGGTTGCATTCCAAGATGTATTTGGGAAGAAAAGTGAAATGGATGTCCAAATGGTAACGAAAACGGCAACGCCTAAGGCGTAAACAACATAATATGATCCCTGATAAAACCCGGGTTCTATAGAATATTTAAATTCACATTTGTCACATTTTTCTTTTACATCGGCTTTGAATATTGAGCCGTGATAAAAATCTCCTTCGTGACAATTCGGACATTTCATTTTAAAGATACTGTAGAGTTTTGTGCCCTTTTTCATTCCCTGTTGTCTGTTTATTTTTTAACAAAGTTAAAGTTAGCAAATCCGTATCACTGTGACTTTTGTTACAATGTTGCCGATTAAGAACAAAAAACGGTTCAATAATGTTGTAGCAGGTACGAATGAGGATAAATTTTCCAACAGATTATAATTCAATAATGGATCGTCTCGGCGCAATCCAACCAGTAAAATATGGCTCAAATAGAAATTATATTGATGGTGATGTGAGCTGTCTCTCTCCATATATTTCTAGAGGTGTTATTTCAACCAAAGATGTTTTGAAGAGTTGTCTTGAACGCGGATTTTCAATACGAGGCATCGAGAAATTTGTGCAAGAATTGGCTTGGAGAGACTACTGGCAAAGAGTTGGGCAGCAAAAAGATGTGAATCAAGCTTTGAAAAATGAGCAGTCGGAGGTTGGCAATTTTGAGATACCATCAGCAGTTGTATCAGGAGAAACTGGAATCCGCGCCGTTGACCAAGCGATTCAAAGTTTTTATGAATCGGGTTACTTGCACAATCACATTCGAATGTACATCGCCTCAATATGCACAAATGTGGCAAAGTCGCACTGGGAACTTCCTGCCCAATGGATGCACTACCATTTGCTCGATGCAGATTTTGCCAGTAATGCTTTGAGTTGGCAATGGGTATGTGGAGCGAATAGCAACAAAAAGTATTATGCCAACCAAGAAAATATCAATCGCTTCTGCAAGACAAATGACCAGGGGACATTTTTGGATGTCAGTTATGAGGAATTTCCGAAAATGAATGTGCCCGAAATATTAAAGCCCGCAAGTGATACGGAGTTCTTTACCAAACTTCCAGAGTTTCGTGAGATTGAACTTGATGAGACTAAGGGAGTGGCACTTTATACATGGTATAATATGGATCCCAAATGGAGGAAAGAAGAAAATCTCAATCGAATTCTTTTACTGGAGCCATCGCATTTCGAAAAATATCCGATAAGCAAAAAATCAATCGAATTTCTTCTGGATTTAGGAAATAACATAGAAAAAATTCAGGTATTCGTTGGAGAGTTTTCAAAATTACGTTCGAATTATCCTGAAGTCAATTTTTTCTTTAAAGAACATCCAACAAACGCACATTTTGTTGGAACGGAAGATTCACGCGATTGGTTGAGCAGTGTCAATGGTTACTATCCATCATTTTTCAGTTTCTGGAAAAAGGTTAAAAAAGAAATCTTTCCATGAAAAAGCAAATAAATATAGTTTGGTTGAAACGAGACCTGCGCACGCATGATCATGCTGCATTTCAGGCAGCTGAAGACGCTGGAATACCCTATGTGACCATTTTTCTGTTTGAGCCTTCTTTGATGGAACATTCTGATACCTCAGACCGACATTTACAATTTCAATATCATTCAATTCTCGAAATGAATGATCGTTTATTGGCTGCCAATTTCCAAGTTCAGATGCTGGAAGGCGAAGCATTGGATGTATTTCAATGGCTTTTAAAGGAATATGATGTACAACATGTTTTCTCTTATCAAGAAAGTGGCGTGCGCTTGACTTATGGTCGTGATTTAGCGCTTAAGGCATTTTTTGAATCCGAACAAGTGGAATGGAAAGAATTTCAGCGAGACGGAATTATCCGTGGTAGAAATCATAGAAAAGGATGGGATAAGGATTGGTTCAAAACCATGCACAATTCAGTAATTCCAAATACCTTCAAGAAAAAAGATTGTGAAACCTTTCGTCATCCTTTTCCGCTCTCTAAAAGTTTAGTCGATAAAGTTGAACTCTATCCTGCCATTTTTCAACCACCCGGCGAATTGAACGCCTTTCGGTATTTGAAATCATTTGCTGAGGGACGCGGATTGAATTATCATCGATTGATTTCTAAACCAACTGAGAGTAGAAAAAGTTGTGGGCGATTATCGCCGTACCTTGCATGGGGAAATATCTCCATCAAACAAGCCTATCAATATTTAGTCACCCATCCCAATTACGATAAAAACAAACGTGCCTTTCGCGGAATTATAACGCGTTTACACTGGCACTGCCACTTCATTCAAAAGTTTGAGGTGGAATGTGAATACGAAACGGATTGTGTGAATCGCGGATATGAGCTTTTAGAAAGAAGTAAAAACGATGAATGGGTTAAGGCTTGGAAGGAGGGTAAAACGGGCTATCCACTTGTTGATGCAAACATGCGTTGTGTGCGTGAAACGGGCTGGATCAATTTCCGAATGCGTGCAATGGTCGTTTCTGTTTTGTGTCATCACATGGACCAAGATTGGCGATCGGGTGTTTACCATTTAGCGCAACAATTCTTGGATTATGAACCTGGAATTCACTACCCTCAATTTCAAATGCAGGCAGGTACAACTGGGATTAATACGATTCGGATGTACAACCCAATTAAACAATCTCAAGAACACGATCCAATGGGAGATTTTATTAAGAAATGGGTGCCTGAATTAGAAAATGTGCCTGTCCAATTCATTCATGAACCATGGAAAATGACAGAATTGGATCAAGAGTTTTGTGGTGTTCGGATAGGTAATGATTATCCAGATCCTTTATTTGAATTGGAATCGAGCGCTCGCAGGGCAAAGGAAAAAATATATGGACATCGAAAAAACGATCTCGTCAAAAAAGAGAAAAAAAGAATCGTTCGAGTTCACACAAGAAACGAATTTTCAACTAGAAAAAATCAATAAAACTATGCATTGGACGAAAGAGGAAATTAAACAAGCCCCAAAAGTTAAGCGGTTGAACTTAATTAACGGATTAACGGGTATAAAACCAGCCAATTTGATTGGTACAGTATCCAAAAGTGGGGTGGAAAACGTAGCCGTTTTTTCCTCTGTTGTTCACTTAGGAAGTAACCCCGCACTTTATGGTTTCATTCTCCGGCCAACAGGTGATGTACCCAGAAATACCCATGAGAACATTCGTGAAACGGGATTTTATACAATCAACCAAATTCAAACTGAATTTGTAAATAAGGCACATTATACATCGGCTAAATTTGACAAAGACATTTCTGAATTTGAAATCTGCGGTTTAACGCCTGAATACAAAACTGGTTTCTCAGCTCCATTCGTTAAAGAGTCTTTAATTCAATTGGGTATGCGATTTGTGGAGGAAATTCCAATTCCAATAAACGGAACTTCACTTATTATTGGAGAAATAGAACACATTTTTATGTCTGATCATTGTCTATCCGATGAAGGACACGTTGATTTAGAAAAGGTTGGAGGTGCTGGTATATCAGGTTTGAATTCCTATTACGGATTAACGAAAATAGCTCAATTCCCTTATGCTCGAACGCACGAAATTCCAGAATTTGAAAAATGAAAAAAGAAAATAGACCGGTAAAACAGTGCCCAACTTGCGGATTCTATTTCGCTTGGCGGAAAAAATGGGAAAACAAATGGGAGGAAGTAAAATACTGTAGTGAGCGTTGTAGAAAAAATAAAAATACAAGAAATGGATAAAGTTTTTCTCATATTGCCACATCAACTTTTCCAATGTATTGAGCCGATTCCAGAGGAAAGTAGGATCTATTTGATAGAAGAGTATTTATTTTTCAAGCAATTTTCTTTTCATAAACAGAAGTTGGCCTTGCATCGTGCCTCCATGAAAAAGTACAAAGCGTTTCTAGAAAAAAATGAGAGAATTGTTGAATACGTTGAGACTAAAAATGAAAAGGCAGATATTCGAACTTTGCTCTCGACTCTGATTAAAAATGGCGTCAAACACATCTCCCTTTTCGACCCATGTGATGATTGGATTGAACAACGCATCCAAAACGAATGTCAAGGGAAAGAGGTTCAGCTTGAAATTCTGGATAGTCCTATGTGGATCAATTCCAAAAAGGAACTTGAAGATTTTTTCAAACCTTCAAAAAAGAAATTTTTTCAAACACAGTTCTATAAATCGGAAAGAAAGCGTTTGCAAATATTGCTTGAAAATGGCGAGGACCCAAGAGGAGGAAAGTGGAGTTTTGATGATGAGAACCGGAAAAAGTATCCCAAGAAGAAAACACCTCCAGAGTATCCGATGCTGGACAATGATGATGATTATCGCGAGGCTGTTCGCTTTGTTGAAAAGCACTTTTCGAAAAACCCAGGAGAATTGGCTGAAAAACCACTTTATCCAACTGATTTTACATCAACCCAAAAGCATTTAGAGCAATTCTTCAAAGAGCGATTCGCTGATTTTGGCGATTATGAGGACGCTATCGTAAAAG
>CBFIBY010000055.1:241-14383 GCA_965660955.1 Crocinitomicaceae bacterium | reverse complement strand
ATTATGTAGGTCAAGTTTTAATTCCTACTGAGAAAGTTTTCCAAATTCGAAATGGAAAAAAAGTCAGTAAAGAGAAAGCATTTTTACCTGGGTATGTTCTTGTTGAATGTGCTTTGGTAGGAGAAGTTGCACACGTTATCAAAGGAATTCCAAATGTAATTGGTTTTCTTGGTGCAGTTAAAGGAGGAGAACCAGTTCCAATGCGTCAGGCAGAAGTGAACAAAATTCTCGGAAAAGTTGATGAATTACTTGAAACGGAAGAGGAAATGAAAATTCCTTTTGTGGTTGGAGAATCTGTCAAAGTAATAGATGGTCCTTTCAATAACTTTAGTGGTGTAGTAGACGATATCAATGAAGAGAAGAAAAAATTGAAAGTGATGGTGAAAATCTTCGGACGAAAAAACTTGTTGGAGCTAAGCTACATGCAAGTTGAGAAGGAGAGTTAAAAAGTATATTAACCGTAGGAGTGAGAAAATGCGATTAAAGCTTCCCGCAAGTATCATGTTTGACTACACAATTTATAGATAAATGGCAAAAGAAGTATCAGGTTTGATCAAATTGCAGATCAGAGGTGGTGCAGCCAATCCAGCTCCACCAGTAGGTCCCGCTTTGGGTGCCAAAGGTGTGAACATCATGGAGTTTTGTAAGCAGTTTAATGCGAGAACTCAAGATAAAGCCGGAAAGGTTACACCTGTAGTTATCACCGTATACAGTGATAAATCATTTGATTTTGTATTAAAAACTCCCCCAGCAGCAGTCCAAATTTTGGAGCAAACGAAAATCAAGAAAGGTTCTGGCGAACCAAATCGTGTTAAAGTCGGAAACATTTCTTGGGATCAGATTCGCACCATTGCAGAAGACAAGTTGCCGGACATGAATTGCTTTACCGTTGATTCAGGAATGATGATGGTAGCAGGTACAGCAAGAAGTATGGGAATAAATGTAAAGGGTGGTGAAGCGCCTAAATCCAAATAATGTAAAGCGATGAAAAGAATTTCTAAAAAGAGAAAGGAAGCATTGTCCAAAGTAGATTTGAACAAAGCTTACACGTTGGCAGAAGCATGCAATTTGGTGAAGGAAATTTCTACCACGAAGTTTGATGCTTCCATAGACTTGAGTGTACGTCTAGGAGTTGATCCTAGAAAAGCGAATCAAATGGTGAGAGGTACAGTTGCTTTGCCGCACGGTACAGGAAAAGACGTACGCGTTTTGGTATTGTGTACTCCGGATAAGGAGGAAGAAGCAAAAGCAGCGGGTGCTGACCACGTTGGATTGGACGAGTACATTACAAAAATTAAAGGTGGTTGGACAGATATCGATGTAATCGTTACTACTCCGTCTTGTATGGGTAAGGTTGGAGCCTTAGGTCGTGTTTTAGGACCAAGAGGTTTGATGCCAAATCCAAAGACAGGTACTGTTACGATGGAAGTTGGTAAAGCTGTTGAAGAAGTGAAAGCAGGTAAAATTGATTTCAAAGTAGATAAATTCGGAATTGTACATTCAGGGGTTGCGAAAGCAAGTTTCACGGGAGACAAAATCTTTGATAATGCAAATGAATTAATGCAAACTTTGGTGAAATTGAAACCTTCTTCTGCGAAAGGTACATATATGAAGAGTATATATATCAGTTCAACAATGAGTCCAAGTATTCAAATTGATGCTAAATCTATAGTAGCTTAAAATTCAGTAACATGACACAAGAAGAAAAAGCGAAGTATATTAGTGATTTAGCGACAGAATTGACAGAAACAAATGTCTTTTATCTGGCAGATACTGGAGAACTAACCGTTGAGGTAGTTGGTCAACTTAGAAGAAAATGCTTTGGTTCTAACGTCCGTATGCGTGTTGTAAAAAACACCTTGCTTGCAAAAGCGATGGACCAAGTAGAAGGTAAAGATTTCGGAGACTTGAGAGAAACGTTGGCTGGTCCAACTTCGATCATGTTCGCAGAAGTTGGAAATGTTCCAGCAAAGCTTATAAAAGAGTTTCGTAAGAAAATGGAGAAGCCTATTCTTAAAGGCGCTTATATCGAAGAGGCAGTTTATATTGGCGATGATCAATTAAACGCACTTGCAGATATCAAGAGCAAAGAAGAAGTGTTGGGTGAAATCGTTGGATTACTTCAGAGCCCAGCGAAAAATGTTATCTCTGGTCTTAAAAATTCTGGCGGACAAATCGCAGGATTACTTAAAGCGCTCGAGGCACGAGCTTAAAAACACAAATTATTTTTTAAAAAGAACCTTTATTAAAATTAAATAAAAATGGCTGATTTAAAAACAATCGCAGATACGCTAGTTAACTTGACAGTAAAAGAAGTTAACGAATTAGCAACAATCTTGAAAGACGAATATGGTATCGAACCAGCAGCAGCTGCAGTAGCAGTAGCAGCAGGTGGTGCAGCAGGTGGTGACGCTGGTGGAGAAGAGAAAACGGCATTTGACGTTATCTTGAAATCAGGTGGAGCTAGTAAGCTTGCAGTCGTGAAATTGGTTAAGGAATTAACTGGTAACGGATTGAAAGAGTCTAAAGACTTAGTTGACGGTGCACCAACTACTTTGAAAGAAGGTGTTGCTAAAGACGAAGCAGAAGGACTTAAGAAGTCTCTTGAAGAGGCTGGAGCTGAAGTAGAAATTAAGTAATTAGTTACTTCAAATATAGGAAGGCATCCCGATTTTTTCGGGATGCCTATTCCTGTTTTTTACCATTATTGTCCATTTACGCTCACATTTAACAAAATCTTTGGATCTTGGCAACAACAATTAATACTTCGAAAAGAATCAACTTTGCATCAAGCAAAAGTCAGTTCGAATACCCAGATTTCCTGGATATTCAAATCCAATCCTTCCAAGAGTTTTTCCAATTGGAAACAACTCCAGACAACAGAGATAGTGAAGGCTTGTTTAAAGTATTCTCTGAAAACTTCCCGATTTCGGATACACGGAATCAATTCGTATTGGAGTTTTTAGATTATTTTATCGATCCACCACGATATTCCATAGAGGAATGTATCGACCGTGGATTAACCTACAGTGTTCCACTGAAGGCAAAATTGAAATTATATTGTACCGATCCTGAACACGAAGACTTCGAGACTATCGTGCAGGATGTATATTTAGGTACAATTCCTTATATGACACCGAAAGGATCATTTGTAGTGAATGGTGCGGAACGAGTTATCGTTTCTCAATTGCACCGTTCGCCTGGTGTATTCTTCGGACAAAGTCGTCACGCTAACGGTACAAAATTGTATTCAGCGCGAGTTATTCCATTTAAAGGTTCATGGATTGAGTTCGCAACGGATATCAATAATGTAATGTATGCGTATATCGATCGTAAGAAAAAATTACCAGTTACAACTCTTTTCCGTGCTATCGGTTATGAGTCGGATAAAGATATCTTAGGAATCTTTGATTTGGCTGATGAATTGAAGGCAACGAAAGCTAACTTGAAAAAAGCAGTTGGTCGTAAATTGGCTGCGCGTGTTTTGAAAACATGGGTAGAGGATTTCGTTGATGAAGATACGGGAGAAGTTGTATCAATTGAAAGAAATGAAGTTCTTTTGGATCGTGAGACAACGATTGAAGCAGAACACATTGAATTGATTGTTGATTCAGGAACGAAGAATATCATCCTTCATAAGGAAGATATCAATAGCGCTGATTTCACAATTATCTACAACACATTACAAAAAGATACGTCCAACTCTGAGAAAGAAGCCGTTGAGCATATCTATAGACAATTGAGAAATGCTGAGCCGCCTGATTATGATACAGCGAAGAATGTATTTGAGAAATTATTCTTCTCTGATACGCGTTACGATTTAGGTGAAGTTGGTCGTTTCCGATTGAACAAAAAATTGAACATCGACGAGAATGAAACGTCAAGAGTTTTGACGAAGAATGACATAATCATGATCATCAAGTATTTGATAGAGTTGATTAACTCGAAAGCAGATGTGGATGACATCGATCACTTATCGAATCGTCGTGTGAGAACAGTTGGTGAGCAATTGTACTCTCAGTTCGGTGTTGGTTTGGCTCGTATGGCACGTACAATTCGTGAGCGTATGAACGTTCGTGACAATGAAGTCTTTACACCAATCGATTTGATTAACGCGAAGACTTTATCATCTGTTATTAATTCATTCTTTGGAACGAATCAATTATCTCAGTTCATGGATCAAACGAATCCACTTTCTGAGGTAACACACAAACGTCGTTTATCAGCACTAGGACCTGGTGGACTTTCGAGAGAAAGAGCAGGATTTGAGGTGCGTGATGTTCACTACACACACTATGGTCGTCTTTGTACGATTGAAACACCAGAGGGACCAAACATTGGTTTGATTTCTTCTTTATGTGTATTTGCCAAAGTGAATAAGCTAGGATTTATTGAAACGCCTTATCGTTTAGTTGAAAACGGAAAAGTTGGTTTAGATAAAGAACCTATATATAGAACAGCTGAAGAAGAGAACAACCATATTATTGCCCAAGCAAATGCACAGGTAGATGATAAAGGTAAATTCTTGACGGAAGTTGTTAAAGCTCGTTTTGGAAGTGAATTCCCAGTAGTTCCTCCAAAAGAAGTAACATTAATGGATGTTGGTGCGAATCAAATTGCATCTATTGCAGCCTCGTCTATTCCATTCTTGGAACATGATGATGCCAACCGTGCCTTGATGGGATCAAACATGCAGCGTCAAGCTGTTCCATTGTTGAAACCACATTCTCCAATTGTGGGAACGGGTATTGAGCAATTGGTTGCACGTGATTCACGTGTATTGATCAACGCAGAAGGTCCGGGAACAGTAGAATACGTTGATGCTAATTCAATTCAAATTCGTTACGATTGGTCTAAAACAGACAAATTGGTAAGTTTCGATACAGAATTGAAAACATATTCATTAACGAAATTCGCTAAAACGAATCAAGGTACTTGTATCAACTTGAAGCCGATTGTAAAACACGGTGATAGAGTTGAAAAAGGACAAGTTCTTTGTGAAGGTTATGCAACTGAAAGTGGTGAATTGGCCTTAGGACAAAACTTGAAAGTAGCCTTCATGCCTTGGAAAGGATATAACTTTGAGGATGCGATTGTAATTTCTGAGCGAGTTGTTCGTGATGATGTATTTACGTCAATCCACATTGATGAGTATTCTTTAGATGTTCGTGAGACGAAACGTGGAATGGAAGAGCTTACAGCTGATATTCCAAACGTTTCTGAGGAAGCAACAAAAGATTTAGATGAGAATGGTCTAATTCGAGTTGGAGCGGAAATCAAAGAGGGTGATATATTAATTGGTAAGATTACGCCAAAAGGAGAAACTGATCCTTCACCGGAAGAGAAGTTACTACGTGCCATCTTTGGAGACAAAGCAGGTGATGTAAAAGATGCTTCTTTGAAAGCCGGACCATCTCTTAGAGGTGTTGTTGTTCAGAAAAAATTGTTTTCAAGGGCAATTAAGGATAGAAAATCAAAAGCTCAAGACAAACCGATTTTGGAGTCTTTAGATGGAGATTACGAAAAGGATTTCGCGAAGTTGAAAGAAGTTCTTGCAGAGAAATTGGTTGCTATTGTTGGTGACACAAAATCTGCTGGAGTTTATAACAACTTTAAGGAAGAGACTATTAAGAAAGGTACTAAGTTCTCTATGAAGAATTTAATGGCCATCGATTATAGTATTATCAATCCTACGAAATGGACGACAAACGACGAATTGAATACGCTTATTGGTCGTGTCATCCATAACTTCAACATCAAGGCTAACGACATGTTGGGTAATTACAAGCGTAAGAAATTCCACATTTCAGTGGGAGATGAATTACCTGCAGGAATTATCAAAATGGCGAAAGTTTATGTTGCGAAGAAACGTAAATTGAAAGTTGGAGATAAGATGGCTGGTCGTCACGGAAATAAAGGTATTGTAGCCAATATCGTTCGTGCAGAAGACATGCCATTCTTAGAAGATGGAACACCAGTAGATATCGTATTGAATCCATTAGGGGTACCTTCTCGTATGAACTTGGGTCAAATTTATGAAACTGTTCTTGGATGGGCAGGAGAAAAATTAAATATGAAGTTCGCGACACCAATTTTTGACGGTGCACATCCTTTAGAGATAGATGAGTGGACCGAAAAAGCTGGAGTTCCAAGATCAGGAAAAACATTTTTATATGATGGTGGAACAGGTGAACGTTTCCATCAAACAGCAACGGTTGGAATCATTTATATGTTGAAATTATCGCATATGGTTGATGATAAGATGCACGCTCGTTCAATCGGACCATATTCATTAATTACGCAGCAGCCATTAGGTGGTAAGGCGCAATTTGGAGGTCAACGTTTTGGAGAGATGGAAGTTTGGGCATTGGAAGCTTTTGGTGCGGCCAATATCCTACAAGAAATCTTGACCGTTAAGTCGGATGACGTCATGGGACGTGCAAAAGCCTACGAGGCAATCGTTAAAGGAGACAATATTCCTGAACCAGGAATTCCTGAATCATTTAATGTATTGTTACATGAGTTAAGAGGTTTATGTCTTAACGTTAGTATGGACTAATCATCGTTGTTGAATCGAGATATTAAAAGAATTAAAGCAAGAAAATGGCTTACAGAAAAGATATACCAAATAAACAAAGTAGTTTCAATAAAATTACCATCTCATTGGCTTCACCAGAAATGATTCTGGAGAATTCAAGCGGAGAGGTGTTGAAACCGGAAACAATTAATTACCGTACATACAAGCCTGAAAGAGATGGATTGTTTTGTGAGCGTATTTTTGGGCCGGTAAAAGACTACGAATGTCACTGTGGGAAATACAAAAGAATCCGATACAAAGGAATCGTTTGTGACCGTTGTGGTGTTGAAGTAACGGAGAAAAAAGTACGTCGTGAGCGTATGGGGCACATTTCATTGGTTGTTCCGGTTGCACACATCTGGTACTTCCGTTCTCTACCGAATAAAATTGGCTACTTATTGGGATTACCAACTAAAAAGTTGGATCAAATCATTTACTATGAGAGATACGTAGTAATCCAAACAGGTATTGCTGTTAATGCTGACGGTTCAGAATTGACTCGTTTAGATTTCATAACAGAAGAAGAATACCTTGATATTTTGGATACTCTTCCAAAAGAGAACCAATATTTAGAGGATACAGATCCGAATAAATTCATCGCGAAGATGGGGGCAGAAGAAATATTCGATTTGTTGAGTACAATGGACCTGGATCAAACTTCATTCGATCTACGTCACCAAGCGAATACTGAGACTTCCGTTCAAAGAAAGAACGAAGCCTTAAAACGTTTGCAAGTGGTTGAGTCAATGCGCGAGTCGAAAGATCGTATTGAAAACCGTCCTGAATGGATGATTGTAAAAGTCGTACCCGTTATTCCACCTGAATTGCGTCCATTGGTACCACTAGATGGTGGACGTTTCGCAACATCAGATTTGAATGATTTGTACAGACGTGTTATTATTCGTAACAACCGTTTGAAGCGACTAATCGAAATCAAAGCGCCAGAAGTAATATTGCGTAATGAGAAACGAATGTTGCAAGAATCAGTTGATTCACTTTTCGATAACTCGAGAAAAGCATCTGCGGTTAAAACAGAATCAAATCGTCCATTGAAATCACTTTCAGATTCATTGAAAGGAAAGCAAGGTCGTTTCCGTCAAAACTTATTGGGTAAACGTGTAGATTATTCAGCGCGTTCGGTAATTGTTGTTGGACCAGATTTGAAATTGCATGAATGTGGTATGCCAAAAGATATGGCAGCTGAGCTTTACAAGCCGTTCATTATTCGTAAGATGATTGAACGTGGTATTGTGAAAACGGTTAAATCTGCTAAGAAAATCGTTGATCGCAAAGAGCCAGTTGTTTGGGATATTTTAGAAAACATTTTGAAAGGACACCCGGTACTTTTGAACCGTGCACCAACATTGCACCGTTTGGGTATTCAGGCATTCCAACCAAAATTGATTGAAGGAAAAGCAATTCGTTTACACCCGTTGGTAACAACAGCCTTCAATGCTGATTTTGATGGGGATCAAATGGCCGTTCACTTACCACTAGGTAATGCTGCAATTTTGGAAGCGCAATTATTGATGTTGGCTTCACATAATATTTTGAACCCAGCGAATGGAGCTCCGATTGCTGTGCCTTCTCAGGATATGGTTCTTGGGTTGTACTATATCACAAAAGGTAAAGTAACCAAAGGTAAAGACATCGTAAAAGGTGAAGGTGGAATTTTCTACTCGCCTGAAGAAGTTGTTATTGCGCACAATGAAGGTGCTTTGGATCTTCATGCACATATCAAAGTTAAACTATCGGATGTAAACGAAGATGGTGAGTTAGAAATTCAAATGACTGAGACGACATGTGGTCGAGTGCTATTTAACGCACACGTGCCAAGAGAAGTTGGATACATTAATGAGGTATTGACGAAGAAAGCACTTCGTGATATTATCGGTAAAGTATTGAAAGTTTGTGGAACTTCTAAGACTGTAAAGTTTTTGGATGAGATTAAGGAACTAGGTTATGACATGGCTTTCCGCGGTGGATTATCATTCAACCTTGATGATATTATCATTCCAAAAGAAAAAGTAGAGTTAGTTGATAAAGCCGAAGGTGACGTTAAAGAAGTAATGGCCAATTATAATATGGGGCTTATTACGAATAATGAGCGTTACAATCAGATAATTGATATTTGGACACATACAAACTCACGTTTGACAGCTACTTTGATGAATCAATTGCAAGAAGATATGCAAGGATTCAACAGTATTTATATGATGTATGATTCTGGAGCACGTGGTTCGAAAGAACAAATTCGTCAGCTGTCTGGAATGCGTGGATTGATGGCCAAACCACAAAAATCTGGTGCATCAGCGCAGGAGATTATTGAAAACCCAATTTTGTCCAATTTTAAAGAAGGACTTTCTATTTTGGAGTACTTTATCTCTACTCACGGTGCACGTAAAGGATTAGCCGATACAGCCCTAAAAACAGCCGATGCAGGTTACCTAACAAGACGTTTAGTGGATGTTGCACAAGATGTGGTAATTAATAGGGATGACTGCGGAACTTTAAGAGGTTTGGTTGCGACAGCATTGAAAAAGAACGATGATATTGTTGAACCGTTAACGGATAGAATCATTGGTCGAACGTCCGTACACGATATTTTCCATCCTGAAACGGAGGATTTACTTATAGAGGCAGGTGAGGTTATTACTGAAGATGTCGCTACTGAAATTGAGAAAGCGGATATTGAAGAAGTTGAAATACGTTCGGTATTGACATGTGAAATGCGAAGAGGTGTGTGTGCTAAATGTTACGGTCGTAACTTGGCAACGCACAGAGACGCTCAATTAGGTGATACGGTAGGAGTTGTGGCAGCTCAGTCTATTGGTGAACCAGGGACGCAGCTGACACTTCGTACATTTCATGTTGGGGGT
The DNA here is from genome assembly GCA_965660955.1 of Crocinitomicaceae bacterium. Classification (GTDB taxonomy): domain Bacteria; phylum Bacteroidota; class Bacteroidia; order Flavobacteriales_D; family Crocinitomicaceae; genus UBA2040. The sequence goes on along the minus strand of CBFIBY010000055.1, from coordinate 4,927 downwards.
ACAGCCTCTAATCAAACGGATATTTCAGACTTGAAGGCAAAAGCCAACGGGAAATTCGAAATTGAAGAATTAAGAACGATTGAGAAGAAAAACTCAGACGGTTCAACAAAAGTAGTTGTCATCGGTCGTTCAGCAGAGGTAAAAGTTACAGATGAAAAAACAGGAATCATCATTCAGACGGCAAACATTCCTTATGGGGCAGAAATGGTAATTGGGAATGTTAAGAAGGTTAAGAAAGGTGATGTAATTTGTAAATGGGATCCATATAATGCAGTAATTGTAACTGATGTTCCTGGAACAGTTGTTTTTGATAATGTAATCGATGGAGTAACGTATCGTGAAGAGGTCGATGAACAGACTGGATTTACAGAGAAAGTTATTGTTGAATCTCGTGATAAGAAGAAGAATCCTGCGATTCACATTCTAGATAAGAAAACGAAAGAAATTCTTAGAGAATACTCATTGCCAGTAGATGCGCATATTGCAGTAAAAGAAGGTGATAAAATTGAAGCGGGTGAAATTTTAGTTAAAATTCCTCGTGTCGCTGGTAAAACGGGTGATATTACAGGAGGTTTACCACGTGTGACCGAATTGTTTGAAGCACGTAATCCTTCTAATCCGGCGGTTATTTCTGAAATTGACGGTATTGCAGAATACGGTAAAATCAAAAGAGGTAATCGTGAGATTATTATTACAACCAAAACAGGAGAAGTTCGTAAATATTTGGTGCCATTGTCGAAACACATTTTGGTCCAAGAGAACGATTTTGTACGTGCAGGTAGCGCTTTGTCTGATGGTGCGGTTACACCAAACGATATTTTGAATATTGAGGGACCAACAGCAGTTCAAGAGTACTTGGTTAACGAAATTCAAGAAGTGTACCGTTTACAAGGGGTGAAGATTAATGATAAGCACTTTGAAGTAATCGTTCGTCAAATGATGTTGAAGGCTCAAATAATTGATGCTGGAGACACACGTTTCCTAGAAGGACAATCCGTTCATAAAGCAGATATCATGGAAGAGAATGATGCTATCTACGGTATGAAAGTCGTTGTTGAAAAAGGAGATTCTGAAAACGTGAAGAACGGCCAGATTATTTCTGCTCGTCGATTACGTGATGAAAATTCTCAATTGAAACGTACAGACAGCGCTCCTATTGAAGCTAGAGATGCAGTTCCTGCGACATCAACACCATTGTTGCAAGGAATTACAAGAGCTTCTCTTCAAACGCAATCGTTTATTTCTGCAGCATCTTTCCAGGAAACAACAAAAGTCTTGAATGAGGCGGCTATTTCAGGAAAAGAGGACAACTTGTTAGGATTGAAAGAAAACGTAATTGTTGGACATTTAATTCCTGCAGGAACAGGTATTCGAAAATTCCAAAAAATGGTTGTTGCTGGAAAAGAAGAGTTAGCAACACTAGAAGCAGAAGCTTAGTAATAAAGAATAAAAAACAAAAAGAATGGGAACCGAGCAATTGGTTCCCATTTTTTGTTTTTCTAATTTGCTATTTGTATCACGAAATGCTGTTAAATTTATTCGATAAACAAAGCGAATATGTCTCATGTTCCTGTAATACTAATACCCTCACAACACGGTTGCCTTTAATTAATTGGTGAATCTTTAATTTGCAATCGGATAACGTATCTAATTTATAACTTCTACTCGATTTGCAATTTGACGTATATTAAAACGAGATTTAGCGCGCGAATAATCAGAAAATGGTCAAAAATAAAAAAGGGAAATGAAAACGTATCATTTCCCTTTTGGCTAATGCGTAATTAAATTATCCTAAAAACGGATATTTATAATCTTTTGGTGTTACGAACGTTTCTTTGATGGTTCTGGCCGATGTCCATCGTAACAAGTTCATGGCTGCCCCAGCTTTATCGTTTGTACCTGAACCTCTTGCACCACCAAATGGTTGTTGCCCAACAACTGCTCCCGTCGGTTTATCATTGATATAGAAGTTTCCAGCAGCGTTTTCTAGTTTCTTCATGACATGATTAATTACGTATCGGTCTTTTGAAATAATGGAACCGGTAAGTGCATAATCCGACGTTTCATCAACTAAATCTAACATTGCATCAAAATCACTGTTTTCATAAACATAAATTGTCATTACGGGGCCAAAAATCTCTTCACACATAGTTCGAAACTTTGGGTTTGTCGTTACAACGATAGTTGGTTCAATGAAATACCCTACGGATTTATCATAATTTCCGCCAATTATAATTTCTGCGTCACTTTGTTTTTTGATATCTTCAATATAAGAAGCAATTTTATCAAAAGCTTTTTCATCAATTACGGCGTTTATGAAATTCGAAGGATCTTCGGTAGTCCCCACTTTAAAAGATTGAACTTGCGCCAAAACACTCTCTTTCACATCCGGCCAAAGCGATTTTGGGATATATCCTCTTGAAGCGGCAGAACATTTTTGACCTTGAAATTCAAATGCGCCTCTTGCGATTGCGGTTGCAACTTCTTTCGCATTTGCAGATTCATGAGCAACGATAAAGTCTTTTCCACCTGTCTCACCAACAATACGCGGATAGCTTCTATACTTTTCTATGTTTAGACCAATTTCTTTCCAAAGATGTCTAAAAACACCTGTAGATCCAGTAAAATGTAATCCAGCTAAATCTCTATGTTTAAATATGATATCCCCAGCAACTGGCCCATCAACAGTAATCATGTTCACAACACCGTCAGGTAATCCAGCCTCTTGAAATACCTCCATAATAACTTGTGCAGAATATACCTGGGATTCTGCAGGTTTCCATACAATAACATTTCCCATCATTGCTGGAGCTGCGCAAAGGTTTGCAGCAATTGCCGTGAAATTAAAAGGTGTAACTGCAAAAATAAATCCTTCTAACGGTCGATATTCCAATCTATTCCACACACCTTCTTGTGAATTCGGCTGTTCGGAATAAATATCGGTCATGTATTTGACATTGAATCTCAAAAAATCAATTAATTCACAAACAGAATCAATTTCGGATTGATAAACGTTTTTTGATTGCGCTAACATAGTAGCAGCATTCATCTTAAAACGGTATGGTCCTGCGAGAAGATCTGCCGCTCTGAGGAATATTGCTGCTCTATCTTGCCAAGGCAAGTTCGCCCATTTTTTCTTTGCTGCCAGGGCAGCCTCAATTGCCAAGTTAACATGCGAGCCGTCACCATAGTTGAAGTGACCCAATACTTTTTTATGATCATGAGGAGGCGACATAGGTCTTTTGTCTTCTGTAAAAACCCTCTTGTTTCCTATGTACATCGGGACGTCTATAGAGTCCTGATTATACATCTTTTGATATTGTTTAAGTAAGTCTTCTCTTTCTTTAGTGCCTGGTGCGTAACCATTAACTGGTTCGTTTTTCACTTCTGGCACACGAAATATTGCATTTGACATAGTCTTTTTTTATTTTGTAGCAAAAGTACGCATTGTAAGTTGTTCTTGCAATGCACTCACATAATATTATGCTTATGAGGATATTAAAAACCAGCGGTATTTTATTTTTATTTTTCACTTTTGTTTTTAATGCACAGGCAAAAGAGAATAGTTTTTCGAATTTAATGAGTAATTCGAAGTACAGAATGGAAACAGATTTTCGAAAAAAAGCCATGCAACTCGAAGAGATTCTAAATGTTGGACTGGATGAATCGGATTTTGAAGAATTTCAATTGGAGGTTGAAACCATTATGAATTTTGCCAAAAAGAACAATGATGAATATTTACTCCATTACAGTAAGTTTCTGTCTATCTATGTTAATATCGAAATTGGGCAAATAGGATATTCTTTAAAAACACTAAAAATCGTTCGAAAATATTTTAGTTCTCCAAATGACTATAGGATTATGGGGGAAATAGAAAGAAAGTTTGGTATTTGTCATTCAATGAAGGGGAATCACCTAAAAGCTCTTAATTCATTCAGAACAAGCCAGCGTTATTTTCAATTGGATAAGAATCAAGTAGAGAGAGTTCATAGTCGAGCACTGGAAGCTAAAATGTTAATTCATTTTAAAGAATTTGATAGAGCAGAGTCAATTTTGAATCACTGCATTCTTGAAATGAAAAAGCGCAAGAAGTATAAGACTTTGTTTGGGTACTATAATTTCTTGTCAGATTTATTTACAGAAACTGGAAATCTGAAAATGGTCAAATATTGCAATGAAATGAGTTCAAAGTACGCGAATAAAAGTGGAAATTTGACAACAATTGCGCTGTCAAAGAACAATCTGGCGATTTCGAAATTTTACGAAGGAAAAATTCAAGAGTCTTTGAATTATTTCAAAGAAGCACTCTCGACAAGGATAGAACTGGGGAAGTTAAGGTTGGTAAGCGAAAGCTACTATAATATTGCTTCAATTCACGAAGAAACAGGTGAATATGACGAGGCGATAAGGAACTTTCGGTTGTCTCTTAAAGTTGCAAGTGATAATGGTTATTTAATTGAAATTGCCGATGCCTATGTGGCTTTGGCGGGTATATTTGAAAAAAAAGGTGATTTCAAGAAGGCGTTTGAAATGAGTAAATTGTACATGGCAGTTAAAGAAGAAATTGAAACTAAAAATATTCAATCTTCAATTTCAACGAGGAATAAATTAACTGAAATGGAAGGAGATAAAATAAAGGCTTCTTTTAATTTGAAAAAAAAGACAATGAATTCCCATATATCGCAT
>CBFIBY010000055.1:0-231 GCA_965660955.1 Crocinitomicaceae bacterium | reverse complement strand
TTTCTGGATATGTATTAATTTTAATTTATTTGACTATTCGCAAAATAAAAATAAAGAAGAATACCCTAGTTAGATTTCGATGGGGTGATTAATTGGAAAACCGGCACATGTACTTGAAAATGGGCTTCTGAAGCAAGATTTAAAAAGGTGTAAAATCCTCTCATATAACCAATTTCTGAAGCAATTTCCACACCTGAGGTGTACATGAATGATTCATTAGGTAACAGTAAA
>CBFIBY010000054.1:0-14521 GCA_965660955.1 Crocinitomicaceae bacterium | reverse complement strand
GATTGACTTGAAATTTTTGCTTTTTATCTTGAACCATCTCATTCAATTCTTTCTCAATACAAGACATTTCTTGAATGGAAGACTTGATAAACGAGACCAGTTTGGGCATATTTTCTTTTAATGCATATATGCTTATAACCGAGTTTTCTGTTGTGATTCCACTTTCGAAAAAACCGCCATACAAATCGATTTGATGACTTATCTCTGTAGCTGTTAATTTATCATTTCCAGAAAGTAAAAGTCCATTGACGAATGAAGAAGTTCCCTTGTTTCCACGAACAGTACCACCATCGAAGTAAAGATCAATACGTGAAGTTTCGTTGGGAACTTTTGACATGAAATACAAGTTCACATGCTCGTTTATCGGAATTATTTCTGGAGCAATAAAATCAATCTGGGTTATTTGCTTTAATTCAGGTGCTTGTCTTCTATCCATTTTGATTCGAATTTTTAACCGCTACTTTTAATAAGCTGCAATTTTCTTTTTGTAAAAGTGAACGAGAAATTTCTTGAATAGCTGAGGCATCAATCTTTAAGTACTCGTCCATTTCGGTATTAATATCGTTGGCATCTCCTAGGAGTTCAAAAGAACAGAGATTCATGGCTCGGTTCAATAAAACTTGATCTTGGAAAGCTTTAGATGTTCGGATAATATTGATCAATTTCGTTATATTTTCTTCTGAAAGCATTTCGTTTTGAAACTCTTCAATGCATTTCCAAAATTCGGATTCGAAGATTTCGAAAGTCACGCCTTCGTTTAATTTTCCACTAACCATGAGCAAACCTTCGTCATAACTGCCCATCACATAAGCCGAAATATTAGAAACTAATTTTTTCTTTTTCTTGAGTTCTACGAAAAGCTTTGATGACTTTTCTCTTCCGATAGCATCGCTCAAGACATCGGCTGTATAGTATTTTTCATCCGTTCGACTCGGCATTTTAAAAGCAAAATAAAAGGCATTGGCTGGCACGTCTCTTTCAATCGTTTTTTCGCGGTATTCTGTCTGTTTAGGTTCTTTTGGCAGAGCACGTTTTGTTTTCGTTTGTGCTGGAATTTCTCCGTAATATTTTTCAACTAACGCTTTTATTTCAGCTAATTCAAAATTTCCTGCAATGCAAAGAATGGCATTTCCAGGATGGTAATGCTTGGCAAAAAAGTTTCGTACATCCTGCATTTTTGCCTCTTCGATATGTTGGATATTCTTGCCAATTGTTGCCCATTTATAAGGGTGTACATGATAGCAAAGCGGACGTAATTCCAACCAAACGTCACCATACGGTTGATTCAAATAGCGCTGTTTAAATTCTTCTATCACAACACTTCGTTGAACCTCCAAACTTTTGTCCGTAAAAGCCAAAGACAGCATTCTATCACTTTCCAACCAAAGAGCCGTTTCAATATTTGTTTTGGGCAAAACGTCGTAATAATTGGTAATGTCGTTTGATGTAAACGCGTTGCTTTCACCTCCAGCGTTTTGCAATGGAGCGTCAAAATCAGGAATGTTTATGGAACCACCAAACATCAGATGTTCAAACAAATGTGCAAATCCCGTTTGTTCTTCCGACTCGTCGCGAGCACCGACATCGTATAGTGTATTGACCACTGCCATGGGCGTAGTTTCATCTTTATGGAACAAAACACGCAGTCCATTTTTCAGTGTAAATTTTTCGAATTTTATCATTAAAAATCGTATTTGGCAGATTCACTTTCTATCAATGCCATTCTAAATTCAGTTATTATTTCCGTGACTACATCAGCTGCCGGTTTTATGGCGTGAATGAGCCCAGCAATTTGACCAATCTCTAATTCTCCCTCGGTCATATCACCTTCGAACATGCCTTTTTTCGCTCGTCCGCGTCCTAACAGTTCGGCTAATTCCTCTGGTTCGGCACCTTTCGAATATGCTTCTTGAACTTGATTGAAAAAACCATTTTTAAGCAATCGTACCGGGGTTAGTTCTTTTAGTGTCAATTGAGTATCTCCTTCTTTGGCTTCAACAACCGCTCGTTTAAAGGAGTTATGCGCACTCGATTCTGACGTAGTAACAAAGCGACTCCCAATTTGAACACCATCAGCTCCAAGATTCATAGCGGCTAACATGCCACGACCAGTTCCGATTCCACCAGCCGCAATAACAGGTATTTTTACTTTTTCACAAACCATTGGAATCAAACAAAGGGTTGTTGTTTCGTCCCGACCATTGTGACCACCTGCTTCAAAACCTTCAGCAACTATTGCGTCTACGCCGCATTCTTCAGCTTTCATTGCAAATTTCACACTTGAAACAACATGAACAACTTTAATGCCTTCATTTTTTAATTTTTCAGTCCAAATTTTCGGGTTTCCTGCTGAAGTGAAAACGATTGGGACTTTTTGTTTGATAATTGTTTCCACATGTTTATCGATATCAGGATAGAGAAGTGGAAGATTTACAGCGAAAGGTTTATTCGTCGCATTTTTACATTTCGTGATGTGTTCATCTAGAACTTCAGGGTACATTGATCCTGAGCCGATAATTCCTAAACCACCTGAATTCGAAACGGCCGAAGCTAATCTCCAACCCGAACACCAAATCATTCCTGCCTGGATGAGTGGATACTGAATATTAAAAAGGGATGTAATACTATTTGCCATGCGTTATTTTGTGGGACACGAATTTAAGAGTTTTATTTGTGTTCGAGCGGTTAAGTTGCCAATTTTAGTTCGATTCAAAGGACAACGACAGCACAAAAAATTTCGTCATTAAACAGAGTATCCCTATATTCGATATCAGTTTATGAAACAGTCCATTATTCTTTGTTTGCTTTTGTGTTTGACATTCGTCTATCGTTTTTCAGCTCAAGAAATTGAACATGCGCATTCTATGTATCATTCAATGATTGAGAATAAAGGGCAATGGAACGATCAGATCCTTTTTCAATCCAAATTTGATGGAGGAAATTTATGGATACAACAAAACAAGTTTGTTTTTCATCTACGAGATTTTAGTGAAATAGAGGAATCGCACGGGAATTTTAAATTTAAAGGGGAGCCAACCATAAAACAAACCGTTCTCCATTGTAATTTCTTAGGTTCTAATAATGTTACGGAAATTGAGAAGCTTGGGCCAACTCCCTCCAACTACAATTATTTCTTAGGGAATGATGAATCAAAATGGGCCAGCTATGTAAGAGGCTATTCTGAGGTGATTCTAAGAGACTATTACGACGGAATTCACATGAAGTTGATTGAAAATGAGCTAGACATGAAATACGAGTTTCACGTTCAGCCCCAAATTGATCCCAACCAAATACAACTGGAATACGTGGGACATGAAAAGATTTCAATTGACAAAAACGGGAACTTACGACTAAGAACAGAACTTGGTGAAGTCATTGAAAATAAACCGTTTGCCTATCAAATTAAGAATGGGAGAATTGTCGAAATAGCATGTAAGTTTGTTGTCACTAACAATGTTGTGACATTTGATTTGGAGGAGTATGACGAGAACATTGAATTGATTATCGATCCAATTTTAGTCTTCGCAACATACGCAGGCTCAGTTACCGATAATTTTGGAATGACGGCAACCTACGCTAGTGATGGATCGGCATATTCGGGTGGTGTAGTCTATGGAAATGCCTACCCAACTCCAGATAATTTAGCCTACGATATTACTTCAAATTTCACCGTGGCGAATGTTGGTGGATCAGTCACGACAGACGTTTTTCTTACGAAGTATTCTGCTGATGGAACCAATATGATATGGACCACCTTTATAGGAGGCGGTAACGACAATTCAGGAACGGAAACCGTACACAGTTTAATTGCCGATTCTTTAGATAACTTGTATTGTTATGGTGCAACTTCAAGTACCGATTTCCCGATGCAGGGCGGAGCACAAATTTTACACGCTGGTGGAACCGCCAATTTGAATATTACGTTTAATGGAGTCAATTTCGGAACACAAGGGACGGACATTTACGTGGCTAAAATTTCTGCAAACGGACAAAACTTATTGGGCTCTACTTTCCTCGGAGGTTCTGGAAATGACGGTGTAAATTATGATCCAGCTGCATTACCTTACAACAATGTAGGAGCATATTCTGGGTTGAGAACCAATTATGGAGATCAATTTCGGGGTGAAGTTATGTTGGATGCTGCCGGGAACTGCATCGTAGCGTCTTGTACTCGTTCAATTGATTTTCCAACTACAAATCCTTTTCAATCTTCTAATGCAGGAGGACAAGATGGAGTTGTTTTTAAATTGAATTCTAGTCTATCGACAGTGCTTTGGTCTTCCTATTATGGAGGAACGGCGGATGACGCTTGCTATTCGGTAAAGGTTGATACTAACCAAAATATAGTTTTCGCGGGAGGAACAAATTCAAATGATTTACCAAATACTTCCGGTTGGCAACCGATTTACAATGGAGGATCTACGGATGGTTTCGTTGCGAAAGTTTCGGGTGATGGGCAAAGTTTTAATGGAGCCTCGTATATAGGTACAAGTAATTACGATCAAGCGTTTTTTGTTGAAATAGACAGAAACAATAACATCTTTTTAGTTGGTCAATCAGCGGGAGGGACTTTTCCGGTTACGAATGCGAATTATTCTAATCCTGGAAGTAGTCAGTTTATAGTGAAATTACCTTATGATTTATCTGCCCCTCTGAATTCAACGGTTTTTGGAAATGGAAATGCGAATATCAATATTTCACCTTCGGCTTTTCTAGTGGATGTTTGTGGAAATGTGTATGTATCGGGTTGGGGTGCCAATATACTCCAAGCGACTCAACTTTCGGGAATGCCAACGACACTTGATGCCTTATACGCTACTTCGCCAAATGGATTTGATTTTTACCTTTTTGTAATTGATAGATTATTTGACACGATTGTTTACGGTTCATATATCGGCGGAAATCAAGCGCAAGAGCATGTGGATGGAGGAACTTCTCGTTTTGATAACAAAGGAGTCGTTTACCAAAGTGTATGTGGTGGTTGTACTGGGTTTAGCGACTTTCAAACCACGCCAAATGCATGGTCATCCCAAAATCTGAGTCAAAATTGCAATAACTTGGTTTTTAAATTCGATTTTCAGTTGACACCTGAAGCCAATTTCAGTCTTTCAGATACGGCAATATGTGTTGGTGAACAAATTTCCTTGACCAACAATTCACCTGCTTCGGATGAATATTTTTGGATATTGCCAAATGGCGATACATCGTTCGTTTTTGAACCTGTTTTAAGTTTTCCTAATCCGGGTACTTATACTGTAAAACTAATCATAACGGATTCTATTTGTAATTTGGCTGATACGTCTCAAATCGATGTTGTAGTTGAACCTCAAATTAATCTAACGACTTCTAATGATACAGCTTTATGCTCCATTCAGAGCTTTGATATATGGGCAAATTCCTTCGGAACGGCCACCTATTTTGTCTGGTCTTCAGATATTAATTTTGGAGATACCTTAAATAATTTTCCGATGGATTCGATAATCACCGTTTCCTCCGCGGGATTGTCAACTTATTATGTGCAAGCCGGAAATGACAATTGTAGCAATCTTGATAGTGTTCAAGTAGCCATTGTAGATCAAAGTTTAAGTCTGGTTGATGAGGTTTCTTATTGTCTCGGTGATCCAAATCCCGATGTAACAGTTGTCAATCAAACGCCCTCCGTTCTTTTTACCCATGTATGGACACCAACAAATATCCTCGCGGGCTCAAATACAGGACCAACAGTTACGATCAACGCACCAACAAGTCAATATTTGTATTTGGAATCTACTTCAAACCTTGGCTGTGTAGTCAACGATTCGGTATGGATTGAAGTACAAACCCTTGATCCATCCAGTGTTTTTATCACTTATGCACCAAATGACACGGTTCCAGAAGGAGGTTTTGTTACGTTGACGGCAAATCCGGCGGGTCTATCTTATCAATGGTTACCGGCAAATGATGTAACCGAGCCAAATGAACAAGTAACCCAAACCCAAGTAGACAACCCAAAAGAAATAACTTTAATTGTTTCTTCAGGAGCGTGTTCCGCCTCGGCGAAACAGAAATTGTACAATTACGAATTTGTCTGCGATAACAGTTATGTTTATGTTCCAAATGCTTTCTCTCCGAATGGAGATGGAGAAAATGATGTATTGTTCGTTCGAAGTATCGTGACAGAAGAAATTCTTTTCCGCGTTTTCAATCGCTGGGGAGAAATGGTTTTTGAAACAACCGACGCTTCAATTGGTTGGGATGGAAAATTCAGAAACAAATTGATGGATCCAGACGTTTACGATTATTATTTAAAAGCGATATGTGTGGATGGTCAAGAAAGGATTCAAAAGGGGAATGTGACTTTGATTCGGTAAGCGTAATTCTTATTACATTTAACCTTTCAAAAAACAACTCACCCTAAATTAAAAAGATGAAAAAAATCATCACAGCAAAATCAGAAAAATTTTTAGAAAAATATTTGAATAATCCATCTCCAACGGGATTTGAATCCGAAGGGCAAAAAGTTTGGTTGGATTATATCAAACCATTTACCGACGAATATTTCACGGATAATTATGGAACCGCCGTAGCCGTTATCAACCCAAAAGCGGAATATAAGGTGGTTATAGAAGCACATGCAGATGAAATCTCTTGGTTTGTACATTATATCAATAAAGATGGATTTATTTACTTAAGAAGAAATGGTGGTTCAGATCACATGATTGCACCTTCGAAACGTGTGAACATCCATACAGACAAAGGAGTCGTAAAAGCAATCTTTGGTTGGCCAGCGATTCACATGCGACATGAAAAAGACCCTGCGCCAAGTACTAAAAACATCTTTTTAGACTGCGGTTGCTCTTCGAAAGAAGAGGTTGAAAAACTAGGTATTCATGTAGGTTGTGTGATAACCTATGAAGACGAATTCATGGTTTTGAACAAGAAATATTACGTAGGACGTGCGCTTGATAATCGTATGGGAGGCTTTATGATTGCAGAAGTTGCGCGATTGTTAAAAGAAAACAATAAGAAATTACCTTTTGGTTTATACATCGTGAATGCTGTGCAAGAAGAAATTGGTCTACGAGGAGCACAAATGATTGCCGAAAGAATAAAACCCAATGTGGCTATTGTAACCGATGTTTGCCATGACACTCAAACTCCCATGGTTGACAAAATCCAACAAGGTGATATTGTTGGAGGGAAAGGCCCAGTTTTAGCTTATGGTCCAGCCGTTCAAAATAATTTGTTGAAACAGATTATTAAAGTTGCCGATAAAAACAAGATTCCTTTTCAACGTTTGGCTGTTTCTCGTTCAACAGGAACGGACACGGATGCTTTCGCTTACTCGAATGATGGCGTGCCCTCCGCATTAATTTCATTACCGTTAAGATACATGCATACAACGGTTGAATCTGCTCACAAAGATGATGTGGAAAATACAATTCGATTGATCTATGAGAATCTTTTGGTTTTAAAAAACAATCAGAGTTTCAAATATTTCGATTAGTGTGAATTAGGAATACAAGGAATTGATTCAAATAATAAAGCCTGTTACTTTAAATGACAGGCTTTTTCCATAACTTTACAATTCAATCAAATCAAAAATATGAAAAAAATTACTCTCGCCGTATTAGCGGTATCTTTTTTAAGTAGCTTGAATGCACAAATATTTTCGGATGATTTCGAAAGTTATACATTAGGTTCATACATTGGACCTCAATCCGCAGAGTGGAGAACGTGGGGTGTAAACGGTGAAGGAACGACCGAAGATGTTACTGCAACTGATGCAAATGCAAGTAGTGGATCACAATCCATTTACTTTTCATCTGTTGATGCGGGTGGAGGACCTCAGGATGTTGTTCTTGATTTTGGACAAATGTACCAAACCGGAGTTTTCTCTTTCCAACAAGATATGTATGTAAACGCTGGAAAAACAGCTTACTTCAATTTTCAAGGAAACTCCACAATAGGAGGAATCTACGCCTTGGATGTAAATTGTGACGGTGGAAGTATGACTTTCACTTCAGGCGGTGAAACGGTTTTGTCGACAGATTACTCTGAAGCAACTTGGTTTACTTTGACAATAGAGTGTAATTTCGAAACGAAAATTTGGGAGGCGAAAATTGACGGAGTTTCGCAAGGGAAATGGATTAATGCAACGAACTCTGTTTACTACTTGGATTTATATCCAATTTTAAATTCAGAATTTTACATTGATGATGTAAGTTTCGACCATGTTCCGTATACACAAGCGACTTTAAATGCTGCTGCCGCTACTTTGAATTTGGGTGGATCAATTGCAAGTCAGGTAGTAACGCCATCAGTTGTGGTTGTGAATGCAGGTACAACAGCAATTACATCTTTCGATGTTGATTTAGCCTATAACGGCTCAACTTTAACAGAGAACGTAACAGGTGTGAACATTGCACCGCTTGCTTCAACGACTGTAAATTTCTCAAGTTTAACACTTGTTGCTGGAACGAATTTGGCATTGGCAACCGTTTCAAATGTCAACGGAGGTACAGATGATGTAGCTTCAGATAATACCACTCAAATCTTCGCAAATCCTGTTGTACCCGCAACTGGTAAAATGGTAGTCGGAGAAGAAGGAACTGGAACTTGGTGTGGGTGGTGTCCGAGAGGAGCTGTATTTATGGATCGTTTTGAACACGATTACGATCAATTCTGGGCAGGAATTGCTGTTCATAACGGTGCGAATGACCCAATGGTTGATCCAGCGTATGATACAGGTTTAGGAATAACAGGATTTCCTGGAGCAAGAGTAGATAGAGGAAGTTCAATCAACCCTGCATCCATGGGAACACCGTTCTTTCAGAGACTGCAAATCGCACCTACTGCATTAATAGAAGTTGGTGCAACTTATGATGCAACAACACGTGAGCTAAATATTTCTGGAAACTTTGATTTTCAATCAGCAGCAACGAGTGCATATAAAGTTGCATTTGTGCTCACGGAGGATGGACTTTCAGGAACATCTAGTGGTTGGGCTCAAGCGAATTATTATTCTGGTGGTGGATCAGGAGTTATGGGAGGATACGAACTATTGGGTAACCCGGTTCCAGCTTCACAAATGGTCTATGATCACGTTGCAAGAACTATTCAACCTTCATTTGCCGGATTTGCCTCAAGCTTCCCAGCAACAGTGAATGCAGGAGATGTTCATGCTGTAAACAACACGATATTCTTGCCGCAACTTTGGAATACAGATTCATTGCATATTGTTGTGCTATTGGTCGCTCCAAATGGTCAAGTAGATAATGCAGGTAAAGCGACTATCGCTGAGGCCGTTGCAAACGGATTTGTTTCTGGTGTAAACTCTGGAAGTAACGCGTCAATTACTGAAATTGATCAAATCGATGGAACGTTTGCTATGTATCCAAATCCAGCAACAACGAATGTAGCGATGACTTTCAATTTGAAAAACGAAAGTGAAGTGGCACTTCGCGTAATTGACATGGCTGGAAAGGTATTAGCGAGCAATTCATACGAATCTATGAATGGTGCGAGTCAAATCAATTACAACACGACCGATTTGAAACCAGGGATTTATATGGTTGAAGTTACGATCAACGGTGAGCGATTGACACGTCAGTTGGTAATTAAATAAACTTATTCAACAATATTTGAAAACCGTCTTACTTTACTTTAAGACGGTTTTCTTTTTGGCATTAAAACCGTAATTTTGCCGCATGAAATGGATAGGCGAACGTATTAGTTTTAAGGAAGACAAAAAGAAGTCGACGTTTATTATCTATCCCGAGAAAAAAGCCATTGTTAATATGCTAATGGGTGCCTGGTGCGCCATGTGGTTGGTCATTGGTATCACCATGACGTGGGCATTTTTCACACTAAAACTTACCCAACAGGAGAAGATCATAGTTGTCATTTTTATGATTTTTTGGATGTATTATGCACAGCGTGTTGGTAGAGCGTTCCTTTGGCTGCTTTATGGTAAAGAAATGTTGAAAATCAATGAAGTTGGATTGACGATAAAAAAATCAATACGAGGTTATGGTAAAGCGAAAGTCTATTTTCATGAGAATATTGATAAAATGCGCATGCACCAGCCGAAAGAAAACTCCATTCAAGAAATCTGGGAAAATTCACCGTGGGTATCTGGTGGCGAACGATTGGAATTTGATTACAAAGGAAAAGTAGTTCGGTATGGAAGAAAGTTACCTGAAAAAGAAGCGAAGACTTTATTTCAAATGATTACCAAAAGAGTAGAAGCTCAAATCAAAAACAACAAAAAGACGTCATAATTGATCCTATTTCTTACTTCCATTTGAAAATAGTTGAACGCACTCGTTTCGTTTGTACGCCATCAATTTCTTCTTCAAGAATCAAGTCTTTTGCGGCTTGATCCGAAAAAACTTCTTCTATATTCTTAATTTTACCACAAGGAACATTCAGTGTCCTCATTTCTTTTAAAACAGAATCGGAAGTTAGTTGAGAAATGCTTTCCTGAAGTATCTCCGCCAATTCAGTTCTGTTGATCACTCGACTTTTGTTTTCAGCGAACCGCTCGTCTTCAGCTAATTTTTCATTTCCGAGGTATTGGCACAATTGACTGAAATGTTTGTTTGAACCAATGGCAAAACTGATTTGAGCTTTGTCCTTCGTCTCAAAAACCTCACCATACGGAGCAATATTTGGATGCAAACTCCCAATACGTTGTGGAATTTCATTGCTCATTAAAAAGTTGGATGCCTGATTGGCTAAACTAGAAACGGCAGCATCGTATAATGAAACATTAATTGTATTTCCTTTTCCCGTTTTTTCTCTTTGGTACAATGCGAGAAGAATACCTTCTTTTAAGTGATGGGCTGAAAGAACGTCTATCAATGCCACTGGCATTTTGGTTGGAGGTCCGTCCTTTTGTCCATTAATAGACATAAAACCCGATTCGGCTTGTAGGATGAGGTCATAAGCAACTCGATCACTTTCTTCTCCAAAACCACTGATTTTCCCATGAATTAATCTAGGATTCAATGTTGAAAGTTTCTCATCTTCCATTCCAAACTTGACATCGTCCCCTTTTTTAAAATTGCTAATCAGAATGTCTGCTGATCCAATAAGTGAAAGAAATGTGTTTTGGTCTTTCGCTGTTTTTAAATTCAATTTCAAAAAACTTTTCCCATAATTCACGGAAGAAAAATAATTAGAGACGGTTGCATTTTTATCTTCAGAAGGTAATTTCCAACTTCGTGTTACATCACCAAATTGTGGATGTTCTATTTTAACCACATCTGCACCTAATTCTGCTAAAAAAGTCCCTACTGATGGTCCAGCTAACACTGAAGAAGCGTCAATCACCTTAATTCCTTTTAAAAAGTTCATGTCCATACATCAAAAATACTCATTTCGTCCACGACGAAAGAGCCTTTTTTATACCTTTAGGGAACTAATAAAAAGTACCCATGAAAATCATCTCTTTTAACGTAAATGGAGTTAGAGCGATAACGAAGAAAAACTTCATCCAAGACATGCGTAAAGAAGACGCTGACGTAATTTGCTTACAAGAAACAAAGGCGACTGTTGAGCAGACCAAAGAGGCTGTTCAGGCGTTGGAAGGGTATCATGTTTATGGCAATGAAGCAGAAAAGAAAGGGTATTCAGGTACGGCAATTCTAAGCAAGAAAGAACCGATTTCAGTTGAAAAGGATATGGGAATTGCCGAACACGACAAAGAAGGCCGAGTAATCTGTGCGGAGTTCAGCGATTTTTATGTGGTTACGGTTTATACGCCGAACTCGGGAAGCGAGTTGAAACGACTGGAGTATCGACAAACATGGGACAAAGATTTCATTGCTTATATGAAGAATTTAGAAAAGAAGAAGCCCGTTATTGTTTGCGGTGATTTCAATGTGGCCCACAAAGAAATTGATTTAGCTCGACCGAAACCAAATTACAATAAATCAGCTGGTTTCATGCAACAAGAAATCGATGGGATGGATGCGTATACTTCCAATGGATTTATTGATACCTTCCGATTCTTTCATCCAGATGAAGTGAAGTATTCATGGTGGAGTTACAGAGGGGGAGCACGAGCAAAGAACGTAGGCTGGAGAATCGATTATTTTTTGGTTTCCGACAAAATCAAAAATGTCGTTAAAGAAGCTTTAATCTTTAACGACATTCACGGGTCGGACCACTGTCCAGTTGGTTTAATCTTGTAGGGTTGGCTTTTAGAATTTACCTTTAGCTACCTTAATTTCTACGTTTCGTTTTTCTTTATAGTTTTTCGCACCTTTCATGGAACGAACTTCTTTCGTAAAACGACGTTTTTCCTTTCTAATTTCTTTGTTGTCATTTCCATCACCTGCAAGTGCTGGCAGAGCAAAAATGCAAAGTGTCAAGGCGATAATTGTTTTTAAGGCTTTCATATCTTATGTTTTATTGTGTCTGAATATAGGATACGAGGTTTATGCGTTTGGGTTACATTCATCCAGTAAAATGCATGGCATAAAAAAAAGGTTGAACGCAATGTTCAACCTTTCAAAATATGATGAAAATTCGAATTATTTCGAACCTCCTCCGGAGCAACAACTACCTTTTTTCTCTGATGAGCAAGATTTCCCTTCTCCTTTTTTCGATTTCTTTTTTCTTTTTTTCTTCTTCTTGTCGTCGATATTAACGATTTCAGTTTGTGTGTTATCTGACATTGCGCTAACAGTTGTACCGATCGTACCTGCAGCGAAAACGAACATCAATGCTATGGCTAATTTTTTCATAATAGATTTATTTTACAATAAAGATAAGAGAATCAGTCCTTACAAAAAATTATTTAACAATTTTAAAAGATAAATAATTCTCCAGCGTAGTAGGCGTGAAAGAGAGACCAACAGAAATAGAAGGGAACTGTAAATATGGCCGCGTCAAATCTGTCGAGGATTCCGCCATGTCCTGGTAAGAACTTTCCACTGTCCTTTATGTTCAAATTACGTTTGAAAAGGCTTTCTAATAAATCTCCTAGCACAGCACAAGGTACTACAATTAACGCGGCGCCTATCCAAAAAATAAGATCCTGGTTGTCGTTGTAAAAGAAAGCCAGCAGTATGCCCACAAGCATAGTGAGAAGTCCACCACCAATAGTTCCTTCCCAAGTTTTGTTCGGTGAAATACGTTCGAATAATTTTGTTTTTCCGAAAAACTTACCCGTCAGAAAGGCAAAGGTATCATTTGTCCATATGAGTAAAAACATACCGATTGCTCTTGGCATGTTGTGTGAACTCTGTTGATTCAACTCAACCATCAAATAAAATGGGATAACGATATAAATAATACCGAGCATTTGAACAGCAATATTGTAAATCGGCTGATCTTCTTTCTTCCATAGTTCAATGAGCATGTTGAGAAAAAGTACTGGTATAAGGTAGAAAACATAAATCATTTCTATCCAACCTAAGAAGGTAGCCGACAAAATAACGAAAACCAATAGTCCAATGAATGTGGCTATTTTCCAATTGACGCGAATGCTTTCGTGTTGGTTGAACAATTGATAAAATTCATAGAGCGCAATGACGGCGAACACACCGAAAAGGGCTACGGTTGTGTTGACACCAAACCACAATGAGGCAAGTACTAAAAAGACAAATACAGCACCAGCTAAACCTCTTTGAACTATATTACTCATGCCAGGTTGTCAATTATCGTTTTTGCTTTCTCTTCATCCTCTGATCGAACTTGCAGATGAACGTATCCAAAGGCGTTGTACATCGAGTCTCGTTCATCCCAAATCATTACTGGAATACCTTCTTCCTCCAATTTCAACTTAAAAATTTCAATGGAAAAGGCATCCATACTTTGATGAATACTAATCCATTTTTTCTCCTTCACCAGTTTCACTTGGCTCAGAGGGTTTCTCTTCAGGAGTTGATTCCACATCTGTTTGAACGTCTTCAACTTTTGGTATGCCGTTTAATTCTTCCTTTTCCCAAAGTCTTTTTCCGAAAATCGTTTCTAAATCTTCTTTGAAAATAACTTCAGCAGTTAATAATTTTTCAGCCAAGGTAGTTAATTTGTCCTTGTTCTCGCTCAAAATCTTCAGAGCACGTTGATATTGCTCCTCAATCATTTTGCTAACTTCTTCATCAATTGTTTTGGCCGTTTCCTCAGAATAAGGCTTTGTGAAACCTTGTTGTCCTTGGCTATCGTAGAAGGAAACATTTCCAACCTTGTCGTTCAATCCGTACATCGAGACCATTGCGTAAGCTTGTTTTGTAACCTTTTCCAAATCACTCAAAGCACCAGTTGAAATTTTCCCAAAAATTAATTTCTCAGCTGCCCGTCCACCAAGGGCTGAACACATTTCATCTAAAATTTGCTCAGTTGTGGTGATACTCCTTTCTTCTGGCAAGTACCAAGCAGCACCAAGGGATTGACCTCTTGGAACTATGGTAACTTTAACCAACGGATGTGCATGCTCTAACAACCAAGAAGTTGTAGCGTGACCCGCTTCATGGAATGCAATGGCTCGTTTTTCTTCTGGGGTGATAATTTTGTTTTTCTTCTCAAGTCC
>CBFIBY010000053.1:2656-14582 GCA_965660955.1 Crocinitomicaceae bacterium | reverse complement strand
TAGGCAATTACCTCGGTTTTATTAATTTTGACAAAAAGTTTTTTGTTATGCCCCCCCCCTCAATGAAAATAAATTTCGTTGTGAATGGTATAATCAACTCATTAAATAAAATAACATGAAGAAAATTACTTTATCCTTGATGCTTGCATTGGGAACTTTGTTTACTACTAACGCGAATGCTCAGTGCGTTGCTAACGGAACACTGACTGCGACGGGAACGCCGGGTGAATTCACCATTACTGATTTGTCCACAGGCGCAACACAACCATATTCTTACTTTCAATCCTACGTCAATTCGACGATCGGAACGGTAAATGTTCCATTACAATCTGCAACCACTACTGGTACCATTCAGTATCCGGCTAATGGAACTTATTCTTGGGGCATTTCTTACTATGACTCTTTGAACGGTTGTTTTGACGCGTATTGGGACTCAGTAACTGTAACAGGAATGGGAACACCGCCACCACCGCCAGGAAACTGCCAAGCAAGCTTTATTCTTCAGCAAGATTCATTAAACCAAAATCAATATTGGTGTTGGAATACATCTACGGCTTCTTCTCCATCAATGTCTCTGACATACCTTTGGGACTTTGGTGACGGTAATACAAGTACACAGGCCTACCCAACTCATGTCTACAATGGAATAGGAACATATACCTTATGTTTGACAGTTTCTGATAGTAGTTGCACAAGTGTTGCATGTGATACGATTGTAATAACAGTAAAGGCTTCTGGAACAACACTAAATGTGCTTGAACCAGGAACAGGCTTATCAGTCGGTGAAAATAACTTAATTTCTTCTTTGGAAGTTTATCCGAATCCAAATGATGGGGATTTTACATTGAATGTTTCAACAATGAACGATTCTAAAATTGAAATTGTTTTGTATTCAATTACAGGGGAGGTCGTATTTTCAAATACAGAGATAGTTTCAACGGGAACAAATAAAATTGACGTAAATCAATCTGATTTGTCAAAAGGAGTTTATCTATTAAAAGTTAAAGAAATCAATTCCGATAATGCAAAAATGATTCGTATCATTAAGAAATAATAATCTTTAATCTAATATAGAATCCCCAGTTACATGTAACTGGGGATTTTTTTATTCCTTGTTTTCAGGTGAAACATCCTTCTTGGATGATTCAACACCTTTCTTCTTGTTGCCTTGAACTTCTAATTTCCAAATAAACCAAGCGAATCCTGCAACTATATGCAGAATCACTAAGACCATTATCCAGATTTTCCAATTGCCCATTTATTCTTTAATCACAATTTGTTGTGAGGCACTGTCGTAGTCTGTTTCAATTTTCAAAAAGTACGTTCCGATATATCTCAATCGACGACTTTTTTCTTCAAATATGTGCGTACCCGGTTCTTGATTTTCAATTACTTTGTCCTCAACTACTTTACCATCCACCGAAAGCAATTGAATATGAACATCACTTGCCTTCGTTAAAGTATATTCTACTTTGAAATAACCGTCATTCGGATTTGGAAATACTTTCAATTTTAATGATCCTGTGCTGTGTTCATTCAATTCATCCAATCCAACTCCGTTTTTAATCAGGTAAACTTTGAAGATTTGACTACTTGCCGAGCTTTGTGTTCCGTTGTTGGTGAAAAAAATGTTCATTCCTGTACTGCTGATTCCTCCATAGATGTATCCTAGTAAGGTGGAGTCACCTGCTAATTCATCCAATTTAAAAACACCGTTTCCGTATTGAGGGACACTTTCAATTGGAATAAACTCAGAACCTGCGCCTAATAAACTTGGCATTTCAATGGGTAATTTATACTCACTCATTACACCTGAAGCATTGCGTGTCACACGAGCAATTGTTTTTACAAAAGGTACATCGTTGTCTTGAACCAAAGTACCGTTATCGTCATAATACTGAGCAATTCCTCCAAAGAAAATCGTATGCATTTCATTTGCCGAAGCTGAGTAAATAGGGAAGTGCCCGCAGTGGTAATGGTTGTAGTATTGTGTAAAGGAGTTGTTCACTTGATAGTTCGTGCTGTCGATGTTCACACAATTCAACCAAGGTAAATCAACAGTCGGTTGGAATACGCCTGAAAAAGCGGTTAAACCTTCTTCACCCGTGGGAAGTATCTGTGGAGCGACATTGTAATCTCTTCTGTGAAGATTCGCGGCATCCGTCCATTCAGGCAAATGTGTTACCGTCAAGTTGGTTCCATCATCCGAAATTGTAAATCTCCGTATGGCATCGGTGTATTCTTGAATAAACCCTGGACCTGAATTTGGTCCCATGGGATTGTAGCGACCGATGAACTTCTGTCCGCCGACCAAGTAAAAAGTGTTGTTGATTCTTTCTAAATATCCACCCGTAACTTGAAATTTTGCATCTGTAATTTGTCGAAAATAGCTTGAGAAGGGAGTTCCGTTGATAATCGCGTCAATAGTTTCTTCTACATGAATAGCGGTTAGGTTGGGGAAGGTGTAGTGATCGTTTTGCGTAACGCTGTGTCCATATCCACCCGTAACATAAAGAAAATTGCCTACTTGGGTGAATTGCATATTTGTGGACTTCAGCTGCTCTTGCATGCCGGTGGTCAAAGAGGTGAGTGGTGCTGACCACTTTTGACCTATTACTGGATCCACGACAATGAGTTCTGTGTTATGCCCTGCAATATCAAATGCTGCAAAAGGTTGTCGACGATGCAGTCCGTCGAGTCGACCTCCCAATATTAACCATTTCCCGTCATGTTGACCAAAAGCAAAGGCTTGAAGGCCCCCTAAATTTGGAACATTCATGGATTCTATACCAATTTGGAACGGAGCATTTTGCGCATAAACCTGCGAGAACGTCAAAATCGAAAGGAAAAAAAGTAGTTTTTTAGCTGTATGCATATATCGTTGTTTGATTCTATAAAATTAAATATTCTTTACCTATTGCTTGGTGATGATTGTTACTTACATAAACAATTGAAAGGATAAATAAACTGAATATTTTTTGCGAATGAGGAGCGCATCCTATGAATCGTATTGTTTTTAGTTTAGATCAACATTCTCGTGTGAGTAAATTTACCAAGAACTATCATCATTACTGAAACACGGTTAATTGATGTCCACTAATTGTTCTATAAATGATTCGAATAAATATGCCTTTGGCGTCATTGGTTAGTAAGAATTAGAGCAATTTCTTGTTCTTTACATCGCGCTTTTAACCATTTTTCTATTGTACTTTTCTTTGCTTTATCAAGTGTTTTTGGACATTTTAAAACAACCACTAACTTCGAGTTCACATGTCCCGAAGAATCTGTATCTAAATCGTGTGTTGTAATTAAGCCATCCTCAATTTCGGGGAATAAAATCCTTACTTCATCAATGATAGCCTTGTTTGTTTCCTTTCTCGTTTCTATACTATCGATTTTAGTTTGAAGAATTTGTTTTTGTATTGCGTTTTCATTCAACGCAAGATTGATGGCCTCTAATTCTTCGTTCTCGTTATCTTCATTGTCGAATGAAAATCCGTTTTGTATCGTTAATTCTACATCCTTTAAATCGTAGTATTTCATTTTGGATTGAACCGACTTGATTTCTTCATTTGAGATTATCCGTCCACCATAGGTCAGAGTAATGGATTTAGAATTCGCGTCTATTTCCTTTTTAAGCAAAAAGTTGTTTAAGAAATGAGCCTCTTCGGTTACAAAGCTTTCAGCCGATTTTTCAAAGTTGTTCTTTTGGACAAGCGTATAACCTAAATAAATACTTGGAATTAAGGTTGCTAATATTAACCCCCAAATGATGAGTTGTTCTCGTTTTTCGATTTTTGGATCGTCGTATTTTTTTCTTCTAAAACGCAAATAGCGGATGGTGATAATTGTTGCTACGCAAATAAATACGCTGTTGATGATAAAAAGGAAAAAAGCACCCAAAAAGAAATTCATTTGTAAAGTCGCCAAGCCATATCCAGCTGTACAGAGTGGTGGCATTATAGCGGTTGCAATAGCGACACCTGGGACGACATTCCCCTTGTTCTTGCTCGTCATGGCAATCGCGCCGGCAAATCCACCGAAAAGGGCGATTAATACATCATAGATGGTGGGTGAAATACGTGCAAGTAATTCAGAATGGGCATCTTCGATAGGTGTAATCAAGAAGTACAAAGCGGAAGCAACAATTCCGACTACAGTGGAGAAAGTATAGTTTGTAACGCCAACTTTTATTAAACTTAGGTTGTTTGTTGCAGCACCAAAACCAACACCAACAATGGGTCCAATTAAGGGTGAAATCAACATGGCGCCTATGACAACAGCTGGAGAATTGATGTTTAGACCAAGTGAGGCAATGAGAATCGCGAAAAATAAAATCCAAAGATTGGTTCCTTTGGTAGCAATCCCACTGTCAATGTTCTTTTTGACGTTTGCATATGTCTCACGTTCCTTGAGTAAATTAAATCTATCGATGATATTTGAATTCATCCTATCGTATTAGTTCTGGTTGAATTAATCCAGTGTTTTATAGAATTAAAATTACTCTTTTTCTAGTGATTGTTTTTCACTTTCCGAATTTTTAATTTCTTCGGTTAAAGTATAAATTCCGACAGGCACGAGAATCAATTCAAGAACGATAAACCAATCGCTTCTTTCATAAAAAACAGCTTTTATTTTCTTTAGCATGAAAACTAAAAGCCCGATTGCCAATAACATATAAACGAGATATGACAAGGTCGGATTCAAAAATACAAGTCCCAGGGAAAAGGCAAAACTCACCGTTATTATAACTTGAATAAGTTTTTTATTGCGATTATCATTTTTCTCGGAACAAAAATAGTCGAGTATAGAAAGATGCCATAACGCGATGGTTGTGACTTGAAGGATACCCGTAAATAGTTCGATATTCTCTGATTGCAACGCAGGAAAAATACCACCAAGTAATAATTTGCTTATTAACAAAGGAGATAGGACTAAAAGTATCAACAAAACAGTAGGTGCTTTTAAAACAAATTGTTTCATTCCATCAAAGCTAACAAAACTGTTTAAAAATCAATTTAGAGTCACTTTTGGCCTAATTGTTTGAACCGTCGGTAAGAAAAAATGATAGGGATCAATGTAATGATAATCGTGACCGCCAAGAAGAAATACATGCTAAAAGTCAGCGGCAATGCAAAAGCACCTATAATTATGATTAATCCACCACCGAACCACATTTTTCCCCCTAATTCATGTGTTTCTTTCCAAACGGTTTCGTTTTCAAGTGTCCAGGGTGTTCGGATTCCCATGAAGTAATTGGGTTTAAATGTTTTGAAGAAGTTTCCGAGTGCAAAGAAAAGAAGCCCAATTAATGCTACAATGATGTGAGGGCTTGATAATTCGTTTGAAAGTCCTGAATTGACAATGTACATCATAATTAGCGACATAAAAACCGCCATAATTAGTCGAATAGAACTAAACTTACTGCCCATTTTCTTGATTCTCTTTTTCGGGTCAAGTTTGGGAAGAAAGGCGAGTAACAAGTAAACACCAAGCGGCAATAATAGAGTAACCCAAAAAAGTTCTATCCTTGAACCAAATCTATCGGGTTGACCACTGGTATCAAAATGCATGGGGACCTCAGTTGGTAGGGAATTCCAAACATACGCCAGATAGGTGAGCGGAGCTAAGGTTATCAATAAAATAAAGGCTTCTTTTTGCTTCGGATTTTTCATGACTATTTTTTTAAGGTTAATATCCACGTGAGAATATCCTCCAGGATTGTTGTGTTCAGAGAGTAAATAACGAATTGACCTTTCTTGTCCCCAGTAATCAGATCGGCTTGCTTCAGAATGTCGAGGTGATGCGAAATACTTGGCTTACTCATGCTGAAATGTTCAGCAATGTCACCAGCATTCATGTCCCTTTCTTTTAAGAGTTCTACGATTTGCCGACGGGTTTCGTCATTTAGGGCTTTGAAAATTGCGTTCATTAATTAAGTATTTAGACAAATATCTAAATACTAATTCAAATAGAAACTATTTTTAACACATATTCACGAAATAAATTGATTTTCTAG
Source organism: Crocinitomicaceae bacterium (assembly GCA_965660955.1). Lineage (GTDB taxonomy): Bacteria > Bacteroidota > Bacteroidia > Flavobacteriales_D > Crocinitomicaceae > UBA2040. The sequence continues at coordinate 8,563 of CBFIBY010000053.1, read as the reverse complement.
AATCCGTTTTCTTCGAATTCGGCAAAGGTTAAAACTTTGTATCCCTCTGGCGGCAGGGTGGAGAAGGGCAAAGAATCTTCTGCTTCAGTTGTTTTTTCAATTCGATTAGCCGTGAACGTCATGATAGAACCTTCGCTATCAATTTTGTATTCCAAGGGAACGCCAGGAAGCGAGACATGCATATTCTCAATGCCATTCTTGCTAAATTGAATTTCCTCTGTATACCAATACGTTGCTATAGCACCATTCGCATATCGCAATTTCGCCTTTTTACATTCGTAACCTAAAATTTCTTTCGTTTGTTCCAAAAACTCAATTTCCGGCTCAATTTCTTTACTCGATTTGGTGAGTTCTGCATAGGTTGTTGTTATCGCAATTTCACCGAGCATACCGCTCATGAGAATGAGTCCTTTGTTTTCGTCTTTGTTTAAGATGGTTGACATTTCCATATCTGTACCCATTTTCACCGATGTTCGGGTGTTTTCAGCTGAAAATTCTAGTGTCATTTCTGATCTGTCGAGAATTTGAACGGCCCCGCCTGACTCATTTTCCTCATCATACATCTGCATGCTGTACACAATTTTGCCCTGTGTGAGCTGCGAAAAGGAGACTCCAAAAAAAAGGAAACAAAATACAATAAGGGTTAATTTCATTTTTGGTCGTTTTGCTTGTGCTGTAAACTGTTCACCAAATTACAAAAAAAATGCCAAGAATATATTTTGATTTTTTGATTCCGGATAGAAACAAAAAAGCCTCGAGTGATTAGTCTCGAGGCTCTGCGTAGTAGGTAAATTAATTGAATAATTTATCCTAGAAAATTTCGTTTGCGTTAAAGTGAAAATTGCTCTCGATTTCAGCATTTTCGTCTGAATCTGAACCGTGAACAGCGTTTCTACCTTTGCTTTCTGCGTAGGCTTTACGAATTGTTCCTTCAGCGGCTTCAGCAGGATCAGTTGCACCAATTAAGGCACGGAAATCTGCAACAGCATTATCTTTTTCCAAAATGGCTGCAACGATTGGTCCACTTGTCATGTACTCAACCAATTCACCGTAGAACGGACGCTCAGCGTGAACAGCATAAAACTCTTTTGCTTGTTCTTCACTCAATCGCGTGTATTTCATTGCTTTAATTGAAAATCCAGCACCGATAATCATATCGATGATTTTACCCATATGACCATTTTCAATTGAGTCTGGCTTTAGCATTGTAAACGTTCTATTTGTTGCCATCTTTTTTGCTTTTGTTTTTTAATTCGGTGCAAAAGTACAGTTTTTTTCTTCTCTGCAATGTTAATTTATTCAAAGTTTAATTATTCCTAAAAGATGCTTCTAATTTAAATGTTAGATTAGTCTAATAATTGTTATTTTTGTTCTTCAATCAAGCATGAAATGACATTTTACCAAAGGCGTACCACACAATTTAGTTTTCCACTGATTTTCATTGGATTAATACTTTTTTCTCTTTTGGAAGGGTGTACGTACGACCCTGGAAAGTTTCAAAAAGAGAAATTAATCGTTACCACAACTGGAATGCTTGGTGATGCTGTACGCGAAATATTACCGGAGGATTACACGGTGTATCACTTGATGGGGTCAGGCATCGATCCACATAGTTATGAAGCGAAACCTTCCGACATTAAACAACTAGCCAATGCCCAAACAGTAGTATACAACGGCTTGCACTTGGAAGGTAAAATGGTTGAGATTTTTGAGAATCTCGGCAAAGAAAAGATGGTATACGCCTTTTCTGATGGATTAGATCACAAGGATATTATCAATGCTGGTCAGGGAACACATGATCCGCATATTTGGCTCGACCCATTTTTATGGGCAAAGGGTGTAGAGGAACTGGGGAAAAAATTAGCCGAGAATTATCCAGAAGATAAAGTGGAAATTATAAAAAATAGCCAGCGATACGCCAATGAAATAAGGGAAGTTGGTGAATGGATGAGAAAGGAAATAAACAAAATTCCGGAGGAAAGAAGAGTTTTAATCACCTCCCACGATGCATTTTCATATTTCGGTAAACAATTCAATATTGAAGTAGATGCCCTTCAGGGGATATCAACGGTTTCTGAGCCAGGAATTAGAACCGTGAGTAGCTTGATGCGCAAGATTATTGATCGGAATATAGCTGCTGTCTTTATTGAAAGTAGTGTTTCAAGTAAATCGATTCAGGCCTTGATGGAAGCATGCGCAAGAAAAGATTATATACTGGAAGAAGGTGGAACACTTTATTCCGATGCAATGGGTGATAAACAATCGAATGCTGAAACCTATTTGAAAATGTTGAAAAGAAACACGGAAACGGTCGTCAATGGATTAATGTAATGGATATGATCAATAGTGTAGAAGTACATAATTTAACGGTAGCATACAATCAACTTCCTGTTCTTTGGGATGTGGATTTTGAATTACCTCAAGGTCAAATTATAGGTATAGTTGGACCAAATGGATCGGGAAAATCGACGCTCCTTAAGGCGATTATGGATTTACTGCCGCTATCTTCTGGATTTGTCAAGGTTCTTGATAAAACTCTAGACCAAAAACGATCCTCTATTGCTTATGTGCCGCAGCGCGAATCCGTAGATTGGAATTTTCCTGTTTCTGTTCGTGATGTCGTTGAAATGGGACGTTTTCAACCTGGAAAGCTGTTTCGTAAGCTGTCTAAACTGGACAAACAATTGGCTGAAGAGGCAATAGAGAAAGTGAAACTAACACCTTTTATTAAACGTCAAATTGGACAGTTGTCTGGCGGTCAGCAACAACGTGTTTTTATCGCACGCGCACTTGCTCAAGGAGCAGATATCTACTTGATGGATGAACCCTTTGTTGGAGTTGATGTGGCGACGGAAAAAGCGATTATGGATTTGCTGCAAGCGCTTCGAGACGAAGGAAAAACAATCATTGTTGTTCACCATGATCTTCAGGCTGTAACCGAAAATTTTGACTATTTGGTGATGCTTAATACCCGATTGATTGCTCATGGACCGATTAAAGAAGTGTTGACTTCTGAAAATTTGCAAGCTACATATGGTGGACAGTTGAACTTGTTTTCGCAATTGCAACAGCTCATCCAGAAAAAGGATTTCCCGATTCGTGAAAAAGGATTTGAAGATAAATAAGAAATAATGTCCTCAACGCTCATACTTGTATTGGTAGGTTTGGCTATCATCTCTGCAACAGCAGGTGTGGTGGGATGTTATGCTTTCTTGCGAAAAAGAACGTTGGTAGGAGATGCTGTTGCTCACTCTGTTTTGCCAGGAGTAGCCGTCGGATTTATCATCAGTGGGACGAAAGATCCTCTATATTTATTACTCGGCGGTCTTGTTTTTGGCTATTTGGCGATATTGACAATAGATTTACTTCATCGGAGAACTAAGCTTTCTGAGGACTCTGCAATCGCCATTGTGACAACGGTATATTTTGCTCTGGGAAGTGTTTTTTTGTCATTTATCTCAAATACTGGTGACGGAGATCAGGCAGGATTGAAAGATTTTCTATTTGGAAAAGCCGCGACATTAACAGAGCTTGATTTAATTGTGTTCGTGGTTGCCGCAATTGTTGTGATTATTGCTGTCATCTTGTTTTATAAACCATTCATGATGCTCAGTTTCAATAAGGATTTTGCGGCGGCACAAGGTTGGAAAATGAATGTTTATGAAACCTTACTTTCTTTATTGACAGTTCTTGTCATTGCGATTGGCTTGCAAGCCGTTGGTGTAGTGTTAATGTCGGCTCTTTTGATTGCGCCTGGCGCATCATCACGTTATTGGACCAATTCATTGAAGAAAATGATGTGGATTTCGGCTGTCTTTGGTGCTCTTTCTGGAGTAGGAGGAGGTTTGCTTTCTCTTCTAGGCGAAGATATGCCAACAGGACCATGGGTTATCATGATTCTTTTCATGTTTACTCTCTTAACATTGCTTTTGGCTCCTGAAAAAGGATATTTATCGATACGCAAAAGAAATAAGAACAATCAACGAAAAATTAACGAAGAAAATGTCATGAAGGCCTTTCATCAATTTAGAGAAGTTGGTATACACGAAGTAACTGTTTCTGAATTTCTCGATAAACGGAAAATGGATACAAATCAATTGCAATCGACTCTAAAAAACGTAACCAGCAGAAATTGGCTAAAAGAATCTAATAAATCATTTGCTTTAACTGAATTAGGAGAAGTGGAAGCGAAAAGAGTGGTGCGTTTGCATCGTTTATGGGAATTGTACTTAACGAAAAGACTTAATTTCAAAGAAGATCACATTCATGGAACTGCCGAAACAATCGAACACCTTATTACTGACGAGTTAGAAGAAGAATTATTGAAAGAGTTGGATTATCCAACGGAGGATCCACATCACAAACAAATCCCTTATAACTAATGCTGAATTTGAATGACATACTCAATATTTCAACAGCCCTGCTTATCGCTTGGTCGTGTTCAATGTTGGGGGTATTCTTGGTCCTTCGTAAGTTGGTGATGGTGGGTGATGCGATTTCGCATAGTGTTTTACCTGGGATAGTCATTGCTTTCTTGGTCGGTTCTTTCTCATCGAGTAGCCTGATTCTGATTGGTGCTGCGGTTTTTGGTGTCCTTACGACAATCATTATTGATTTTATGTACAGAAAATTGAAGTTACAAGAGGATGCATCGATTGGGTTGACCTTTACCTGGTTGTTTGCTCTTGGAGTTATACTAATTTCAGTTTTTGCTGATGGAAACACCCATATTGATAAAGATTGTGTTCTTTTTGGTGAACTTGGATTAACTTTTCTCGACAAGGTGGTTGTGGGCGGAAGGTTGTTTGGTACCAAAAGTATTCTGATGCTACTACCATTGTTCGTTATCGTTACCGTTTTTGTAGTCAAAGGTTTCAAAGGTTTCAAGATCCATGCATTTCAATCTGAATATGCACAAACCAAAGGAATTGCCGTTAATTTCTGGCATTATGCCCTGATGACGCTTGTCAGTCTAGTTACAGTTTTGAGTTTCGAAAGCGTTGGTGCAATCCTCGTGGTAGGTTTCTTGGTGGTTCCTCCAGCCACTGCCTATTTGTTAACAGGTGATTTACGAAAAATGCACTTTATTTCAATTCTTATTGCAACTATCGATGTGTTTGTTGGGTATTTGATAGCTGTAAAAATGAACTACGCAATTAGTCCTACGATTATTACCACCGCTGGAGCTGTGTTATTTTTAACAGTAATATTCACGAGAGTTAAAAGAAGTATAAAATTGACTTCTCAAAACGCTGAAAATCAGATGGTTTGATTAGTCTTTTGTATTTAATGAAATTTTAACATTTCATTAACGCTTTTATCTATGCACGCATAGTATCTTTGTATCACAATTTCATAGTTGTAGTTAGGTTTTATAGTTTTAGCAATGAAAGAGGAGGAGCGCCAGTTCTTCCTCTTTTTATTTATAACACTTTTTTCCTTTTCAATCTTTTCTTACTTTCGTTAAAACTCTTACCATGAAAAAAGTCATTTCGTTTCTCGTACTTTTTATTACTCCATTTGCTTTCTCCCAGAATATACCATACACAGCTGTCGGTAGAGGAGTAGCAACATCTTTTGTTACTGATTATCAATCTCTAGGGGTGAATAGCTCTGCATTAGGATGGAAATCAGAATACGACGGAAAAAAAATTACGTTTAGTACTGGCGAAACTTCTTTGTACTTTCAATCTGACTCGCTCAATAAGCAGAAATTTTCCAATTTCGGAGATATACTTAAGACGCAATTTCAAAACCGAACGGTCGACTCTAATGCGATTCAAAGTATTTTGAATAGTACGGTTGGATATGCAAAAGCAGGAGTTAATATAAGAGCGAATTTACTATGGTTAGGTGGTTCTTATCGGACAGAAAGATTTGGTGGTTTTGCTTTTAACATTCAAGAAG
>CBFIBY010000053.1:0-2646 GCA_965660955.1 Crocinitomicaceae bacterium | reverse complement strand
ATTATGGCTTCTCCGGCAAATTGAATACGAGTAACGCATCCTTGTTCTTTCAAGGGAATTGGCAGAACCTAATCGATTCAGCTTCAACAGTAGTTAATGGAGATACAAGCCGAATCGCATTCTCTCAGAATTTGGCTCCAGATACTGCGGCGGGAATTTATTCAGTGCATTTAGCCAATCCTTTGGACTTAAGTAGCTTTACACAAGGAACGAGTGTTCGTCTCATCTGGAATCGAAACTATAATTTTGGTTATGGACTTAAGCTGTTTGGAAATGAAGAGAAGCTGGCACTTTTTGGTGGAATAGGATTTAGATTCATCCAGTCGATGGCCTATTACGACTTACAATCTGATGCTGGCGGCTTGCGCGTAAATTCATCAATTGATTTAGATGACCTAACTGCTCAGGGATTTGCATCTAATATAAATCCGTTTAATGCTTCTTCAATTGGAGGAATATTTTCGAAACCAATCGGTAATGGATTTGGTCTAGATTTTTCAGCCAGTGCCATATTGTTCAATAAAATTAGAGTAGCGGCAGCCGTAAATAACATCGGATCCGTGAAGTATGATCAATTTAAATATACTGGAAATACAGCTTTGCCACAGGAGATAGCCGTTGAAGATTTTGATCCAGCAAGCTCTGCGGCAACTGTGCAAGGGCTTTTGTCGGGAAGCCAATTGCTAAACTACCAAGGCAAAGAAACCGTGAAAGTAAGCAATGCGTCAAACTTTCGATTTGGTGCGAATATCCAACTGATCAAGCAATTGAACGTAGGGATTGATTTTGTTAGTCCTTTTGATAAAGATAATCCGCTTTCAATACCTAATGGAATTTTCGCTTTTGGTCTTGATTTCCGTCCAGTTAAGTTTATTTCTTTGAACGTTGGTTTCATAAATGGTGGACTTTATCAAGGATATGTTCCAGCGGGAATCAATTTCATTCTTAAAAATGGAACGTATGAGTTTGGAATTTCTTCTCAGGATATCGTTCACTTCATAACGAATAGTGGTAATAGCGTTTCGGCAGCATTCGGTTTCGCTCGTTTTCGGTTTTAGTAATTCGCTTTAATCACATGTTTGAGCTCGTTGAGTAAAATCGCGGTTGCACCCCAAATTGCGTATCCTTCAAATTTGAAATAGGGCACTTCTTTCAGGGTGAAATCCTTAGAAATAGGAATGTCTTTTTTATGGATGATTCCGTCGTCTATTAAATGAGAGCTAGGCATCATAAAAATGGAATTTACCTCTCTCGGGTCTGGAACAAGTTCCTTTAATTCCTTTTCATGAAAAAAAACAAACGGAGAAACTCTAAAGTTGCTCACCGGGATGTATATCTCAGTCGCAGGACCTATTAGTGTGCCTTCACTAACTTGAAGTCCAATTTCCTCATAACTCTCTCTTCTGGCCGTTTCAACTAAGTCTTTGTCAGATGAATTCATTTTGCCTCCTGGAAAACTTACTTGACCACTATGCGCACCTTTATAGGTGTTTCTTTGGGTCAAAACAATCTGTAATTCTCTCGATTTCTCAAACAAATGAATGGCCACAGCGCTTTCTTTTACATGCTTGGCTTCTTTGATTGCTTCACTTGAAAGTTGACGCATTGGTGCCATTTCCGAATGCACTTTTTCACCAGGAAGATTATCCGGTATGGCGTCATTTAGAAACTCGAACCAATTGTTTTTAGGGGACATATTTGTCTTCATCGCACCAACTCTTTTTTCGCTTTGGCGGTTCCAATTTCTCGGGTTATAAAATCGGTCTCCCATTTAGGACTTCTTGCAGGTGAATATTCTCGGCCGTAAAAGATTATTTGTAAATGGAGCTTGTTCCACAACTCTTCAGGAAAATATCGTTTTGCATCTTTTTCTGTCTCCACTACGTTTTTTCCTTTGGTCATGCCCCAACGAATCATTAATCGATGTATATGCGTATCCACAGGAAAAGCTGGTACTCCAAAAGCTTGACTCATGACAACACTAGCCGTTTTATGACCAACGGCTGGCAGTTCTTCTAAATCTTCAAAACTCTGAGGAACTTTCCCTCCATGTTTTTCGAGGATTATTTCGGACAAACCGTGAATTCCTTTTGATTTCATAGGAGACAATCCACACGGTCGAATGATTTCTTTTATTTCCTCTACGCTCATTTTGACCATATCATGCGGATTGCTAGCGCGGGCGAAAAGGAGTGGAGTAATTTGGTTGACGCGAACATCGGTACATTGTGCTGAGAGAAGAACGGCGATTAGCAAAGTGTAGGGATCAGAGTGATCCAATGGAACTGGAACTGTTGGATATAACCTCTCCAATTCCTCGATAATGAATGTTGCTTTTTCTTTTTTTGTCATTTGATTTTAAAACCATTTTTTACGAAACGCCAGAATTCCTTCCATTGGCTTTTTTCGGTAAAGATTTTTTTCATTTCACCAGAAGTAGATAATTCATCCTCCTCTTCAGGTTTGTTTGAATTGGCCAGTATGGTTGAGTCATCAAGTGGACCTCTTTTTAATTCTTCCACCACATGATGTAAATTCTCCTCTTGTTTTCGTAATTCATCCGATCGATCAAAGTTCTTTTTCGCCATGAGCATGTTGCCCTTTTTCTCTAATAGAAGACCGAGATTATTGTAGACAATTGCATCG
>CBFIBY010000052.1:0-14838 GCA_965660955.1 Crocinitomicaceae bacterium | reverse complement strand
GTCCTATTAACAAGGCAATGGTTGAGAGGCAAAGGGAAGTGGTTGACAGAGAAAACCCTGATCATATTGTTCAAAACGGTAAAGTCATCTATCCTGTGATTTGGAGTTGGAAACACAAAGGGAAAACAACATTGGTAATTCCTGTTCCCTATATGCACTATGTAAAAGGTCATTCACACGTGATGATGGACAAGGATTTCGGACCTTTTTTCAATAAACTGACGTATAAATTAGCCAATTTCGGTTTGCTGAAAACCGTTATGAGTTCGGTTAAGGCTCTAAATTTGTCGAAAGACATCAAACAAAAACATATTCAGGAATCTTTGTTCAATAATCGAGCAATTTATACCATTTCGCCAACCCTTTTTGAGCGCCCAGATTACTGGTCCGATAATTTGGAAGTATTGGGTTACCACGAGCGGAACAAGCAAACGAACTGGGAACCGAGCAATGCTTTGAACGATTTTATCGCGCAACATGACAAAATTATTTTGGTCACCTTCGGAAGTATGATTAACACCAATCCTCCTGAAAAGACGAGAATTATTCTTGATGTTCTGACAAGAAATAAGATTCCAGCAATTATTAATACGGCTTCTGGTGGCTTAGTAAAACCAGAAGGGTTTGCATCTGAGTACATTCATTTCGTTGATCGAATTCCGTATGATTGGGTATTACCGAAAATGTATGCTGTTGTTCATCACGGTGGATCAGGAACAACGCATATGACATTAAAATATGGGTGTGCGAGTTTGATTATTCCGCACATAATTGATCAATTTGTTTGGAACACGATACTTTCGGCAAAAGGCGCAGGTCCGAAAGGAATGGATGTTAGTAAAATCAAAACGAAAACTGTTGAAATGTTGTTGCTGGATCTATTGGGAAATCCACTTTATAAAAAAAGGGCAGAGGAGTTGGCGAAACAAATGAGCCTGGAAGATTTTGAGGAGGCGATTTGTAGGTCAATAATTAGTGCTTAACGTATTTAGAACACTATTCGGACTTTTTAAATTTGTTGCATGTTAACGTATGATTGCACCCCATGTCGTAGGCCCTAGCTTTTGCTTTCAATTCCATATTATAAACACCACCACCACAATCTGTTTCCGACCATACCATGGTGCTGTTTTCATCTCGAATTTCACAGGTCTGACATTTCTTTCCCGCAAATAATTCTCGCGCCATATATCCGCAAGAACTTACAATGAAAATTAATAGAAAGATGAAGGATTGTTTACGAATCGAATTCAACATGTTTAATATTTTCGTTTATCTAGTGAATATACTGAATATTAATATCGTTGAATTAAAAAAAGACTAACTTAAGAGTATATTTAATCAATGAAAATCCACCTGCTTATCGTCATTTTGCCTTTGATATTGTCAAATGTCTTGCACATGGTGGTGGTAAAGAAAAATGCGATGTCCATCCTGGTAATTCCTATCTGGAAAGAAGGTTTCGGAAAGAACAAAACATGGCGTGGATTACTTTTTCTTCCTGTTTGCAATGCTGTATTTCTCTTCATTATCGATAGATTATTTCAGTTAAATGTGGTTGAACCTATTATTTTGGGAGCTACTTTGGGGTTGGTTTACATGCTCAGCGAATTGCCCAATTCCTTTGTGAAGCGTAGGTTGGGAATAAAATCAGGAGAACGATCGGAGAATTATCATTTCATCGTACAATTAATTGATAAAATGGACTCGGCCATTGGTGTAACGTTGACCTATTTCATACTGGGGTATGCAAATATTCAAACAGTACTATTGCTACTGGTGTTTGCCAGTGGGACTCACATTCTCGTTTCCTACATTCTTGTTTTGCTCAAAATCAAAAAGTCGTTCTAATGGAAAAGGAGAAAGTATTTAATGTTCCTAATTTGTTGAGCGCCTATCGCTTGGCCGCCTTTCCGTTTTTGGTGTGGTTAATTCTTTCCGAAAAAGAAGCCTTGTTTGCCCTTTTTCTTTGCATAAATCTGGTGACAGATATACTAGATGGCTTCATAGCTCGAACCTTTCATCTAGAGACTAAACTTGGCGCCAAACTTGATTCCTTGGCGGATGTAGGAACGTATTTCTGTGCTTTTTGGGGATTAATTGTATTCAAGCAGGAAGCGATCGGAGCGAGCATAGTATGGTTATGGCCATTTTTGGGTTTGTTTGTTCTAGGCACATTGATTTCCATTGTGAAATTCAAGCAGTGGCCAAGTCTACATTTGTATTCGAGTAAAATAGGAGGTTATGTTCAAGGAATTTTCTTCTTTGTGCTATTCGCCTGGCAACATGTTCCCGCGCTTTATTTTGCGGCGGTCATTGTTGGATATATCTCTTGGACGGAAGAAATCATTATTCTTTTCAAATTAAAGAAAATGCGTTCCAATGCAAAAGGATTGTATTGGTTAATGAAAGAAAAGTCTTGATTTTATTGCTCTAAAACAATTTTTCTTACCGAAGAATTTCCCTCTGCATCAATAAGTACGAAATATACACCATTTGCACCCTCGAATTCGCATTCCACCATTTGAGCGTTTGAAATCATTTTCTCAAAAACAGCCTTTCCTTGTCCATCCAAAATCATCACTTTACCAGACTGAATAACTTGCCTCATATCAATCGTGAATTTCCCTGAACTTGGATTCGGGAACATTCGAATTTTATCTCCTGCAAATCCATCTTCTAATCCAGCAAATTGATTGAACCGAACAGTGTAGGTAAACTTGTAGGTTTCTGTTGTGTCACCATTGGAACCCACTGCCATTACCTTGAAATACATTTTCGTTCCTTCAGGGAAATTCGGCAAATGTGTATCTGTTTTCCAGGTACTATCTGAAATATTCGACATGCTTATCACATTGCCAAAAGTTGGCGAGTTAATCGACCATTCTGTGTAGACCCTACTTAAAGTTCCTGCATAAGAGATTTTTGAAGTCACAAATTGATCAATATCTTCTTTAGGTTCATCAAAAGTTGGTGGATTGTCGATTGCAGTTGTCATGATTGCAGGATAATCAATTCTATCTTTCAAAGTGTATTCCCACATGCCACGACCCCATGTCGCTGCACGAAGTGTGTTTGAACCATAATTTATTTCCAACTCGTTTACACTACAATTCGGAAATCCAGGATTGTATAGCGTCCAAACTGTGTCACCCATTTTCATGGTGAAAACTCCAATTTCAGCACCTAAATAGATATTCTTATCATTCGTGTGATCAATAACCACCGAACGAATTGGCATATTTCCTAAATTGTAGGTAATATTTGACCAGGTTTGACCTAAATCTTTTGTAATAAAAACCTTGTTGTTATCAATTTGGTAGCGATCATAAACGGTAATGATGGTACTGTCGTTTTTGGGATCGAATTCAATATCGCGAATAGTTGCACTTGGTAATCCTTGATTAATGGACGTGTAGTTCACTCCACCATCCGTAGAAAGATTCATCAAGCTCGCTCTGGATACTGCAATAATGTTAGAATTGTTTTGGGCTATCGCAGCCTCCGCAATTGCACCTGAACCAATGGATGCAGGTGTTCCTGCCAATTCCCAATTCTCACCAAAATCATCTGATTTCCAAAGTTCTTCACTAAAATGATAAACACGGAAGGGGTCATTTGGGTCATACACCAAGGGTGCAACCCAGTTGGCATTTCCGGATCCTGATTCTCCCGGAGGTGTAGAGCCTTGTTGACTCAAACCGCGATTGTAGGTTCTTCTGCGGCCGCCGTATTGGAAACTTCCCATCATCCAATCTGGATTTAAGGGATGAATAATGGCTTCCATTCCATCTGCGCCATAAAATTCAACCCAATCTTCTTCACCTAGAATGCTTGTGCCATTGTCTTGTGAACCTATCATCGTTACAAAGTGATTGGATTGACTTATACCGAGTGTATAGTTTTCGCGAATGGCAGTTCCAGCACTGAGGATATCCCAAGTCGCTCCATTGTCCGATGAACTGCATAGATAACCGTCTGTTGCAATATACAATACACCATTAATTGAAGTTGCATTTCGTAAATCAGCATGAACATATACATCCGTTTGACTGAAGTTTTCGCTTAAGGTTCCGGGACCATGTGCATTGTTTCCCAATGACCAATATCCGCTTTGTTGGAAATTTAATCCGCCATCGCCAGTAACAAAGGGATCAATTGACCCAATGACCATAACGCTCGTATCTGTATCACTAACCGCAAAAGCACCTCGACCTTCGGAGGGATTGGAAATGAAACTAAACGAAGTCCCATGGTCTTCCGAGCGCCACACTCCATTACTCGAATGAAAGTAGATGCAATCTGGGCAAGCTGGACTTACATCTATCAATGCGAATTGATTGTTGTTGCCAACGACTTGAGTGGATAGGTTCCAAGTCAAACCAGCATCTAATGAAACATAGACTTGATTGCGATTTCCGTTTATACTTCTGCCGTCGTAGGCATAAATAATATTTGGATTGGTAGGGTGAAATTTTACTTGTTGAATTTCTGCGGATAGAAGTAGTTGAGTATAGGTATTTAAGTCATCATCTGATCGATAAATTCCTTTAGAAGTACCGATAAAAACCAGGTTTGAAATACTTGGGTGGTACTCTATTTCATATACCAAGAAATAACTGCCCAGTCCACCGTAACCTGTATTTGTAGGGTTGAAATTTGTTTCTGTCCATGAGTTACCCGCATCATTTGAACGATAAACTCCGTGAGAATGTCCGTTTCCTGAATTTCGAACATTGATGAATACATCTTGCGGGTTAGTTGGTCTTGCTGTAACGGCATTGACACCAGAAGCGAATAAGGTATCCGTCGTACCGACCCAATTTGCCCCACCGTCAGTGGTTCTCCAAAACCCACCACTTCTCGAACCAATATACATTCGATTTACATTGTTCGGATCAATGTACATGTCTTCTATTCTTCCAAGTCCAGCAGAGTAATGTCCTGTTATGCTGTCAATATCCCATGGGCCAAGTTCTTTCCAACCTGAACCAAAGATGGCCTTACCAGAAGGGTTATTCTTTAAAAATTTCTGGAACTCAATTTCTGCAAATCTTGGATTCACGTTGTGTCGCTCTCCTGATGGAGCATATTTCGATTCATTCTCAGCTCTCCATCGCTGATAGCCCATCCAGCCAGATCCCTTTACGTTTGGGTCGTGTGTTTCAAAATACTTGTCAGCTGCAGCGCAAACCTCATAGAAATTGTATTGGGGGTCGTCCATCATGGATTTCCAATCTTGTGACCAAGCAAAAGAAGTGGCTAAATAACATAGGACAAATACTATTGACTTCATAAATTGAAATTTTGATTTGTAAATATCGGAGTTTTGACGGGATTGACAGAATTAGTTGAGTTTGATTCTTGATATGTTGAAGAGTAATAAAGGAATCCTAATTCCGTATTCTCCATTAAACGGGGTTTGTGTATCAATTGCAAATGATGAATAGTGTTAAAATCATATCACCCTAACTAAAAAAGGGAGCAATCATAAATCGCTCCCTTTCAGTATAAATGATTGTTATTAATCAATCAGTAACTTTCTCGATACTTTCGTTCCGTCCATATCGATTACCAGTATGTAAGTCCCTTTGGTACATGGAGAAACGTCAATCTTATCTTCGTTTTTAGCGGAGAATTTCGAAATCAACTTCCCTTGTAAATCATACATTTCGATACGCATTACTCCAGCGAAAGTGCTATTGATTTGAACAAGGTCTTTTGCAGGGTTGGGTGAGATGTTTAGTTCAACAATATCTAATTCGTCAATTCCAGTAACACTCACTGTAATGTTTGTACAAGATGTATCCGATCCACATGCGCTTGTTGCTATTAAACAAACTGTGTACGTTCCAGCCGTTGTATAGGTATGAACAGGATTTTGCAAAGTTGAGGTGTTGCCATCACCGAAATCCCACGCCCATACAGTTGGAGTATTAGTGGAGTTATCGGTGAATGTAACGACTTCGTTTGCCATTGTGTTCGACCAAGAAGCTGAAACATTAGGACATACAACCGTTACAGAATTACAAATTGTATCTGATCCACAAGCGTTTGAAACGATTAAACAAGCATTGTATGTGCCATCTGTGGCATAGGTGTGAGTTGGATTCTGCATGGTTGATGTATTTCCGTCTCCAAAGTCCCATGCCCAACTCGTTGGATTGTTGCTTGAGTTATCGGTGAATGATGCACTCAATCCAGTTACTGAATTCGAAAATGCTGCAGTAGAAACAGGACAGACAATCGTCACGGTCTGGCACAAAGTATCTTGACCACAAGGATTTCCCGCATACAAACAAACTGTATATGTTCCAGCTGTTGGGAAAGCATGAATTGGATTTTGCATTGATGAAGTTGTGCCGTCTCCGAAATTCCATAACCAACTGATTGGATTGCCGGTCGTCATATCCGTGAATATGGACGAGAGACCTGCATTCGCATTGGACCAGTTCGCTGATGGCGTTGGACAAACGATATTGATGGTTTGACAACTATTATCAGAACTACAGCTATTCGTTGTTGTTAAACAAACCGTATAACTTCCTTGTGTTGCATAAGTATGCACTGGGTTTTGCAAAGTGGATGTTGTTCCATCACCAAAATCCCATAAATAACTCGTTACAGGACCCGTTGAACCGTCCGTAAAGGTTGTTGTTAAATTCGTTGTAGAAGAGGTATAATTGGCCGTTGTGGTTGCACAAGAAACAGTTACTGTTTGGCATGTTGAATCAGAACCACATCCGTTTCCAGAGGTCAAACAAACAGTATACGTTCCTGCAGTTGTATACGTATGTGTCGGACTGGCCATCGTGGAAGTATTTCCATCTCCAAAATCCCACAACCATGTTGTAGGTGCGCTTGAAGTTCCATCAACGAAACTAACGTCTAACTGGTTCGGAACCAAATTGAAATTGGCAACAGGTATCGCTGTACAAACTCCAATAACCGTGCAGGTAGAATCACTTCCACATGCGTTTGTTTCTGTCATACAAACCGTATAATTTCCAGGAGTTGCATAGGTGTGCGATGGGCTTGCCATAGTTGAGGTATTTCCATCCCCAAAGTCCCAAAGTGTGGTTCCCGTGTTGGTTGCGGTATTGGTAAAATTAATGGTATAAAAGTTTGGTGCGGACGTCCAGCTAGCTATTGGACTTAAACAAGCAATAGTGACCGAACCATTTCCTTGAAGAAAGTTCGTTCCTCCCCAACCAAAACCATTTTGCCATGCGGCGGCCTGCGGCGAGGCTCCAAAGGTTATTGGAGAAGTTGTGCCGATTGCGCCAATTACGTTGAATTTTAGATCAAAAATGGTTGCACCTAGTCCCAAAGATGGGCCTATGGAAATCAAGCTTGTCCAACTGAACTGTATAGTTCCGGGAGTTGTAACTGTAAATGAAGCTCCACCCAGATTCGACAATCCCCAATTTTCCATTGTATTCCATGTTAAAACCGTTGGATCATATGTAAAGGTTCCCGAAAACTGGGTAATGTTTGACCAATTACTACCTGCCGTTACCGGCACATTAACAGTTCCGCCCGGACCTACTGTGAGGGTACTTATATTAAATTCTAAATCAGGAAACTGAGAAAAGGATATTAATGGTGTAAAAAGGAGTAGAACTAATAATAATTGTAATCGTTTTAACATGCTTTCTGTTTTTATAGAATTTAGAACAAATTACGCTATTTTATAGTTTGCCTACAAGTCTAGTATCCTCTTGATATCAAAAATTCACGTATTTATAATTTCAGGTGATGAATACGACATTGATTCTATTTCATTAACTTTCGACTTGAATAGAGTAAAAAATGGATTCAATCTTAAGAAATGTTCTTGGGTTTTTCGCCGGAATTATAGCGGGATGGCTGGTAAATGGAGGAATTATCGCAATGACAGGAAGTGTATTTCCGCCGCCATCAGGAGTTGACCCAACGGATATTGAAAGCATTAAGGCAAATTTACACTTGTATGATGCTAAACATTTTTTGTTTCCTTTCATCGCTCATGCTTTGGGTAGTTTGGTCGGTGCGTTAGTAGTAGTTAAAATTGCTGCATCGCATAAAATGAAATTTGCGATTGCAATCGGAGCTTTCTTTCTGGTTGGAGGGGTTTTAATGGCATACATGTTGCAAGGTCCTATTTGGTTTCTGATTTTGGATTTGTTAATCGCTTATCTCCCAATGGCTTGGATTGGAGCGAAACTCGCCCGAGTTTAGCACTTAAATGCAGATGCCATTAAAAACCAGTACCTTTACATTAAACTAAATAATTATGAATTTAAATTTAGCCGTACTTATAGACGGTGACAACATACCATCTGCTCATGTACATGAAATGATGGAAGAAATTGCCAAATACGGCAACCCTACTATCAAACGAATCTATGGTGATTGGACCAATCCGCGATTATCGAAATGGAAATCGATGTTGTTGGAAAATGCCATAACTCCTATTCAACAATACGGATATACTACCGGAAAAAATGCGACTGACTCAGCAATGATTATAGATGCTATGGACATTCTTTATTCCGAAAAAGTTAATGGATTCTGTCTTGTTTCCAGTGATAGCGACTTCACCCGTCTTGCCACGCGATTGCGTGAGGCGGGCATGCAAGTTATTGGGATTGGAGAAAAGAAAACCCCTAACCCGTTTATTGTGGCTTGTGATAAGTTTATTTATATCGAAATCCTAAAGAAACAAGCGAAAGAATCGGAAACAGATAAAACGGAGAAAGAAAGCGTAGACAAAATAACCAACAAAGAAATTCAATTGATCACTAATACCATCAATGATGTTTCTGAAGACGATGGTTGGGCATTTTTGGGTGACGTGGGCAGTCTTATTCAAAAAAAACAACCAAACTTTGATCCGCGAAATTTTGGATTCCAAAAACTAACCCCACTTATCAAAAGCATCAACCGTTTCGAAATAGATCAACGCGATAGCCCGAAAGGTAAATACAAATTGATTTATGTCCGAGTAAAAGAGAAAAAGAAAGGTCCTTCGAAGCGAAATTAAATCCAGTTCGATACATTTGTGATATCGAAAAATAGTCGAAATGAAAATCACCATTCTTGTTTTTACCTTCGCTCTAAGTGCTTGTATAACGCACGCGCAGTCATCAGATTTTGGCTCTTGGTACAACTATTTTGGAAACAAAGTATTGAATGATCGTTTCAATGTGCATCACGAGGTGCAGTACAGAAATTATAATTTCGGTGGAGATTTGGAACAATTGATGCTCCGAACGGGATTGGGATATACATTTAATTCGAAGATAAATTTCTTGTTGGGATATGGTTTCATACGAAGTGAAAACTACATTCTTGGCGAAGAGGATAAAGCCATAATTAACGAGCATCGGATATTTCAGCAGTTCATTACGAAACAGAGATTGGGTCGACTAAATCTACAACATCGCTATAGATTTGAACAACGATTTATCGGCAATGACAATACGTATAGATCGAGATTGCGTTATTTTCTTGGGGTGACGATTCCCTTGAACAACAAAGAAATGATTGATAAAACTGTTTATTTATCAGGATATAATGAAATATTTGTTGGCAATAAAGGAAATTTCTTTGACCGAAATCGGATCTATGGCGGAGTTGGATACAAACTAAACGCTTCTTTGAGGTTTGAATTGGCGTATATGAATCAATTGACTACATCATTTTCCCGAGATCAATTAAACGTAGTTTGTTTTTTCAAATTCTAAGTTTTTCACAATTATTAGGCACCTCGCCTAATGGGCTGTAACATATTCCTTTTATATTCGTCTTACGAAAAAAAGAACCGGCGAACTTGAAATTTATTCTACTCACATTTTTTAGTGTTTTTTCTTTGCTGTCCTTTGGGCAGGCATTGAAAGGACAAATAACTGAATCGAATGGGGAGGTCATTCCTTTTGCAAAAGTTCGGATTCAAAATTCAAGTTACGGTACAGTGGCGAATGCCGAAGGAAAGTATGTTCTAGAATTAAAGAGAGGGACGTATATCCTGCAATTCAATGCTAGCGGATTTGAACCCTTGATCGATACGGTTGTCATTTCACAAACCAACACCTTTCTGAATGTTACTTTGAAAGCCGAAGTGCTAGATGTGGAGGCGGTGACTATAACGGGCCAATCCAAAAAATCGAAAGGAAAAGAATTGATGAAACGCGTCATCGAAAAGCGACAGTATTTCTACGATCTCGTTCCCGAATACCGGTGTGACACGTACTGTTTCGGTTCTCTGGAAAAAGAAAAGCGGGATACGATTGTCAAAGATTCTATTATCGGAAAAGAAAAAATGAATCTGATTGAATGGAGGGCGATTACTTCCTATCAAAAGGCAAAGAAGTTCAAAAATGAATTTTACGCTTTTGAAGATTTTACCGATCCATCTCAACAGGCTTCGGTTGAAGTAGTCGCTACTTTCGGAGATAACAACCGAAGTATAGCCGCACCAATGGGTGAATCATTTAATAAGTATCTTTTTGTTACAGGAATTAAAGATGCACACATAAATCTCTTCGAAAATTTGCTGGAATTGCCGCGAATTTCTGAAAAACCAATCGTTTCGCCATTGGCGTATAATGCGTTTGTTTACTATTCCTTTTATTTGGAAAGTTCATATTTGGATTCGAATAATTCCTTGGTGTATGAAGTACGGGTGGACCCTCGATTCGACTACGAAGCCTTGTTTTATGGTAAACTGTTTATTCGTGATGAGGGATTAGAACTGGTTTCCTACGAATTGGGAATAAACAGCGCGGCGTTGGGTTATTTCCAAGATATGCACCTTGTTTGTGATTACGAAAAAGTAGGCGAAAGATTGGTGCCGACACGACGTGAATTCATATACAATATTAAAGAAGGAAATAAAAAAATCAACGGAATTATTCGCTTAACGCATGAAGACTACAAATTTGAAGTAGACGATTCGAAACGAAATTATTGGCTAGAAACCAGCGTTTACACGGAAGATGCATTTGACAAAGACACAACTTTTTGGAATGAACGTCGACCGTTCACTTTGAAGAGCATCGAAACAAAGTTTATTCAAGAACAAGATAGTATTCTAACCTATCATGAAAGTGATGAATACAAACTCAAACAGGATAGTATTCGCAACAAATTTCACTGGTATTCACCACTTATCGGATACGGTCATTCAAATTCCTTTAAGAAACAGGAATGGTACGTTGATGGATTAATCAATCAAATCAATTTGTTTGGTGTAGGAGGTTATCGTCATCGTTTGAGGGTGCGCTATCAAAAGGAGTTTGAAAATGGAAAGAAATTTTCGGTTAGACCTTTCATTGATTATGGTTTCTTCAACAAAGATGTAAAAGGTTCTTTTGCTGGAGATTTTACCTATAACCCAAAGAACTTCTCAAAGATTTTCTTCGAAATAGGAGATGTTTACGATCGGATTGCAAATGCGCAAAACGTAATCGGTGCATTTTTCCCGACCAATATGGTTCGAAATCAAAAATTTGAAGTAGGTTTCAGAAGGGAAATAACTAATGGGTTGTATGGACAAGTGAAACTTGAATATTCCAATCGATTTTCAATAGAAAATGTTGGCTATCCGCCTCTTTACGATACGATATTTAGTGTAATTCCAGATTTGATGCCATTCGATTCGTATAAAATACTAATGCCAACGCTCGACCTTGAATATCACTTCCGTCAGAAATATATTATCCGAAAAGGGAAGAAAATTGTACTTGGGTCTCCGTATCCAATTGTTTTTCTGAAATACAAAAGAGGGATACCAAATATCTTTGAGACGCAATCCAATTTTGACTTCATAGAATTGCGCGTTACTGACGATGTATACTTGAACACGCTCGGTGAAGCACAATGGAAATTTGAATTGGGTTCATTCTTGTTTAAAAAGGATTTACGTTTCATAGAAAACAAGTTCTTTCGACCTTCGGATCAGGGATTCTTTTCTAACCCTGTGAATACACTTCAGTTGTTGGATACCGCTTTGAATACATCAAATAGTTATATCCAATTCAATGCCATACATCACTTCAAAGGATTCTTTTTAGGGAAGATTTGGGGAATTAATCGATTGGGATTAGAAGAAACGATTGGAGGCGCAGCGCTTATAATACCGGATGCGAACTTCCGTCAAGTTGAATTTTATGCCGGCTTGGAACGGAAATTTACACTTTGGGGAGGTACCTTCAAATTAGGATTCTACGCCGTGACGGCGGATAGTAATATCGATAAGGCCAATATTCGTTTTAAGTTTGGTATAAACGTCTACAATGACTTTACGGGCAAATGGGAATATTGATTTCCCTTCTGCGCAATAATATCTAATTCTCAACGTCTTGATATCCTAACAAAATAGTAAGTTTGCTTAGTGGTATTTAGCAGTATAATATTTCTGTTTTATTTCTTGCCCGCATTTTTGGTGGCCTATTTCATTGCCCCTAAGAAATTCAAGAATTACATTGCCTTGGCGGCCAGTATTGCCTTCTATGCGTGGGGAGCTCCAAAGTTCGTTTTCGTTATTATTGGATCTACCATTATCGATTTTTTCATTGTCAAGAATCTTCATCAAAGTAACCAAGAAAAGACACGGAAGCGACTACTTATCACTTCGTTGGTTATGAATTTAGGGCTATTGGCTTATTTCAAATATGCCAACTTCTTTATCGACAATGTAAATGGCGTATTGAATTCAATTGGAATTGAGCAAGTGGGTTGGACGTCTGTTGCCTTACCAATTGGTATTTCCTTCTACACATTTCAAACGTTAACGTATTCTATTGATGTGTACCGTCGTGTTCATGCACCGCTTGAGAAAGTAACAGATTACTTGCTTTATATCATGGCTTTTCCACAAATGATTGCCGGTCCAATCGTCCGATTTACCCACATTGCCGATCAAATTGTTTCGCGAAAAGATAGCATCGACGATAAGCTTGTGGGGTTCTATCGCTTTTGCATCGGACTAGCGAAGAAAGTACTTATCGCCAATGTGATGGCGGAGCAGGCTGATTTGATTTTCGATTCTAATCTGGAGGAACTTTCACTTCCCATGGCATGGCTTGGGATGATCGCTTACACCTTCCAGATTTATTTCGATTTTTCAGGCTATTCCGACATGGCGATTGGACTCGGTCGAATGATGGGGTTCCGTTTTCCAGAAAATTTCAACGCGCCGTACATTGCTCAGAATATTTCCGATTTCTGGCGCAGATGGCACATGACCTTGAGTTCTTTTATGCGGGACTATCTGTACATTTCTTTGGGTGGAAATCGTGTCAACTCAAAGGGACGTTTGTATTTTAATCTAATTCTCGTCTTTTTGCTTTCTGGATTGTGGCACGGAGCTTCATGGAATTTTGTGATTTGGGGAGCTTTTCATGGCATGTTCCTAATCCTTGATCGATTATTCCTGAAGAATTTACTTGAAAAAGCGGGTAAAGTGGTTGCTATACTTTTCACTTTCGTGGTTGTTATGTTTGGTTGGGTCATTTTCCGATTGGAAGATTTTGGCAAAATGAAACTGTATTTGTTCAAGCTGATTGGAGGTGATAGCGACATTCTTTCAATACAGGCTATTCCTGCTTTTTGGTTGATTCTCATCATTGCCGTGTTCTTCTCCTTCCTTTTGGCTTTCAAATTTGGCAAACGACTTCAAACCTATTTCTTCGAGACAGACTTGTATGGTAATAGAAGCCATATCTTCTTATTTCTGACATCATTACTTTTACTTTGGCTTTCTGCAAGTTCCATTACAAGTTCTGGTTTTAATCCTTTCATTTATTTTAGATTCTGATGGAAGGTAAAACAAATAGCATCCTTTTGAAACGCATTTTGCTCGGGATTCTGTTGCTAGCGTTGTTGGTTCCTGCGATACAACATAAATTCCGTTTCGCACATGTTAAGCCTTTAAACGGCGCCATTGAGGATGTCAAGAAACCAATTTTAACGGCTAAAACTTGGTTCGATGCCAAATTTCAGGATAGCACAACGGATTATTTGAACCAGAAAGTTGGATTCCGAAATACGATGGTTCGGACCTACAACCAATGGCATTTTTCTTTGTACAATGAAGCAAGGGCAAATGGAGTTGTGGTTGGGAGGGATAACTATTTATACGAAGAGAATTATATCAAAGCATGGAAAGGTGAAGATTTTCGTGGTGTGAATGTCATTGAAGAACAAGTCCAAAAACTAAAAATGATTTCGGATACTTTAGAAAAACTGGGGAAACACCTTGTCGTTTTATTGGCACCCGGAAAGGCTAGTTTCTTCCCAGAATTTCTTCCTATGCCAATTGACAGGACTTTACCAATGAATTTGAAAACGACCAATTTGGAAGTCTATTCCAATCGATTAAATGGAAAAGTTCGAACGATAAATTTAAATAAGTGGTTCACAGAACAAAAAGGCAAAATGAAATACCCTTTGTTCCCCAAAACCGGAATTCACTGGAGTAAATATGGAGAAGTGGTAATGGCGGATACCTTGATTTCGTATTTGAATCATCTCAAAGGAGTTTGGTTACCGAGAGTAATCGTAGATAGTTTTAATGTCTCCGATGATGCTTGGGATACAGATGATGATATTGAAAAAGGAATGAACTTACTATTTGACATTTCTGACAATGAAATGGGATATCCATACTTTCATGTTCCGAAAAATCCGAAAATAAAGCAGTCGAAAGTATTGACAGTGGCTGACAGCTATTACTGGGGACCGTTCAACTGGGGCATGTCACGGGATGTATTCGGTGGTGGTCAATTTTGGTATTACAACGAAGCGATTTATCCCGATAGTTATGGAAGTCCACTTTTCGTGAAAGACATTGAT
>CBFIBY010000051.1:0-15137 GCA_965660955.1 Crocinitomicaceae bacterium | reverse complement strand
CACGCGTTTCACTTCCTATTGAAACGCCAACGGATGAAATGGTTGAGAAACAAATCGCTAAAGTTATGGAAGGCCCAAGTGCTGGTGACTACTATCAATCAGCTCGTTTCTATTTAGAAAAAGACAAAAATTTAGATGAAGCATTAACGTACATCAACAAAGCCGTGGAGAAAAGACCTGAGGCATTTTGGTATATTCACGTTCAAGCAAAGATATATGCCAAATTAGATAAGAAAAAGGAAGCATTGGCTGCAGCGCAGAAATCTATGGAACTTGCCAAAGCAAACGAAGGCGGAGACTACGGTTATGTTGCTAACAACGAGAAATTGATTAAAGAAATAAAAGCAATGAAATAAGGGGCTTCCACCCTGATTTCAGAGCCCCGTTTATCGTAAGATGGACGGGGTGTTTTTTTATATCTGTAACGCTAGTCACAAAGGAATTCAAAATGATATCGGACATTTGTTCCATGAATAATAATTCAGTCAAATCATTCTTTTCAAATTATCTGCTGACCCTAATCGGTATTGGAGTTGGAGCTATTGGCGGTTATGTTTACTATTCTCAAGTAGGATGTGTAAACGGATCGTGTAGCATAACTTCAAGCCCAATTAACAGCACGCTATACGGAGCAATGATGGGCGGATTGCTTTTCAATATTTTTCAAAACAATAAAAAATAAGAATATGAACTTTGAACAATTAATCAAAGAAAACAAAGGAACAATCGTTGACGTGCGTTCACATGCTGAATTTCAAGGCGGAAATGTTGCAGGAAGTGTGAATATTCCCTTACAAGAATTAAACACCCGAATGGATGAGCTTAAATCACTTGAGCAGCCTTTAATATTATGTTGTGCATCAGGAAACAGAAGCGGAATGGCAACACAAGTATTATCTCAAGCGGGTATTGAATGTGGAAATGCGGGTTCTTGGTTGGATGTGAATTTCTACAAAAACTAGAAATTTTAAATGGTCAATTTACTCGCTCGAATTTCACTTCCTTGGAGTTTCACAAGGGTTCTTTATCTCATATTAGGTGGAATTATTGTAGGACAAGCCATTATGGATCAACTTTGGTTCGGAATT
This sequence comes from Crocinitomicaceae bacterium, assembly GCA_965660955.1. Lineage (GTDB taxonomy): Bacteria > Bacteroidota > Bacteroidia > Flavobacteriales_D > Crocinitomicaceae > UBA2040. The sequence goes on along the minus strand of CBFIBY010000051.1, from coordinate 14,049 downwards.
ATACTTGGTGGTTATTTCATGGCAATGGGAGTATTCGCTTGGGGATGTGCTGCTGGTAATTGCGCCATTCCGCAGGAAGATAGCAACAAAAAGGATTAAATCATGGCAAAAACATTTCAAGAAATAATAAACTCCGACTCCCCTACTTTGGTCGATTTTTACGCCGAATGGTGTGGACCGTGCAAAACAATGAAACCCATTCTTGAGCAAGTAAAAAAAGAGATCGGAAGCAACGCAAAAATCATTACCGTTGATGTTGACCGGAACCAAAATGCAGCTCAAGTGTATAAGGTGAAGGGTGTTCCAACACTCATTATTTTCAAAAAAGGAAAAGTCGTTTGGCGTCAGTCTGGTGTCGTTGGTCTCAATCAATTGAAGGATATTCTATTTTCAAACATGAACTAAAAAGCTATACTTCAATTTTTAAAGTTTACAGGTTAAATTTTCTAGTAGATTATGCTTTCAGCCCTGATGGATTCTTCTTTCAGGGCTTTTTAATTCAAAAAACATCTAAAAATAAAGCCCGAAATTAGTACCGAAATTCATGTAATTATCTTTTGCGCTTCCCGTTTGCGAAGGTACTTTCCCAGCTCCATCCTTTTCAGACTCAATTCGTCGGATAAGTAGACTTGTAAATATTTCCAGCCTGCAATTCATTTTTTGTAAGATCTCCCATTCTATTCCAACTGCGACCGACATTGTAGAATTAAATGATGGAATGTCAATGGAATATTTTGAAATTCCCTTTTCCGTAGCAGAAGGAATTTGAGTCATGGTTGAATCGAGCATATTGTATGATGTTGAAATAACATACTCTTGATTTGATGAGTTTCCAACAATGATTCTCGGCTCTATTCCAACTGAAAAGAATGGATTAATTAACTTCTTTTTATGAGACACAAATTCATAATTGATGGGACAACCAACACTGAATATTTTATGTACTCCATTAATTTCACGCCAGTAAGAAACATTAGCGTAGTGATTTGTTGAGGCAAAAGCAGGGTAACTCGAGAAAGTTCTATATTCAAAACGCTTCCCAAATTGCTGATAATCCAACCCGACCAAAATTCTATTCTTTGTTTGGAAATTGAACATGGCAAATATTTTCGCGCCATAATTGTACCGATAAACTGATGATGAATATTTAGAAGAGGAATAGAATCCAATTTTCGCTCCCGAATTTAAGGATTCATAATCTCTATTTCCAATTACAGATTTATAACCAATTGATCGTCCTAAAGTAAAACCAAAATTTACTTTTTTTATATCCAAACCTTGTGTAAAAGAGTGGGTTCCGATAAAAATGATCACAAATAAGGAAACAATGTATTTCATAATGTAAGTTTTCATTAGAAGTTGTGCATATTGGTCTACACTATTCTATACGAACCGCATCCTCCTTTGGTTGGAACCTACTTAAAATCCATCCAAATACGATCACCAACAAACAGCCAACCAAATTATACCATAAATAGCCCATTTCAAGCCAAGAAGGCGCTTTATCATAGGTATTCAAAAGATGAATGACCAAAACAATAATCTCGGATAAAATGGCAGCGACAAAGACCGCATTTCCTTTGACTCTTTTCACATAAAAAGCCACAAGAAAAATCCCCAAAATAGTCCCATAAAAAAGTGAACCTAGAATATTTACGGCTTGAATCAAGTTTTCAAACAGTGAAGCGGTTGTCGCAAATAGAATCGCTAAAAGTCCCCACATAAGCGTGAACATTTTCGACGACTTCAAATAGTGTTTGTCCGTTTCTTTTGGCTTTACCGAACGTTTGTACAAATCGATAGTCGTGGTTGTGGCCAATGCATTGAGTTCACTTGCTGTGCTCGACATGGCTGCACTAAACATCACGGCAAAAAGAAGCCCAATTATACCAATTGGCATGTAATCCATAACGAAATTCATGAAAATGTAATCTTTGTCGTTCGTTTCTATAGTAGCATCAGCCTTTTCTATCAAGACCTTTGCAGAATCGCGGATTCCAGCCTCTTGTTCTTGGTATTCTTGAAGCTTATTCTGGTGCACCTTCATCAATTCAGTTTCTCCGGCTTGATTGGCGGCAACCAGACTTGAAACAACGTCTTTCTTTTTCTCAAAAAGTAGATGATAATCTTTCTCTAAATTTTTATATTCTGGAGAATAACTTGACTCCATTACCTTTTGCGTTCCCGTTTCATTAAAGAAAATAGGTGCTTCGTTGAATTGATAAAAAACAAAAACCAACACACCGATAAAAAGGATAATGAACTGCATCGGAATTTTAAGTAATCCATTCATAATCAAACCCAAACGACTTTGCGATAACGATTTACCCGTCAAATAACGTTGTACTTGCGATTGATCCGTCCCGAAATAAGACATAAAGAGAAAAACAGCCGCTGTCATTCCTGACCAAATGTTGTATTTGTTATCTAAATCAAAATCAAAGGTGACGATATTCAGCTTCCCAGAAGCGCCAGCAACTTTCAGTGTATCCGACATACTCAATTCTGGCGGCAGCATCTGCAAGACGATAACTCCTGCGGTTATCATCCCTCCCATCATCACCATCATCTGTTGTTTCTGGGTTTGGGTAACGGCTTTGGTTCCGCCAGAAACCGTATAAACGATAACCAAAACACCTATAAAAATATTTGTAAGTGTTAAATCCCAATGCAATAAACTGGAGAGAATAATGGCTGGCGCATAAATGGTAATTCCTGCGGCTAAACCGCGTTGCACGAGAAATAAAATGGCCGCAAGTGATCTTGTTTTTAAATCAAAACGTGTTTCAAGGAATTCGTAAGCCGTGTAGACCTTTAACTTATAGTAAATCGGAATGAAGGTGACACTCAGAATAATCATAGCCAATGGCAATCCGAAGTAGAATTGGATGAATCCCATTCCTTCTGTAAAAGCTTGACCAGGGGTAGATAGAAAGGTAATAGCGGAGGCTTGGGTTGCCATGATGGAAATTCCTATTCCCCACCATTTGGCATCATTGTTTCCTTTGAGATATCCTTGTAAATCTTTACTTCCACGCGTTTTCCAAACGCCGTATGAAACGATAAAGATCAATGAACCCAGTAAAACTATCCAGTCTATCGTGCTCATTTAAAGTGATTTGTTAAATAAAAAAACCAAATAATTTGCAGAACAAGCACAACCATCAAAAGCACATACCAGCCCTTCCAAGACTTAAAAACTGGAGGTTTTTCGTTCTTACTCATGTCCTAAAGATATTAAGTTCACGAGCAAACGATACGCACCGGGAACACCAGCTGGTAATTCTCTGAAAAATGAAACTCCGGTATAGATGTAATTCCCTTCACCATACTCAGCAACAAGCAATGCGCCCTGTTTGCTCGTTTCATCCGGATCATTACAGGCTAGGATTGGTGTAAATTCATTTGACCATTCATTTGGAAAGTAGAGCCCTCGTTCCTGTACCCAATTATCAAAATCTTCTTGGGTGATTTTATTCGGTGTATTCAAAACTGGATGATTCGGCGCTAGAAAAGTAACTTCTGCCGTTTCATCGGTAACTCTATCTCGACTTAATTTCAATGGAAAGGGTGCAATATCCTTAGTTTTCAAACGATGACTTGTATTGTATTGAATTATTAAATTCCCCCCTTGTTTCACATATTCGAAAAGTTGAGGAAGTATAAATTCCATACGCGGATTCACGTTCAACGCTCGGATTCCTAGCACAACTGCATCGTATTCGTTTATTCGAGACAGATCAGCTTCGGTTAAAACGTCCACAGTATACCCAACCAACCGAAGTGCATCGGGAATGATGTCACCTGCGCCTTCAAAATAAGCCACTTTTTGTCCTTTTATTTGAATGTCGGCTACATTCAGTTTGACAGTTGAAGGCTTCCAATAAATTTGTGTTGGAATGTGATCGTATTCGATAAATTTGATTTCCTTGTTATGAACGGTTCCGTTACTTTTGATCAAACGTGGGTTAAAAACACCTGACTCCGCTTCATCTGTTGGCGTCAATTCGAAGGTGTATTTAACTTCTCCGTTAACACGATGATTAAAAAACACCTGTTCTTCGTATGGTTTAATTTCCCACCCCTTAGGAATTTCGATACTCCAATAGCCAGAAAAACGATAGGAATTGAACGAAACGTAAACATCAATAATCTGTTTTTCTCCCTTTTCAACCAAGAGATTATCTTCTTCAACGCGCAATGAAACATTTGCAACGGAATAGATTGGCTTGTACAACTCACCTTTAACTGGATCATTCTCCTTGTAAATAACAGGAACCTTGACCGTTAGTTTTTCCGCGTTTTTATAAACCAAATCAGTATAAAGGAAGGTTGCCGGTCCATTATCAGGTTGCAACACGAGAGATTGACTATCCAAAGCGTATGCACCTAACGTACCTTCATTCTTCAACCAATATTGCGTCGTATTTTCCCAAGTCGTTGGAATTTTCACCTTATCGTTCCGAACGAATTTTTCGTTTTTTTCTAACGGTATGTGTCCTCCAAAACTCCAGTTAAGATCTGGCAAACGATAATTCTTCAACTCAAATCCGTCAGTTTGTCGTGCTATAAACTCCAAATCTAAAAAAATGGTATCGTCGCCCGTTACGGCATATTGGTCACTTTTTGCTTCAGTAAATAATCCCGCACATTGAACGATTAGTTTTTCAACGTTCTGAATTTTTTCGATGATTCTAATTTCATCCGGTAGTTTCTGCAAAGCATTGCGTAATTTAAATAGAGCCGGAATTGAATACTCCGGATGTTGCATATCATATTTCTTCAGAACCTTATCGATTTGCTTCTCGATTTTCTTTGCCCCATCGACTCTTTTCCATGAAAAATCTACATCATCAAACAATGAATTGTTCGCTTGTATACCTTTTACATGCTCAAAATACTCAATCTGCTCTCCTCTTACACCTGTTGCTCCAAAACCTTGGCTTTTATGCATGGAACGGCTTCGTGCGGCAATCTCATTACAAGATGTTCCCAATAGACTGGAATATTCTCCAATGTTTTCAATAACCACATTTGGGTCATCCGCGGAAATAGTGTCGTTCCACCAACGCCCTGTATTGGTCACCAATCTTGTTGACTGCCAAACATTTACTTCGTTCAATTGATCTGGGTAGGCATTTGGATCAGCAGCCAAATCAAACGCTTCTGCACCAAGAATTGCTGATGCCGTGTGATGTCCATGTCCACCGCCTCCATCGGCTGGAAAGCGACAAACGATTATGTCGGGTTGAAAGGCTCGAATTACATAAACAAGATCTCCCAATACCTTTTCCTTCTCCCAAATTTCGAAGGTTTCTTTTGGGTTTTTTGAATAACCGAAATCATTTGCCCGTGAAAAATATTGCCTTCCACCGTCAACGGATCTAGCCATCAACAATTCCTGAGTCCGAATTATCCCCAATTCTTCTCGCAATTCAGGTCCTATCAAGTTTTGTCCTCCATCCCCTCTAGTTAAAGACATGTAAGCCGTTTCGGTTAACATTTGATTCGCACAAAACGAGATAAATCGCGTGTTTTCATCATCCGGATGCGCAGCTAAATACAACACGCGAGCCTGAACTTTTAGTCTTTTTAGGTGCGTATATATCTCCGCTGAATTCCACTGAACTGGCATTTGGGCAAAAGAGGTGAGAGATAAAAACAGGACAAAAAATGCAACTAATTTATTCATGTTTCAAAAATAACCAAAACTAGGAGGTTCAGCTTTGAATATGGCGACGAATGTTGGAATCCTCAAATGGGTAAAAGATGCGGGTTGCGAGTTTTGGAGTTTCGAGTTGGTTTCTTTTTGAAGATCTACCCACCCACCTCACAACCCGCAATCCGCAACCCGTAACCCGTAACTCTTAACTCTTAACTCTTAAAACATAAGATTGGAACATTTTTTGCGTTTATACGAATAATAAGATATGCGAACACTTTTATTTTTTCTTGCCTTAATTTCGACCTATGTTTCGATTGCTCAAACTGATCTAGATGGTTTGTGGCAAGGTATCCTGATAAAAAATGGAAGCACCGAAGCCAAGTCGAATCCATTCTTTTTGGAAATTGAAACCTCAAATGGAAGATCTTCGGGAAGAACACGTGAAGAAATCTATCAAACCAAGTACTTTGCAATCGGCAAACAATATGGCACTGTCAAAGGAAAAACAGTAGAATTTAAGCATGTATCCTACCTAAAAAAAGAAGGCAATTCTAGAATAACATGGTGTAAATTAAAAGGAACGCTGGTTTATAATGAAGAAACGGGTTACTTAGAAGGAAAGTACACGAGTTCAGATTGTAGACAGAACGCTGGTAAAATCATATTATACCGCATAAAGAATAAATTTAGTGCGGAAAAAGCTATGATTGCCTCTCACTCTTCTAGAGACGCTTTAATCAATGATTTAAAAATGGGCTTAAAAGCCCCAGAAGTTAGAGAAGAAGACCGTAAAAGTTTCGTTTTTCAGCCTATCTACTTCGATTATGACAAGGCAAATATTCGCGACGAATACAATGATTTTCTTAATCGCATTGTGCGTGTCGTAAACGGCCACACTGATCTTCGTGTAAAAGTAACAGGAAATACAGATGCTGACGGCTCCGACGAATACAATGACGATTTATCGAAAAGACGAGCGGAAGCTATTATTGAATACTTCGTTGAACAAGGAATTGCAGCTGATCGAATTGAGATCGAATTTCATGGTGAAAAAAAACCCGTCGATCGCAACGATACCAAAGAAGGCAAGCAACGAAATCGACGGGTCGAATTTGAATTTATTTAAACTAGCTTTTTACTTTCACCCACTTTTGAGTTCTGAAAAAAGGTCCGATATATCCTCTGACATTTAATCGATCCGGATTTGCCTTATCAATCCAAATTTTCAAAGTGTAAATACGAGTATTTCTTTCATTTTCCTACTAGTTAAATACCCGTTTGTCATTGCCTAAAAATGAACTTTTCACTCCAGTTTTAAATCACTGCTTTATAATCACTGCGCCAAAAAGTTCGACAAAATTCTTTTTCCTTCCAAGGTCATAATACTCTCGGGATGAAATTGCACACCAAACAATTTCCGCTTGGTTGATTCAATAGACATGACAACATCATTCTTAGATCTGGAGGTAACCTTCCATTCATTAATCCCCGCTACATCAGCAGCCCAAGAATGATAAAGACCAACTTTGAATTGATCCGGAACACCTTTTAACAATTCGGAGTCATCTACCCTGTTAATAAGCTCCTCCGTTCCATGTTTTACTAATTCCTGGTTGTATAATTTACCACCCGTAAATTCAACCAAAGCTTGCATTCCTAAACAAACACCGAGTACCGGTTTTTCGCCCAAATTTTCAGCAATACAAAGCAGCATCCCTTTTCTAGCTTGTGGCAAACCTGAGCCAGGTGAAAGTATTATTTTATCATAACCCTGAGACATTCCTTTTTTGTATTCATTTTCACGAATTACATTTACTTCAACGTCCATTCCTTCCAAATAATGAGCAAGGTTGTATGTGAAGGAATCTAAGTTGTCAATCAAGAGGATTTTCACTGCTTTTTGCCTTAAAATTAGTAAACTTGCACAAAGTTTCTTCATCCCATGAAAAAAGTCATTTCCATTCCGGGTGCACCTGCTCCAATTGGACCTTATTCTCAGGCTATCCGCAAGAATAATAGTTTATTTGTCAGTGGACAAATTCCTCTAAATCCAATTACAGGAAATCTGATACTAGACACAATTGAAGAAGCTACAAAACAAGTGATGGAAAATATCGTTTCTCTTGTGAAATCAGCTGAATTTGAAATGAGTGACGTGGTAAAATGCAGTATATTTTTAAAATCAATGAATGACTTTGCTGCAGTTAACGCAACTTATGCAAATTACTTTCCTGATTTCCCACCTGCACGTGAAACCGTTCAAGTTTCAAAATTACCCATGGATGTGCCAGTAGAAATAAGCTGTATAGCAATTAAATAAGCAATTCGATTTGTCGAAAACCTTTGCATACAAGATAAGTGTCATCGTTGTCAACTACAACGTGGAGTTCTTTTTGGAGCAATGTCTCAACTCTGTGAAAAAATCGCTTAAAAATGTTTCAGGCGAAGTTTTCGTTGTCGACAATTTCTCGATTGACGGTTCTGTGGAAATGGTACGTCAGAAATTTCCCGAATACAATTTAATAGACAACAAAGTAAACCTTGGCTTTTCGAAGGCTAATAATCAAGCCATGCGACTGGCAAAGGGAGAATATGTTCTTTTACTCAATCCAGATACGGTTGTTGAAGAAGACACCTTTGAAAAAATTATTCGATTCATGGACGAACATTCTGACGCCGGAGGATTAGGCGTGAAAATGGTTGATGGAAAAGGAAGATTTTTACCCGAATCGAAACGAGGATTGCCAACACCGAGTGTGGCTTTCTACAAAATTTTCGGATTCTCCCGACTTTTCCCAAAATCGAAAGTATTTGGAAAATACCATCTAGGCTACTTAAGTGAAAACGAAATTCACGAGATTGATATTCTGAGTGGTGCTTTCATGCTTATGCGAAATGAAGCCTTGGAAAAAGTTGGACTTTTGGACGAGGCATTCTTCATGTATGGAGAAGATATTGACTTATCCTATAGAATAACACAAGGAGGGTACAAGAATTATTATTACCCCAAAACGAGCATAATCCACTACAAAGGAGAAAGCACAAAAAAGAGCAGCGTAAACTATGTATTGGTTTTCTACAAAGCCATGGTGATTTTCGCCAAGAAGCATTTTACACAGAAGAATGCAAAACTTTTGAGTTTTTTAATTTATTCGGCGATATACTTGCGAGCAGGTGCTGCAATTATAGCACGCATGATAAAAAAGATTTTTCTCCCGTTGATGGACTTCCTTTTCATCTTTAGTGGATTATTTGCTTTAACGAATTATTGGAAAATGTCGAATATTGATTTTCCAAATTACACCTACGAAATAGCACTTCCCGCCTATTCTCTCCTCTGGCTGGCGAATATGTTTCATCAAGGTATATACGACAAGCCTTTTAAATTTTGGAATGCAATCAAAGGAATAACCTATGGAACAGTAATCTTGCTCGTCATTTACGCTTTACTCCCCAAGGAATTTCAGTTTTCTCGTTTGTTTATAATGATAGGTTCACTTTGGGCGTTATTTTATATTGGATTGTCGCGTATTTTCATGCATTTATTTTTAGGTAAACGATTCAGCCTAACTCCTTCAAAAAACAAATCCTTTGCCATTGTTGGAAAAAATGCAGAAATCAAACGAGTTGAAAAGCTATTGAATCAAAGTGTCCAGAATATAGGGAAAGTGCATGCCGTAAGTTCTAGTTCTGAAAAAATGAGTAATCAAGTTGGTACGATAGAACAATTGGACCAAGTTGTGTTTATTAACAAAATCGACGAAGTTATATTCTGCGCTAAAGACTGTACAGCGAATAGCATTATTCATTGGATGAAAGTTCTTGAAGGCGACCAATTGGAATTCAAAATTGCCCAGCCAGAGACGTATTTCTTAATTGGCTCCAACTCAATAGACACGGCAGGTGATCTTTATTTAATGGAAGTCAACAAAATTGAACATCCAAAAAACAAAAGAGTAAAAAGGGTGTTTGACTTATTAAGTTCATTCTTATTCCTCTTCCTTTCGCCTATTGCAGTTTGGAAATACAAGAACAAAGGACAATGGATCAGAAACATCGCGAATGTTTTGTTAGGGGGAAAATCGATGGTTGGTTATCAGGAAGAAAACGACAAGAAAGAACAATTGTTACCAAAAATAAAATACGGCATTCTTTCTCCATCCGATTTGTTTCCCAATGCGGATGAGAAACATATTGAAAAACTGAACCTGTTATACGCTAGAGACTACAGTTGGGTGCAGGATTTGAAGATATTAAAAAGTTGTTGGGGAAAACTTGATAACCCCTTAAAATTATCAAAGAAGTAATCATATATTTTTGTTATTAACTAAAGGACAGGGCTAAGTATTATGGCACAGATCGAAATTAGACTCCCGAAGATGGGAGAAAGCGTTACGGAAGCAACCATTACAAATTGGTTGAAGAACGTTGGTGATTCAGTGAAAATTGATGAGCCTTTAGTGGAAGTTGCGACAGATAAGGTAGATAACGAGTTACCTTCTGAAACTGCAGGTGTATTAGTAAAACAATTGTTTGAAAAAGACCAAGTAGCTCAGGTGGGTGATGTTATCGCCATTATTGCAACGGATGGAGAGGACGCTCCAATTGAAGACGCACCAGTAAGCGTAGAGAAAGTTGCTGAAACTATCGTGAGTGATATCGAGGTAGTTAAGGAAAGTGTAAATGGTTCAACATCTGTTTCAACAGAGAAACATGGTGAGTCTGGCAAATTCTATTCCCCATTGGTACGCAGTATCGCGGAGAAAGAAGGTGTTACGATGTCTGAACTAGAAACAATTCCAGGTACAGGACAAGGAAACCGAGTAACCAAGAAAGATATTTTGGCTTATTTGGATTCACGTGGTTCTGGTGGATCGGTTTCAATATCTCCTGAAAAGGAAGTAGCAGCAGTTTCTGCTCCTGCACATGAATCTTCTCATTCAATGGGGCATATTAAAGCGCCAATGGTGCCTTCCATGCCTGGTGATGAAATCGAAGAGATGGATCGTATGCGCAAGCTTATTGCTGAGCACATGGTGATGTCTGTTCATGTTTCGCCGCATGTAACTTCTTATGTTGAAGCGGATGTAACGAACATCGTCAATTGGAGAAACAAAACAAAAAACGAATTTCAAAAACGTGAAGGTGAAAAATTAACCTTCACTCCGATATTTATGGAGGCGGTTGTGAAAGCAATCAAAGACTTCCCTGGTGTTAATGTTGCCGTTAGCGGCACAACTATCATCAAAAGAAGAGACATTAATTTGGGAATGGCGACTGCACTGCCTTCAGGGAACTTAATTGTACCTGTTATAAAAAGTGCAGATCGCTTGAATTTAGTTGGAATCGCAAAAGAAGTCAATGCAATGGCGAAAAATGCGAGAGACAACAAATTGAAACCAGAAGATATACAAGGTGGAACTTATACAGTGACGAATGTGGGAACATTCGGAAATGTTATGGGAACACCAATCATCAATCAGCCTCAGGTAGCTATTTTGGCTTTAGGCGCTATACGAAAAGTACCGGCAGTAATTGAAACTCCAGACGGAGATTTCATCGGTATTCGTCACAAAATGTTCTTATCACACTCTTACGATCATAGAGTTGTTGACGGAGCTTTGGGTGGAATGTTCGTGAAACGCGTTGCCGAATATTTGGAGCAGTTTGATGTAGACAGGGCTTTATAAAGAAGGGAATTCTTCCGTATTGGTTGGTTCCGCTTCAATAAAAACAAATAAAATGGTAAAACGTTATTTATTTTTAATGTTGGCGACTTTTGCTTTTGGACAAGCATTTTCGCAGGAACTAACCGAAAAGGATATTCGGAATATGGTTGAGAAAGAATCTGAGCAAAAACTAGTTGTTCAGTGTTCTGTCTTGATGCAAGAAGGATTTAGTTATTACGCCGAGATTATTGCGGATAAATTACTGACATTCAAACCACAAAGTGCAAATTACAATTACAGAAAAGGGTATCTTATGTTAGATTCTCACACTGATTTTGAAGGTGCACTTCCTTACCTTGAGTTAGCGGCTAAAACGGTTAAAAAGAATTACGACATGTATTCTGCCAAAGAGAAAGCAGCTTCTACGGATGCTTACTTTCATTTAGCGCGTTGTTACCACTTAAATGAGCAAATTCCTGAAGCGGTTGAATACTACAACAAATTCATCGCTGCATCTGACCAAGGATCAGAATTGATTCCAGAAGCAAAGTTGAAATTACAACAGTGTGAAGTAGCGTATAGAGAAATGTCCAATCCTAAAAATGCGCTAGTAGAAAACGTTGGAACGGTTATTAACTCTGATAAACCTGAATTCACACCAGTTGTCTCTTTAGACGGTTCGGCATTGTACTTTACATCAAAAAGAGCATGGGAAGATAATTCAACTGACAAATACAGAGACAAGCGATTCAATCAGTACCCAGAAGATATTTACGTAAGTTATGTCGATTTCGATGGTTCTTGGATTGATCCATTCCGTTTGGATTTCTGCGATGGAAAAAGAAATGAAGCGACTATGGCCGTTTCCGCGGATGAAAGAAGAATCTACGTATTCCAAGATACTACTGGAAACGGAGACATCTACTACTCTGACTTTACAACAAACCGTTTCCAAGAGATTCAATTCTTAAACGATTCTCGTATCAATACAGATAATTGGGAGCCGCACTGTTATGTAACAACAGACGGACAAAACTTATACTTCACATCTGACCGTCCAGGTGGATTTGGAGGTAGAGATATTTACCGTGTGGTTCGTCTACCCGACGGATCTTGGAGTGAGCCAATCAACCTCGGACCTTCTGTAAACACACCTTACGATGAAGATGCACCATTTGTAGCTATCGACAACAAAACATTGTACTTCTCAAGTAATGGACCCTTGTCGATGGGAGATTTTGATGTTTTCGTTACGCGTCGTGATGAGCAAAACAATTGGTCTGCTCCAATCAACTTAGGTTACCCTTTGAATTCAACTGGGGACGATATTTACTATACAACGACAGTTGACGGACTTCGAGGTTTCTTAACTTCTTTCCGTAAAGGGGGTAATGGTGAGAAAGATATCTACGAAATCAAGAACACAGAAGTTGGTGTAAACAACATCGCTGTATTGAAGGGTCAAATTAAAACAGTAGACAATCAACCTATTCCAGAAGATGTAGCGATTAAAGTGAATTGTTTGACATGTAATGATGAAAATTCAAGAACGGTATTCCCTCGATTGAGAGATGGTGTATACTTCAGTTCAATGGAGCCTTGTCAAGAATACGAATTGATTTACACGTTTGACGGCGGTGAAAGAGAAATTTATCGTGAGAAAGTAAAAACTGCTTGTGATAAGGATTACGACGAAGTATTCAGAGATATTACTTTGGATGTAAGAGATCGTAACAAAATCAAAGTACAAGATGTTTCACCGATTGTTGATCCTACAACTGATCCTGATACAGATCCAGTTACTGACCCTGTGACAGATCCGGTTACCGATCCTGTGACGGACCCTGTAACTGATCCAGTTACCGATCCTGTGACAGATCCAGTTACGGACCCTGTGACAAATCCGGTTACAAATCCAGATACTGATCCTGTAACGGTTATTGATTATAAAAACCCGAAGTACAAGCATTTCTTTGAGTACAATGGAAACAAGATCAACCCGAAAAGAGGTGACTTCAAGAAATTCGTGAAAGAAATTGAAAGTCAATTGAAAACAGGTAGAGCAACTATCGCGATCAACGTATACTCTTCAGCATCAACGGTTCCTACAAAGACGTATGAAACGAATGAGAAATTGAGTAGACTACGTGCAGAGAATATCAAATACGATATCATGACGTACTTCCAAGAAAACACAAGTTTCAACGAAAAAGTAAACGTTACGATTATCGATGCAGTGGTTGCAGGTCCTGCTTACCAAGGCGATGCAAGAAACAGAAAGAAATACCGTGTGTACCAATACGTAGAAGTACTCACAGAATAAGCTTAATTTCAAATCTACACAGAGAAGGTCTAATCGCTAAAGATTAGGCCTTTTTTGTTTTTGGTAAATGCTGAATATGTGCTACTTTTAAAGAAATCGAAAACTACTTTGTTTTGAAAAAAATACTCTTTCTGTCATTTTTGTTCTCATTCAACTTGGGCAATGCCCAAATTACAATTGACAGTTTTGCAGTCTATAACACAGGTGTAATTCTTGACTCATTTTATGTTAAAACGACTTCGCAAGGACAAATTTTAAAACTCATCGACATACCTACTCACCCAGATGCTTGTGGAACAGCGACCGCTTTGGGTCTCTTTATTGGCTATGAAACGGGATCGCCTCTTACTATGGACACAATCGTATCATAAGGTTAATATTGCAAAAAAATG
>CBFIBY010000050.1:0-15252 GCA_965660955.1 Crocinitomicaceae bacterium | reverse complement strand
ACTGAAAATGTAGTGAAATATTCGCCAAATGCGAAAATCATCATTGTATCCAATCCGTTGGACGTAATGACATATTGTGCATACTTGTCTGCGAAAGTAGATTCTAAGAACGTATTTGGAATGGCGGGTGTATTAGATACAGCTCGATACCGTTCTTTCTTAGCAATGGAATTGAATGTTTCTCCGAAAGATATCCAAGCGGTATTGATGGGTGGACATGGCGATACTATGGTGCCACTTCCACGTTATACAACTGTAGGTGGAATTCCAGTAACAGAACTAATCGCTGAAGATAAACTAAACGAAATCATCGAAAGAACGAAGTTCGGAGGAGGTGAAATCGTGAAATTATTAGGAACATCTGCTTGGTACGCTCCAGGAGCTGCTGCTGCACAAATGGTTGAAGCTATTGTGCGAGATCAAAAACGAATCTTCCCAGTTTGTGCGTGGTTAGACGGTGAGTATGGAATGAAAGATATTTATCTTGGTGTTCCAGTTATCCTTGGAAAAGGAGGAATCGAAAAAATCATCGAATTGGACTTAAACGCTGAAGAAAAAGCTTTGTTAGAGGAATCTGCAGTTGCTGTTAAAGGTGTGATGTCTGTTCTAGATAATATGAATGTAGCTGGATAGGTAATATCCAATCTTAATACTAAAGGCTCAATCGAAAGGTTGGGTCTTTTTTTTGGCTATTGGCTTTGTTAAACGATAATATCGCAAAAAAAGACCCAAACGAATTATCGGAATGGGTCTTAAATTTATTTTGAGCCTTGAGTCTATGGCATCACCCTTTCTTATAAAAAGGCAACTTCACAATCTTCGCTTTTACTCCTTTTTCACGGATATTGATGTAAATTTCTGAGTCCAAGGCAGATAGTGTTTTTGTAACATATCCAAGTCCAATTCCCACTTTCATACTTGGAGACATCGTTCCGGAGGTCACATTTCCAATTTCATTGCCATCGGCATCTTGAATTTTATACCCTTGACGAGGAATACCTCTGTCCATCATTTCAAAAGCAATCAATTTTCTTTTAATTCCTTCTTCTTTTTGTTTCGCTAAGAAATCGGCATCAACAAAGTCCTTCGTGAATTTAGTGATCCAACCCAATCCAGCTTCGAGTGGAGAAGTGGTATCGTCGATGTCATTTCCGTACAAGCAGAATCCCATTTCCAAGCGCAAGGTATCTCTTGCAGCTAATCCAATTGGTTTAATGCCATATTCAGCTCCAGCTTCTAGAACTTTCATATAGACTTGTTCCACTTCGTCATTCTTGCAGTAAATTTCGAATCCGCCTGACCCTGTATAACCCGTCGCTGAAATAATTGTATGGGGAATACCAGCAAAATCAGCTACTTCAAAATGGTAATATTTAATGGCAGCGAGATCAATACTGGATAAAGATTGCATAGCTTCAACGGCTTTTGGCCCCTGAATGGCAAGTAAAGAGTAATCATCCGAAAGATTGCGCATATCTGCATCCATTGAATTGTGAGAAGAAATCCATTCCCAATCTTTGTCGATGTTGGAAGCATTAACAACCAACAAATATTGCTCATCTTTAATTCGATATATTATAAGGTCATCTATAATTCCGCCTTTACCATTTGGCATGCACGAATATTGGGCTCGTCCAACTGTTAATTTAGAAGCATCGTTGGTTGTTATTTTTTGAATCAATTCTAGCGCCGTTGGACCTGAAATCAAAAATTCACCCATATGGCTAACATCAAAAACACCAACGGCATTGCGCACGGTTTCGTGTTCGGCATTCACTCCTTCAAATTGAACAGGCATGTCGAAGCCCGTAAAAGGAACCATTTTACCGCCCATGGCGATATGTTGATCGTTTAATGTTAGTTTTTTCATGGTATACTTAATTTGAGGACAAAAATAATGAACTATCGGAATAGTGGGAGAACATTTTAAAAAGAAATCATGAATTCATTTGAGCTAATTTTTGTCCAACGAGTGTTCCAATCGCAATGCCCATTCCGCCCATGCGAATTCCAACACAAACTCGATCATTTACTCGTTCAATTATCGGTTGCTTTTTCTCACCGACACCCATGATTCCTGCCCAAGAAAAATCGATTTCAAAATCAGTATTTGGAAGAATGATTTGATTCAATTTCTCAAGAATTCCAGATTGAATTTCTGAGGTGGTTTCAATTTCCAAAGTTTCTTCTTTTTTGAAGTTTATATTGCGTCCACCACCAATTAGTAAGCGATCACCAACATTTCTGAAGTAGTAGTAACCACGGTCGACATGAAATGTTCCTTTGATTTTTAAGTCGTAAATTTTTTTCGTGACTAAAACTTGCGCTCGAGCCGGTTTTACATCCCATTTTTCTTCTATTTCTGGAGTGAATCCATTTGTGCAAAGTAGCAAGTTTCCCGTTTTTATTGTGCCGAAATTAGTGTTCAATTCCACTTCATTTTGATGGGCGGTATAGGAAGAGAGATTAACACCACGGAGAATAGTAATTCCCGTTTCATTGACTTTTTTTATGGCGCGTTGAATGAGCAAGGAAGTATCGAGTTGACCCTCCAAACGATTTTGAAATGCACTTTCCATTTTTTCGAATCCGAAGCGACTCAATATCTCTTTGTCCTCGGAATAAATATTCTTTTCACCGGTAATATTGAATAATTCATTGTTCAAGTACTGCATTTTGTTGCGAACAATTTCCACATCCTCTTGACTTTGAATTAAATCCCATGAACCGATGGTTTGCAAGTCTATTTCAGTTTCACCTAACCAGTTTTTCAACGCATTTAGACCTTTCCATCGCATTTGAACGGTTTCCCATACTTCTTTTGGTGAAATGTTCTTTAAATCATCGAGAATTTCTGTTGGCGAACCAAAACAAGCAAAGCCTGCGTTTTTTGAACTGGCCGAAAAAGGTAAAATGCCTTTATCAATAACAATTATCTTTGCTTTTGGCTGAGATTTTTTTAGATGGTATGCTGAGCTAAGCCCAACAATACCGGCACCTACGACCAGGTAGTCGATGTCCTCCAATAGCCATTTTCTTTCCCAGAAGGATAACGTTTCGATCGTTAGATTCATATTGTAAAAATACTGTAAACTTTGAACGGTTGAGAAATCCTTTAGCATTGAAAGGTATTCCACTTCATTTTTCCGATATTTGTTGGGTAAAAGAAAATGGAATGTTTTTTGAACGTTTTCTGTATCCAATTGTACAGGATAACGTTAATATGATAATATGAAGTTAATTCTAACGTGTTTTTTACTCCTAGTGGGTGCATTCAGCTATGCTCAGAATGTGCAATTTAACTTTGGTGGTCAGATTACCAATTACGAAACGGGTAAGAAAGAGGCGGGTGTGACGGTCTCTGTAATTGCCAATGGTGTAAAGGTGGCGACATCCAAAACGGCAAGCAATGGGAAATATGTCTTGAATTTTGATCTCAACGCGAAAGCTAAATACGATATTGTCTTTTCTAAGCCTGGTTTTGTTACAAAAAGAGTTTCGTTTGATTTAACTGACCTTGATACCCAAAAGGTCAAAGAAGGTCAAAAAATAAGCCCTGTTCAAGATTTGAGCATGGAGTTGTTCACCGTTAAACCAGGCATCGATTTCTCGTTTTTGGATAGAGAACCCGTGGCAAGTTTCACAGCTGATGGTTCGAATGTAAAGTATGATGTTTCTGCCAATCAACGTATGAAGCAGAAAATAGAATCGCTGTTAGATAATTCTGGAAATGCTGTAGATGACACCGATGTGAAGTATAACGCTGCCATTCAAGCTGGTGAGAAGTTGTTCAAAGAGCAAAAATTAGAAGAAGCACTGAAGCAATTCGAAGCTGCAGCTTTTTTGAAGCCAAAGGAGTTTTTACCGCAGAAAAGAATTGCAGAAATTGATCAATTATTAAGAGCAAAGAAAGAAGAATCTTATGCTGTCAGTGAAACAGATCAGCAATATAACAATTACATAAAAGCAGCAGACAACTTTAGAGATAACAAGCAATATACAGAAGCAATTTCAAAGTATAGAGCTGCCATGAGGGTTAAGAACGAACAATATCCGAAGGATGAAGTAGCGAAAATCGAGAAGATTGTCAACGATCTTGCGGCAGCAGAAAGAACGGAGCGAGAATATCAAGAAGCATTAACTGCAGGTGATGCCGCGATGAGCTCTAAACAGTATGAGACGGCCGTTCAGGAATACAATAAGGCTATAGCGCTTCGCGAGAATGAAAAATACCCGAAAGATCAATTGGCATTAGCGCAAGAAGAATTAAAATCTTTGGCGAATGCAAAAGCGAAACAAGAGAACTATGATGCTTTAATGAAAGAGGCAAATAATTCGTTTGGCGGATCAAAATTTGAAGAGGCGAAAGCTAAATATCAAGAGGCTTTAACTGTTTTTCCAAACGAATCTATTCCGAAGGAGAAGATAAAGCTTTGTGACGAGCAAATCGCAAAACTAGCCGATGCGAAAAAACAAGAAGAAGAAATTAATAAGCTATTCGAACAAGGTCAAGCGTTAATTGACAAAAAGGATTACGCTCCTGCAAAAGAGGCGTATAAAAAGATTTTGAAACTTGATCCGAAGAATAATTTAGCCTTCATTAAAATTGACGATATCGATCGATTGATTAAGGAGGACGAGGACGCAAAGAACGCTGAAGCCCGTTTCGCCAAGTATGTAAAACAAGGAGATGCCGCAGTTTTATCTGATGATTTCACCATGGCCAAACAGCATTATGGTGCAGCCCTCGAAATACGCGATGATGCAGTTGTTAAAGAAAAATTCGATGCTGTACTCAGTAAACTCGCGAATCAGGAAGCGAAAGCTCTTGTTGCCTCAAAATATGAGGAGGTAATGCAAGAGGCCAAGACATTATTGGATAATAATGAATTGGAAAAGGCACGATTGAAATATCAAAATGCGGCAAGCATAGATGACACTCAGAATGAACCAAAAACGCGTATCGCCGAAATTGATGCCCGACTGAATAAAAATGCCGCTGAAGACAAGAAATACCGAGAGTGGATAGATAAAGGTGACGCATTGGTTACAAGCCGTGATTACTTGGAAGCAATTAAAATGTTTGATAAAGCTTCCAAAATGCGTCCTTCAGAGCAAGAACCCCGAGATAAGTCGAAAAATGCGGCACGTTTATCTCGTGAATCGGAAGATGATGCCAACGCTTTGTTTGAAAAAATGATATCGGCGGCTGAATCAAAAATTGATGAGTCGGATTATGCGAAGGCACGTGATTTAGCGAATAGAGCGATTAATTTGCGTCCAGCCGAGAAAAGACCTGAAGATAGACGTCCTGAGGAAATGCTTACAAGAATTGATAATTTAGAAAAAACTGAAAAAGCATACAACGAATTGATTACTGCTGCAGAAAGTGAAGCTTCTGCTAAAGAATACAGAAAAGCAATTGGAACCTTTAAAAAAGCAGGTGAATTGCGTCCGAAAGAAGAATTGCCACCGAAGCGAATTAAAGAATTGAGTGAACTTTACAATAGTTTACAAAACTCTGCTGAAATGGAAAAGAAGTACCAAGAGAACTTTAGCAAGGGGGTTTCTGAAATGAGCATTAAAAGTTATAAATTGGCTTTGGCAAGTTTTGAAACGGCACAAACCTACAAGCCAGAAGACCAGGTTGTTCAGGATAAGATTTCAGAGGTTAAGCAAATTTTAGAAGAACAAAAAAACGCACTTGCAAATGAAGCCGAACGAAAATTGCGCGTTGAAGAACTGGTTATCGAAGCAAATATATTATTCGAAAAAAGAGATTGGAGTCAAGCGAAAAATAAATACAATGAAGTTATTGGTATGGACCCTGACCAACCTTTCAGTCTTGCCCGCATCGCAGAATGTGACCAGCGATTGCAAGAGGAAATGAATAAAGTGGCCGAGGCTGAATATCTTGAGTTGATTTCAAATGCGGACAATAATTTTGAAAAGAAAGATTTTTTGAGATCTAAAG
The DNA here is from genome assembly GCA_965660955.1 of Crocinitomicaceae bacterium. Classification (GTDB taxonomy): domain Bacteria; phylum Bacteroidota; class Bacteroidia; order Flavobacteriales_D; family Crocinitomicaceae; genus UBA2040. Next base: position 9,278 of record CBFIBY010000050.1, on the reverse strand, counting down.
AACTTTTTGAAAAAGCAAATTCCATACGTCCAAAGGATAATTATCCTGTCGAGCGTCTTGCGGATATTGAAAGACTATTAAATCCGACAATCGTGCAATCGACCAGTTTAGAGCCATTAGGTGATGTTTATACTGGGGAGGATGCTGATTTGGCATTGGCAAAAGGAGAAATAGCTCGAAAGAACAAGAAATCTGATGAGTTTTTGAGAACGAAAAACTCAACCATCCAGCAAATGGATGAACAGTCAGCCAAGCAGCAAGCCAAGACATATCAGGCCCAAGCCGATTTGAATGCGGTTGAAGCAAAAACAGCGGAGCTTCAGTCAGAAGCAACGCAAAGAGCACATGATTTAACGGAGCAGGTAAAACTAGTGAAGTATAAAGCAAACGCTTCGATGGATGAAAATGCAGAGTATGAAAAAGCACAAAACTTAGCTGATCAAGAGAAGTTGAATTATATTCAAGTAGATTTAGATGAGCAAAAAGAAAAGGCTGATTACAATGCACAACTCAAAGCTGCTCAGATGTCTCAACAGACCAGTGAGATGATGGTTGCAGATTCTGATCGATCACAGAAATACGACAAGAACAGTATTTACAAAGCAAAGCAATTAAGCACAGTTTCAATTGAAGCGCAAGAGTCAATGAGTGACGAGGAGTCTCGTCGTTTGACTGAGTTGCAAATTAAATTGGCTAACGAAAAAGCGTTAAACGCATCTTCGGATTTGGCCGAGGATCAAGAGGCGAAAGCGCAGCACAATGTAGATAGGTTCAGAGAAATTGACGCGATAAACGAATCTCAAGCCGAAGAAAATGCAGCGACCATAGAAACTCGTGTGAACGATATTCGCGCCATTGAAATGGAAAACCTAGAAATGGCAAGTAATGCAAATGCTCTGCAAACGGAGAAGCAGCAAGAAATTAAAGAAGGAATCAACATTCAAGTCAAAGTTGAGGAAAGGCGATCGGCCGAAAATGCTGAAGAATTGCAAGCGAAGCAAGTTCAACTCAGTAGCATCAAATCTTCTGTTGAATTGAAAAATCAGGCTTTAGCAACAACAGATAAGGATAGAGAAGTTCATGTTCAAAGTAATTTAGATTACATCATCATTACGAATCAGGAAAAACAACAGGAAGAAAGCAAGAAACAAAATGAAAATGCCGCTGTTATCAAAGAAGTGAAAAATTCTGCGGAGGATATTAACACGGAAATTGTTCTTAATAAACAAGAAAAAACGTACGCAAGTCAGGAGACAATCGACCAAGTGAAAATATCTGGTGAGGAATATGCACAAGAAACTACAGAAAAACAAGAGAAAAACGCAGCAACTATTGATGACTTGTATGCCTTGGAGGCAATTAAAAATCAAGATTTATCCGATAAGGCGAGAGAAAGTCAACAAGCCATGAAAGACAAAATTGACGATGTAGAAACAGCACCGAAGAAAGAAGTGGCAAAAAATTCTTTAGGAATGGATTTTCCTGAAGGAGTGACTGAGGAACAATTCACCAGAAGCGGATCCGATGGAATAATTCATACCGTTATCACGAGGCGCGTTGTGGTTATTGACGGACACGGAGATGTTTACGTGCGAACACGTCGAAATGGAATGACAACTTATACGAAGAACAATGCTTCAATTACAGAATACACTTGGCAGAAAGAAACCCAAGGTTCTAATTTGGTTCGCCACTAGTTTATTTCTTATCTCTTCTTGCAACCAGCAACCAGCTCCTGAAGTTGAGCTAGAAAATAATGTTCAGCGTATTCAAGGAGAAACTCAGGGTACAACTTACGGCATTCAAATTGTGGGTGGCCCAACCGTGACGAAAGCCGAAATAGACAGCGTGCTTCATGATTTTGATATGTCGCTGTCAGGGTATATTCCCAAATCTACAGTTAGCATTTTAAATTATGAGGATGGATTTTACACTGTCCCTAAAAAAGATAAATATTTCATTTCGTGCATGAATATCGCGATGGATATTTATAAAAAAACGGATGGGGCTTTTGACCCAACAGTTCTGCCATTGTTGCGAATTTGGGGTTTTCTCCAGGACCAAGATCAACTACCGACGAACGTGGAAATTGATTCAACTCTTAAAATAATTGGGTTTGAACAGAAACACCTCTGGGATTGGGAGGCTGACGGAAATTCAAAGCGTATTGAAAAATATGATCCACGATTGGAATTTGATTTCAACGCCATTGCCCAAGGATATTCTGTAGACGTAATTGCCGAATACCTGAAAGAGAAAGGTTGTAAAAATATCTACGTTGAAATTGGAGGTGAAATTTATGTCCAAGGATCCAATCCAGAAGGAGGAACATGGCGTTTGGGAGTAGATAAACCAATAGAAAGCAATGATGGAATTGGGAAACGCGTTATTTCGGCTGTAATTGGTTTGCCCGAAGGAGGAATTGCAACCAGTGGCAATTATCGTAAGTTTTATGAAAAAGACGGAAAGAAATATGCACATACCATAAACCCAAAGACCGGTCGACCAGCAGAGAATGAGATATTGAGCGCAACAGTCATTGCAAAGAACGCAGCAATTGCTGATGGAATGGCCACTGCTTTCATGGTGATGGGCTTGGAAGAAACGAAAGAGTTCATTCGCCTTAAAAATACCGATCATCTGGATGTTCTGATCATCTATACGAACGACCAGAATGAACTGGAAACGTGGACGACAAGCGGAATGAATAAATTCATGCTTTAAACTCATTAAAAGAGATTTAGATTCCACACTTTACTGTTTGCAATTCTGATAGACGGGTATTCAAATTAGTTCAATTTTCCTTTACCTTCGATAAAACAAAGTACACTCCATGAATGTCCATTTTATCGCAATTGGCGGAAGCGCCATGCACAATCTTGCCATTGCCCTCAAACGCAAAGGAATGAACGTTACCGGTTCGGATGACGAAATATTTGAACCCTCAAAATCGAGATTAGCGAAAGATGGAATTTTACCGAATTCAATAGGTTGGAATGCAGAAAATATCCATGATGGACTGGACGCAGTTATTCTCGGTATGCATGCAAGGGAGAATAATCCAGAGTTGCTGAAGGCAAAGGAATTAGATATTCCAGTTTTTTCCTATCCAGAGTATTTATACGAACAAAGCAAAGCAAAGACAAGAATTGTAATCGGAGGAAGTCACGGAAAAACGACAATAACTTCGATGATTTTGCATGTATTCAATGAGCTGAATATCAATGTAGATTATATGGTTGGTGCGCAATTGGAAGGATACGATTGCATGGTGAAAATCACCAAAAACGCTGAAATAATGGTGCTCGAAGGAGATGAATACTTGAGTTCTCCGATAGATAGACGACCAAAATTTCACTTGTATAACCCTCATGTAGCCTTGATCAGCGGAATAGCTTGGGATCACATTAATGTTTTTCCGACCTGGAAAAACTATATTGAGCAATTCGAGATTTTTTGTCAAAAGATTGAAGAAAATGGGACGCTGGTTTATGCAAGCAATGATCCAGAAGTAAAAAAGCTCGGTGAACAATTCTCTGGTCAACTTGAAACGGTCGCCTATGATGTTCCCAGCTATGAAATGACAGAAACGGGAACAATCATCGATTGGGCCGGAGAAAAATATCCATTACAGATTTTCGGAGCACACAATCTTCAAAACATGGTCGGAGCGATGCATTTGGCTGAAAAAGTGGGCGTAACACCAAAAGCGTTTTTTACAGCGGCCAAGTCTTTTACTGGCGCAGGCAAGCGGCTTCAGAAGGTTACGGAGAAAGGAACTTTTACTTTATACAAAGATTTTGCGCATTCACCGAGTAAACTCAAAGCAACTATTTCAGCTGTAAAAGAGCAATATTCGGATAGGAGAGTGGTGGCTTGTATGGAGTTGCATACATTTTCTTCATTAAATAAAGCTTTTTTACCCCTGTACAAGAATACGATGGATGAGGCCGATGCCGCAATCGTTTATTACAGTGATAAAGTCGTTGAGCACAAAAAGCTACCTGCACTGATGTTGGAAGAAGTGGAAAAGCATTTTGGAGGCAAAGTGAATGTCCTGAAAAAAACGGAAGATGTGCTTTCATTTATTCATGAACAAGACTGGAATAATTCGGTATTATTGATGATGTCTAGCGGGAACTTTGACGGGATTGATTTTGAAAAGTTGGGGGTGGAAATTGTCCAGAATATGTAAAAAAAACATCCTTACTGTATAGTTTTATGGGTACACTTGAGTTGTTCGAACTTATTCTTTTGAAACCATCAGTTAAACCTTTCCTTTTTGTACAGCCAATAGTTTAAGCTAAATAGAATTCCCCCAGCATAAGTATTTCCTGTTATGGAAGTTTTAGGTCTGTTCAGTCCATGCGTATAATAAGGTTCTACGGATACGAAAAGTCGATCTTTAATTTTAAAATCGGCACAAACCCCAAATCGAACCCATTTCATACTAGAATTGATAAACAAATCATCCTGATAAACCGTAGTTCTTGTTACTCCATCTCCCATTTCGGACTTTTCACTTGAATTGATCAAGTAGCTCAACATATAGCCCGCGGAAGGTGCCAAGCGAAATTTTTCCTTTCTGATTACAGAGAAATAAAGTAAAACAGGAATATCAATATAATCTAGCGCAAAGTCAGTTCTTTGCGGAATTTTCGGATCACCAATTCCGTTATCACCTGCTGGAACGTCCCACGTATAGTGCAATTCATACCCTTTTCTTGCATACGCTGCGCCAAACCGAATTCCAATTTGCTCAATAACTTGGTAGCGAAAGAAAAGACTTGTACTATACTTGATTCTACTTTGATATTCGTGTCCGTTTGTGACCCATGTATCCTTATGGAAGCTTTCTTGATGATAATCTGGACTAACTCCCAGACCAATGGATAATCCTTCTTTTTGAGAAAATGCAACGAAGGATAAAAGTGGAAAAATGAAAAGTAAAACTAGTTTTCTGCCCATGAATTGTGGATTTAATGAATAAACGAAACAATCAAGGCAGTAGTTGAATGCAATTAATCTTTAATTAGTTTTTTGTTCAAGATTTTTCCAGAGTCAAGCATTAATTCGATAAAATAGATGCCAGGAGGAATTGAATCCAATTTCAAATTAATATCCAATTGTTGGATTTTGTTAACGGAAAGCATTTTACCTCCTTTCATGTCGCTAACCTCGATTGACTCTATATTTTCAGTGGCATGAATCCAAATTTCATCCTGAAAAGGATTAGGATATATTTCAACTTCCGCATGTGTCAATTCATCTAACGCAGCCACATAAACTGCTTCACAGCCAGAAATGGAATCCAATTGTGAATAAACGACTTGTCCGTCATTGATGTGGCAACTTAGTTTTCCTGCGTTGTTAATATCTGAGGTTCCTCCAGGAGTATTTATCAGACACAATGACCCTACACTCTCTATCCAAATAGGCAATTCTGAGCTTGTTGTTGAAGGAGTAGGTGAAAGGTAAAAATGTCTGTAATCTAATCCATCATACAATTGAATGCTGGCGATGGAATCCACTTTGAAATAACCTGGATTCGTTGGTAAAGGAGAGATGGGATTGAAAATATCAATCGAATCACCAACTTCCAATGAAAAGTCATATAATAGCAATTCTTCTCTGGCCTTATTAGGTTCTTTGATGGACATGAACACTTTTTTTTCTTGAACATCTTCACGCAACCAAAACGTACGGGAAATATAATGATAACCGTTTAGGACAGTGTAGGTTTGTCCATTGAACAAGGTATCACCATCGGTATAATACACATCTGTTATGCATCCCGAAAAACAAGAAGTAACATGCCATTCGCTGTCATGACCTAGCATGGGAACATATGCCTGTGAAAAAACACCGAAAGGCAAGAATAAAAGATAAAAGAATATATTTTTCATGAACGACTAAAGTAAACTATTCTTTCCATTTTGAGAAATTCCAATGGTTAGTCAAAAATCTTCCCAGGATTCATTATTCCATTTGGATCAAATACTTTTTTTATTCCTCTCATCAAGTCCATGGTTACCTCGCTAAAGGCAATGTCCATGTAGGGTTTTTGAACCAATCCAATCCCGTGCTCGCCTGATAAAGTTCCGCCAAGTTCAACAACGCGTTCAAAGATTTCTCGAATCGCAATGGGCAATTCGTTGTTCCATTTTTCGTCCGTTAAAGACAGATTTGAATCCGTATTTCTCACCAACTGCTTTCACGTGATTCAATAGTTGAGGTAACTGGTATCTTGGAACGACCGTATCTTCTTCTTTATAAATGGAATTGGCTTTTACGGCTTCACCTACTTTTCGACGTAATTGCCATAATTTGTCTTTTTGAGCTTCACTTTCCGCAAATAGTATCTCGTCTGTTTGGAAAGATTCAAGAACTCTCATAATCTTTTCGCAATCTTCCATTAGAATGTCGGCATTGAAGCCATCAACTTCAATTAGCAAATGCGCTCCATGATTATCCGCAACAGGAACATTCTCATCTCCGATGAAGTCTTTTGTCCAAAGTAGAGCATCCCGTTCCATAAATTCCATTCCGCTGGGCGTAATTCCTGCATTGAAAATAGCTGCAACCGCACGACAAGCTTCGGAAGCGTCATAAAATGGAACAAGCATCAATAAATTCTGGGTAGGATGTGGGATCAATTTCAAGACTATTTTTGTGACAATTCCAAGCGTTCCTTCGCTTCCTACCACAAGCTGGGTTAAATTGTATCCCGTGGCGTTTTTGAGAACGTTGGCGCCAGTCCAAATGATCTCACCATTAGGCAGAACCAATTGCAAATTGAGAACATATTCGTTCGTCACACCATATTTCACCGCTTTCGGACCACCGCTGTTTTCAGCAATGTTTCCTCCAATGAAACAGCTTCCACGACTGGCAGGGTCAGGTGGATAAAACAATCCTTTTTCCTTCACAGCATCTTGTAAAATTTGTGTAATAACACCTGGTTCGGTAATCACTTGACTGTTTTGTTCATCTATTTCAAGAATGCTATTGAACTTCTCCATGCTGAGAAGAATTCCTTCACGCAGAGGAATTGCGCCTCCAGAAAGGCCCGTTCGAGCACCACATGGCGTTACTGGGATTCTTTTGGCGTTGCAATATTTCATGATTAAGCTGATTTCATCCACCGACTTCGGAATTAGCAAAACTTGAGGAAGTACAAGGATATCTTCCGTTTCATCATGTCCATATTCAGTCAAGGTTTCCTCAGAAATTATACATCGATCATCCAATAGATCTTTGAAAAAGGGATGTTCGTTCTGAAATTGTTGGTGTCGTGTCATAGCTTATGCTTGAAATTTGAAGTAAGAAATATGAAATGAGAATGTAAAACGGAGTAGTCTTATTTCTTCCTTCGGATTTCTTCCTTCTTATTTTCCTTTATCTCGTTCCAAGTTGCGTACATTGATTCTTGTTTCGGTCGATTTTCATCCAGTTCTATCAAAGGTTCACAAGACTTCCATTCTTCTCGCATTTCCTTGGGCAAAGCTTGGTAAAGGGCGGTTCCTTTTATTTTCCAGGCTATCATTTCGTCGCTGACTTGTTTGATGATTTTGGCAGGATTGCCAACCAACAAACTTCGCGTTGGAATTTCCATTTTGGCAGGTACGAAGCACAGTGCCCCGACGATACATTCTTTTTCTATAACGACATCATCCATGATTACCGAGTTCATGCCGATTAAACAATTTTCACCTATATCGCCACCATGAATTATAGCTCCGTGACCAATATGAGCCCCTTTTCTTAATCGGACGGTAGCTCCTGGGAACATATGAACCGTACAGTTTTCTTGTACGTTGCAGCCATCTTCGATAATTATTTGTCCCCAATCGCCACGCAAGGCAGCGCCAGGACCGATGTAAACATCTTTACCTATGATAACATTGCCTGTTACGGTTGCCATGGGATGAACAAAGCTACTTGGGTCACAGACAGGTTTAAATCCTTTGAATTCGAAAAAAGCCATAGAATCAATTTGCTCAAATTTAACTATTTTCACCTGAAAGTGGCTATGAGTTATTGTGAGTTTTGTGCGGATTTACCAACAGATGATTTGAATAAAATCTATCACGATACGGCGTATGGGTTTCCCATCGATGACGATAACGAATTGTTTGGTCGATTAATCATGGAAATCAATCAAGCTGGACTTTCTTGGGACTTGATGTTAAAAAAGGAAGCGAATTTCCGAAAAGCCTTTGATAATTTCGATATTGATAAAATTGCCAATTATGATGATGTTAAAGTTTCAGAATTATTGCAGGATGCAGGTATCATTCGCAACCAATTGAAGATTCGAAGCGTTATCTTTAATGCAAGGCAAATAGTTGCCTTCCGAGAAGAAATCGGAAGTTTTGCTACCTGGTTGGAAAATCATCATCCATTAAGTTTAGAAGAATGGGTGAAAGTGTTCAAAAAGAACTTTAAATTTGTCGGTGGAGAAATTGTAAATGAATTTTTAATGAGTACGTCCTATTTAAAAGGCGCTCATGATGAAAACTGCACGGTTTTTGCTAATATGAATAAGGAAATGCTAAAATGGAACGTATGAATTGGAAAAAATTACTTTTAGTCACAATGATAGCAATAGGCAGCAATGCTTATGGACAATTCGGTGTTTCCGTCGGCCCTTCTTTTTTACGTCCGTTTGGGGCGCAAAAGTCCTTTTTTGGCTTTCATGTTGGCGGAGAATATTCTCTTGACGATCAATCGTCTTATTTTGGACGTATTACACATTATACAGGTGCAAGAGATACACTTGGTCAGGAAGTAGTTTTGCAGGCTTTGAATTCGACTTCACCTTATGCCACCACCTCATATGTTACCAAAACGAATTATACATGTATTTCAGGTGGTGCTCGTTATTATTTAGGTGATGGATATGAACATGGTCTATCTGCTTATGGTGGGTCAACACTTAATTTGATTTTTAATCAAGTAAAGGCTGAATTCGAGCCTTATGACCAGACGAATTATACACTGCCAGATGGATACGCGAGAAAAGGAAATGCATTTGGATTTGGTCTAGGCCTGCAAGGAGGAGTAAAATATGGGATTATTGATTTTGCAACTGTTTATCTGGATTTTGGTCTAGATTATCTTTTTGCCTACCAAGCTTCTAATACGCTTTCTGGATCTTCTCCCTACTTGAGTAACATTTTATTCCACTTCAATCTTGGTTTCAGAAAAGATATCGGTGGTTGGTAATTAGAGCTTGTCGATTTCCTCGGCGAATTCTTGGAAATTTAAATACCTTT
>CBFIBY010000049.1:7610-15481 GCA_965660955.1 Crocinitomicaceae bacterium | reverse complement strand
TTCTAATTTCATAAACAAATAGAATAGAGTTTATTGAGGAATGGAATAAATCGTCAAATCCTATTAACTTTATCCAATGGAATTTTTAGACCCAAAATTAGATGCCTATGCTGGCGATCACACAACCCCAGAGAGTGCCTTATTGGCAAAGATCAATAGAGAGACACATCTCGAGGTACTTCAGCCAAGAATGCTATCTGGACATATACAAGGACGATTCTTAAGTTTGATTAGTAAACTGAACAAACCAAAAACTATTCTTGAAATTGGCACCTACACAGGATATTCTGCTCTGTGCCTTGCCGAAGGTTTACAAAATGACGGGAAGATTATTACCATAGATATAAATGAAGAATTGGCACCTAAGATTCAAGGATATTTTGATGAAAGTCCATGGGGAGAACAAATTTTACTTAAAATAGGAGATGCGACAAATATTATTCCTGATTTAGACGAAAAATTTGATCTTGTTTTTATTGATGCCGATAAAGAAAATTATTGTGCATACTTCGATTTGGTAATTGACAAAATGAACCCAGGAGGTTTGATTATGGCGGACAATGTACTTTGGTCGGGCAAGGTGATTGAAGAGGTGAAACCCAATGATACATCAACAAAAGCGCTCATCGCTTACAACAAAAAGATTCATTCGGATACTAGAGTGGAGAACATCTTAGTACCTATTCGTGATGGGATAATGATGGCGGTGGTTAAATAGTAATGAATAATTTAATAATTCGAAGCCTAGCGGCACGGATAGAATGTTCGCTTCGCTGCATTCATTCGAAGCCTTGCGGCATTCTGGTGCGCAAAATGTGTGAAGCACTTTCAATGTAACGAGCAAAGCGATGTTACCCCTAATGTGGCGAGCGAAGCAATGCCACTTCTAATGTGCTTGCACTCCGAATTTCCAGCGCTGAAAACAACTGACTAGCACATTCGAAGCCTTGCGTCATTCTGGTGCGCAAAATGTGCGAAGCACTTTCAATGTAACGAGCAAAGCGATGTTACTTCTAATGTGGCGAGCGAAGCAAAGCCACTTCCAATGTGCTTGCACTTCGAATCCACAGTATCAAACGATTTAAAGAATGCCTGCTATTAATAGCGTTCCCATAATGAAGAGTAGTATACCAACCAAATGTTGAACCCCCAGTATCGTTGTTTTTTCGACTAATCTTTTCCCAATGAAGGTTCCAAGAAAAGCAAACAAGATGGCAAAGCCTAACAAATAAGCCTCTGATTCTATTGCTTGTACTAGACCTTTTTGTTTCCCTCCCAAAACAGCAGTTAAACCAAAAACGTAGACCATTAATCGACTCACATCAATTATAACGGCGACAGCATTGGAAGTTCCGATAAATTGTTTTTTATCCAATCCTGATTTGCTTAAAAAAGCTGCACGAAACGCTCCTTGATGACCAGAAATTCCACCAAAAAATCCAGAAAGAATTCCACCCAAAGGAATGTGTTTTGGGTCAATAGAATAGTTTGAAAAGCGCTTAGAAAGATCAAACCAAGCAAAGAATATCATTAAGAAACCGATTACTATTTTCATCCAAGTTAATTCCATTGTTTTTTCGAAAATCACGTAAGAATAAATGGGTTTGGTATCGGAAATAATCGTAAGTAAGTAACCACCAACAACAGCTGAAAACAAGGCGGGTAAACCAAAACGAAGAAAGGTGGGTTTGTGGATGTCTTTCCTTACCAAAGCAAATTTAAAAAGGTTATTGGCAAGGTGGACAATTGCCGTAGCGGCCACAGCAATATGCAAGGGAAAGAACAAACTGAAGACGGGAAGCATAATTGTTCCCAGTCCAAAGCCTGAGAAAAATGTTAGTCCAGCACCAAAGCAAACTGTGAGACAAATGATTAATATTGCTATATAATCCATATCACAAATTTGCAAAAAATTCAATGGAAGTTGTTTGCTCTATTTACAATCTCTACTGAAAACAATTAACTTTGAACAAAAAGTAAAATCATGATTGATTTCCGTAGCGATACTGTTACAAAACCCACACAAGCAATGCGTCAAGCAATGATGGATGCCGAAGTTGGAGATGATGTATTTAATGAAGATCCAAGTATTATTTCATTGCAAAAGTACGCTGCGGAACAATTTGGGATGGAAGATTCACTTTATTGCACTTCTGGTACGCAAACGAATCAAATTGCTATCAATGTTCACACTTCGCCTGGCGGAGAAGTAATTTGTCATTGGGACAGCCATATTTATAAATATGAAGGTGGAGGAGTTGCCCGCAATTCAGGTGCATCGGTGCGCTTGCTGGATGGTGATCGCGGAAGAATAACTCTAGAGGACATTGAGAAATGGGAAAATCCAGATGATGTGCATTATCCTTTGACGCAATTGGTAAGTTTAGAAGATACGGCTAATAGAGGTGGAGGTGCCGTATACGACATTAATGAAATTCGAAAAATTAGAAAATGGTGCTTAGAGAAAAACCTTCCCTTGCACCTAGATGGCGCTCGTATGATGAATGCCATGGTCGCAACAGGAAATGATTTGAAAGATTATGCAGCCAATTTTGATAGCATCTCATTATGCTTGTCAAAAGGTTTGGGCGCTCCTGTAGGGTCTCTTTTGCTCGGAACCAAATCATTTATCAAAGAAGCGCGAAGAGTCCGTAAAGTATTTGGAGGTGGAATGCGTCAAGCTGGAATGATTGCCGCTGCTGGTGAATTTGCACTTAAGAATAATGTGAATCGATTGGTCGATGATCATAATCATGCAAAAGCATTGGAATCTGCATTTAATGCTTGTGATTGGGTTGAGCGAGTTGTACCCGTCGAAACAAACATTGTTGTTGTACACCTAAAGGATAAGGAAAATCGAGATTCTCTCATTGGTCAATTCGCTGAAAAAGGAATACTTTGCATGGCATTCGGAGAGGGAATGCTTCGATTCGTAACGCATTTAGATATCTGGTCGGCGCAAATCGATCAAACTATTGAAACCATAAAAACTTTATAATGAAAGGAATCGTTGTTTTATTTTCTGTTTTGATCATCGCCGCATGCGGAAATTCTGAAGATCCAGAGGTGATTGATTTAAAAGATGTGTTGCCATCATCAGAACGATATAACGAAGGCGATACCGTAGATATTGAGGAAAAGAAAGTCGTATATTATGATTCTTTGCCAGCTTTGGTGCAAAAACTTGCGGATACATTAGGATTTGGCAATGAGACGATTGATTCTATACCTGAAACATGGTTTCCAGATCGATTTGAAAATTTGACAGCTGAAAAATGGATGGGTAGAATTGGTGAATCGATAGGGTGTGGTGCTTTTTACACTTTTTCTGATTCTCTTGGAATGAAAAACACATTGTTCAATTGGTTGGACAGTTTTGGGAAAAAGCGAAATACTTTGCTTCTTTTCGAGGAAAAGAAATTGATAGCTAACGCATTCATTGTTTATGCGACGGAAAAGAAGATAATTTATTTTGAGTCCGAAAGTCGAATTAAGGAGGTGGACATTTTGGAAAATTTAAAAAGACTTTTTACAAAAGAGGAAGTCCTGTATGTCATCACCCAAAATGTAAATAATAAAACGACTTGGTGGGCACTGGATGAGGAAGAGTGGACTGAAATTGAAAAAGAGGAAGAATGAAATTTATAAACCGTGGCTATCTATTTGTAAAGCCAACGCAAAAGTTTGTTGATTGGGCCAATTCAATTGATGGTGAAATACCCATTTCATTTGAATTTATTGAGGGTAATGTTTACCTTATTGAAGAAGACTTTATGGAAACGGAGCCTATTTTGAAAGCAAATTTTAAAAAGATTTTTACAGCTGAATTTGAATCAGTTACGGATGATTCCAGTCATTGGCCCTGCGAAATTAAACTCGAAAACTTTGAGCAATATTTCAACTTTGAATTTGGTGGAACTGTTTTCGATACCTTATCCAGCAATATTCGAACGGACTAAGTTCGCAGCGGCTTCTCCAGACAACTTGCTCAAGTTTGAATTGAAGTATCGTGCATCTTGACTAACTTCACTACCTATCCAATTCGGCAATTCAATTGCCTCATCTTCAGAATCCAACTCAATTTCAGCTAAAACCAGACCTTCCAACTTCCCTGAAAAGTAATCCAATTCCCAAGTATGCTTTTCCTGAGGAATGAAGTAACGTGTTTTCTCGATGAGACGCGAATCACACAGTTTTAGCATTTCGTGCCCATGTTCCTTCGCAACTGGATACTCGAATTCAGCTCTTGTCAATCCAATGGTTTTACCTTTTATCGTTAGAATGGCATCATCGTCCAAAATTCGAATACGAACGGTGTTCTCGTCTGAGGACGTAATGTACCCTTGTTTTAATGCACATTTCTTGAATGACGTTAAATCCGGTAATTTTTCAGAAAGAACAAGAAATTTTCTTTCTATCTCAATCATGTTCGCTTAGGAACGAAGGCGAATTTTCCTTTTTTCTTCAAAGATTTAAGGTATAATGTCGTTTCAACATTTCCTTCTGGAGTCGATAGAATGAATTTACATTCCGCAATTCCAGCTTGTAATTCATTCAATTCCGTTAGTCGAATATCGAATATTTTGCTCAACGGAACTTTACTTAGTTCATTCGATTGTAAAATAATTCCAGCAAAGAAATTCGCAAGGAATTCATTTTTATTTCCTTTGTGTGTTCCGTCCAAATGCTTAGATACATAAGACTTTTCGATGCATTTAATTATTCTGTTTCTCTTTTTTACTGATACCGCTCCAGTGAATTTATTCACAAATTTTTGTCGTTTCATCGACTCTTTACTCTGCGCTTGTGCAACATTTGAGAATCCAATAAATAGAAAGGACACTAGGAACAAAAAGAATACGTTTTTCATAGGGTGTTTAATTTTCAACACCAAAAGTAAGTTATTTCTCACAAAAACGGTAAGTTTTTTAACTTCGCACCCATGAATATTTTTCTCACGATGGATTATGAAGTCTTTTTTGGCGATACGTCAGGAAGTGTTGAGAAATGTATGATTGAGCCTACAAATGAACTATTGTTACTTGCTAAAAAGAACAAAATCCGCTTTACTTTTTTTTGGGATATAGGTCACTTTATTGCTATCGAAAAATACATGGAAGGTGCTGATAGCCTGAAAAGTGATCACGATTTAATTCAAAGTCAAATTCTACGGATGAAGGCCGAAGGTCATGATGTTCAGCTGCATATCCACCCGCATTGGGAGAAAGCAGAATGGGTTGATGGCGAATGGAAAATGAATCTCGATAAACATTATAAGTTGTCTGATTTCCCTGTCGATGAACGGGGAAAAATATTTTCTAAATACAAAACGCGTTTGGATCAGGTTGTAGGTCGGAAGTCTACCGTTTTTAGAGCGGGTGGTTGGTGTATACAGCCTTTTTCTGATTTCAAAACCTTGTTTCAGGAAAACGGAATGCAAATTGATTCCTCTGTAATGCCAGGTATTCATTGGCAGTCAGAACAATACGATTTAGATTTTCGTACGGTAAAAACGCAGGAGCCTTATTCATTTGAAAATGACGTTTGCGAAGCTGATGAATCAGGATCGTTTCTAGAGGTGCCCATTTCTTCTCGCTATTATTCACCGCTATTTTTCTGGAAACTTTATGTTCTCGGTCGATTATTCCCCTCAAAACATAAGATGTGGGGAGATGGTAATTTTGTTTCCCAACCAGGTGGAAAAAAAGAAATGCTAACCAAAGGAAAATTACATCATTTAAGCACGGACGGTTATTTTGCTTCAGAACTAGCTAATTCTTTTAAGGTTTTATCAAACGAAAATCGTAAGTATATGTGTGTGATTGGACACCCGAAGAGCTTGACGAGGTATTCCTTGAAAAAATTAGATGACTTTACAGCAAGAAATACCGAAAATAAGCGTTTCATGACCTTGAGCGAACTGATATGAAGATAATCTCAAGAAGCGATATCGATGAAAATAAATGGAACGAATGGTGCGCAAATGCGCCGGAAAACCAACCGTTTTGCTATTTGGAGTATCTTGATGCTGTTTCCGAAGAATTATGTTTCGTTCTGAATGAGGAAGAAACAGGAGGGATGGCCTTGCCTTACTTCGAGAAGTTAGGTGTGAAAACACTTTACATTCCTGTCTTTTGTCGCTGGATAGATTGGATAGGTGATGATGCTCCTGACAAAGGTGAATTAGCTCGCTTTTTACAAACACATTTCAAGGAATGTGATGTATTCTTTCGCCGAGAAGGATTGAATCTTGAAGCGAATAATTTGATCTTCCAAAACTTGATAAAAGCGGATTTTAAACTGAACTCGCAAGCGAAAAGGAAAGTCAAGGCGATTGAAAAAGAAGGATATGAAATCGTGTCAGAATTGAACATTGATGAAGGATTGGGTATAATTAAATCCGAGCTCAGTGGAAAGTTCAAAACCTTAAAAGATGATGACTTCGATTCGCTTGAGGTTGTTCTATCTAATTTAAACAAAATCAATATTTTAAAATCATTAACTCTAAATATGGGGAAGTGTGTTGTAGGCGTGGTTTTCCTAGTTGAAACGAATGGTAGAACTTTATATTTAAAAGGAGCTTGTCAAGAAAAAGCAAAAAAAATGGGTGGAATGTACGCTTTAATGAATGCTGCTATTCTTGATGCTTTCGAATCAAGTCGTAACTTTGATTTTGGGGGTTCTAGAATTGATGGAGTTAGACGATTTAACAAATGTTTCGGAGGAAAAGATCAAACGTATTTTCAATACAAATGGAGTAAAAGTCCGATGTGGTATAAAACGGCAAAACAAATAAAAAATTCATGGAGAAAAAAGTAATTCTATTGACAGGTGCCTCAGGCGGATTAGGACGTGAATTAGCTAAATTGTTGCGTCCGAATTTTCGTTTGGCTTTGCATATTCATAATGGTGACAAAGAATTGCCAGAATCGGCTGATTGTAAGTACTTTCAGGCAGATTTGCGAAATGAAAATGAAATCTCTTCGCTCGTCGCTCAGGTAATGGAGTATTTTGGTCAAATCGATGTACTCATCAATAACGCCGGGGTTTCGCATAGTGCCATGAGTTGGAAAACGGAATCTGAAGCATGGAAAAACACCTTGGCGATCAACTTGGATGCACCTTTTTTCCTTTCCAAAGAAGTTGTTCCGCATTTGAGAACACAAAAGGGCGGTAGTATTATTCATATCAGTTCTGTTGTCGCGCAAACTGGATACATTGGCACCGCAGCCTATGGAGCTTCCAAAGCTGGTTTAATTGGCTTGTCAAAATCTCAGGCCAAGGAATTAGCGCATTTCAATATCAACGTTAACGTATTGGCTTTAGGTTACTTTAACACAGGAATGATATCGACGGTTCCTGAAAATCAACTGGAAGAAATCGTTAAACAAATACCATTGGGAGAACTCGGCGAACCTTCGTCAATAGCGAAAACCATTGAATTGTTAGTGTCACAAGAAGGTGCGTATATTACCGGTCAAACTATAAATTTGAACGGCGGACTTTATTCATAGATTCTTCTTACTTTTGAGCATGTTTCAACTTTTGCCACAAAGCAACACACCTCGATGGGTCATTATCCTATTAGATTTGGTGCTTTCTGCTGTCGCATTAGGCTTTGCATATATCATCCGATTCGATTTAAAAGCCGACGAAGAAATGATTCGTCAAGAATGGTTGATTCTTTCTCGCTCCCTTCTCGTGTTTTTTATTGTAAAAGGTATCGTATTTTATTCATTTTCAATACATAAAGGTTTAGTTCGGCATACTTCAACAGCCGACATGAAACGTATTTTTCTCGCAACAGCTTTGTGCTCCTTTATCTTTTTGATTTTAGGCTTTGCCCGACGCGCTTTTGTCGATGAGTTTTA
>CBFIBY010000049.1:0-7600 GCA_965660955.1 Crocinitomicaceae bacterium | reverse complement strand
TATCTTGAATCGTTAAAAAACAAAGAAGCGGATGAACGCATCTTGATTTATGGTGCAGGCATTTCAGGATTAATTACAAAACGTACTATCGAAAAAGATGCCCGTATCTCGTATAAAATTCTGGGATTCTTGGATGACAACAAAAAGTTGGATGGCACTCGTTTAGAAGGATTGCGGATTTTTAACACACAAAAACTAGAATACCTGATCAAAGAAGAAGGAATTACTCAAGTTATTGTAGCTATTCAGCATCCGCTTGAGAAAAACAAGCAATTCGTTCTCGAAACGTGTATCAAGTATAACGTTCGTGTTCAAAAAGTACCAACACCTAAATCCTGGATAAATGGTGAATTCTCTGCAAAACAGATGGGGAAAATCCAGATTGAAGATTTGTTAGGGCGCGATCCGATAGTTTTGAGTGAGGACAAGATAAACGAAGAGCTTACAGGTAAAAAAGTTTTGGTATCGGGAGCAGCGGGTTCAATTGGCAGTGGTTTGGTTAAACAAATATTAGAACACAATCCTCAAAAGATTACACTTTTAGACCAAGCGGAATCGCCTATGTATGACCTGCACATCGAATTGCTGTCCAATATGCCTATGAGCGAGGTGGAAGTGGTAATTGGTGATATTCGCAACAAAGAACGGATGAAACGACTTTTCGAAAGTGAGAAGCCGGATATCGTATTTCACGCCGCTGCTTACAAACACGTTCCATTGATGGAAAATAACCCTTCTGAGGCGATTAAAACCAATGTAGAGGGGACAAAGAATCTTGTTGATCACTCATTGGAAAACGGCGTGAAAAAATTCGTCATGATTTCGACAGATAAGGCGGTGAATCCGACGAACGTTATGGGGGCTTCCAAACGAATTGCTGAGATGTATGCACAAATCGCCAATCAAAAAGGAAAAACGAAATTCATTACCACGCGTTTTGGAAATGTACTGGGGTCTAATGGTTCTGTTATTCCGTTGTTTCAAAAACAAATTCAACAAGGCGGTCCTATCACGCTGACTGATGAGCGAATCACACGATTCTTTATGACAATACCTGAAGCGTGTCAATTGGTTCTTGAAGCAGGTGCCATGGGTGAGGGAGGGGAGATTTTTGTGTTCGATATGGGTGAATCTGTTAAGATTATTGACTTAGCCAAGAAAATGATTAAACTGAACGGTTTGGAGCTTGGAAAGGACATTGAAATCAAAGTAACCGGTTTACGTCCAGGTGAGAAACTTTACGAAGAGTTGTTGGCAAAAGATGAAAACACCTTACCAACGCATCATCCCTTGATTTTAAAAGCCAAAGTGCGTGAGATTGATGAAAGTATTCAAGAAACAATTGATGAATTAATACATCTTTTTAATTGTCAAGACAACACCAAGATTGTGACACAAATGAAATCTTTGGTGCCTGAGTATAAGTCCAATAACTCGGAATTCGAAAAACTAGACAAATAAATGATCTTACCCAAACCGTTTAAAGTTCAAGTTCGATTCGCCGACATTGACGTGATGGGGCATGTGAACAACGCCGTTTATCTCTCTTATTTTGAAATGACACGCGTCCATTATTTCGAGCATCTGCTTGGAAGCAAATGGGATTATAACAAAGATGGTTTTCTACTTGCGAGAAATGAGGTTGATTATATTTTACCTATCTTTTTGACAGATAAACCGATAATCAAGATGACGACAAAGAATTTGGGTAACAAATCCTTTACTTTTTGTTATGAAATCTATGTTCAGGAGGAGCTTCGAACAAAAGGATTGTCGGTAATGGTCGGCTATGATTCAGTTAATGGGAAAACGATCGAAATTCCTGCAAAGATGCGAGAAGCACTGAATTTGCTCAGAACGGAATGAAATTTGAATACCAATAATTAAAAAATATGAAATACGCCTTAATTTTTTTGTTTGTATTGCCTTCTGTGGCATTCGCACAACTTCCAGATCCTGTTGAGGATTCTAAATGTTACGATAAGGCAAAACGAGTAAACGTTCGAGTTACGGGCTGGGAATGTGGTAAGTTGGCTGGAGTAGTGGATTGCAATGAAAAACTGACGTTTGATGAAAATTCTGATTTGATTCTTTCTGGAAACAACGGGTCACCGTTTTCCGGACGTTGTGAGACGTGTTTCTCGAATGGTTTATTGGAGAGAAGGATAACGTTTGTCAACGGAAAGGAAGATGGAAAGGATACTACCTACTTTCGTTCTGGTTGTCGCAAAGTTATAAGAGATCACATGCAGGGCGAAGAAAACGGACAATGGTTCATGTATTACGACAGTGTTAATCAATTGGCCTGGGAAATCAATTACTTAGTCGGTGAAAAGCATGGCAAATCAATTTTCTTCCGAAAAAACGGAGATACCACCTTGTGGGAAAATTATAGCAAAGGATTGTTGAATGGGACGAAGCGGACATATTATTCTGGAACACGTTTAAAAAAGGAAATGTCTTATGTAAACGGTAACCTTCACGGGCCTTTTAAATTCTACAGTCCAGACAGCGTACTGTTGGATGATTTGAATTTTTCGAACGGGAAAAAAGACGGTGTTCTAAAATACTTCTACAACGATGGAACTCTTCTGCGCGTAGAAAATTGGGATGAAGGAGTGAAAAATGGTGAATTCAAAACGTTCTATTATCAAGGGCATGTTCAGACAAAGGAAAGTTACAGAAAGGGCTCGCGCGAAGGTGAGTTTTTAGAGTATTATGCGGACCAAACATTGAAAAGACGTTCGGTGTATAAAAAAGATGTGTTAATTGAAGACCATCAATTTAACGAATCTGGTGAGGAAACTGTGACGGTTGGTGAACCAACGCCAATGGGTTCGCAAGAAGACGATGATGTGCCCGGAACGGTTAAGGAGAAGAAGTCGAAAAAGAAGCGTAGCTGGAAGTTTTGGAAACGGAATAAGTAAAGAATTAGACTAAAAGCGAAACCGCAAATATTGCCGCAGTCTCCGTTCGTAAACGATTCTTGCCCAAATCTATCGTCGTATATCCCTTTTCACGTGCGAATTCAACTTCCTCCAGCGTGAAATCACCTTCAGGACCAATCAAAACAGGACCCGTCATTTCCCAATTCTGAATTTTCTCTTTCTTGGAGTCATTGTCGTAGCAATGGGCAATACCGCCGTTTGGGTGACGCTCAATGAATTTCTGAATAGGAGTGAGGGCATTTAATTCAGGCAAGTAGTAACGCTGCGATTGTTTCATCGCTGAAAGCAAAATCTTGTGCAAGCGTTCCATCTTCACCACCTTACGCTCGTTGTTCTTGCATTGCAATAACGTGATTTTATCCACCCCAATTTCTGTCGCTTTTTCAATCACCCATTCCAAACGATCCATGTTCTTTGTTGGAGCAATAGCTAAGTGAATTTCTCGACCTGGCTTGGTTTCCGAAGTGTGCGAAACGATTTGAACTTCACATTTCTTTGCATGCGCCATCGTAATTTTCGCGATAGCTCGGATTCCGTTGCCGTTGCACAATTCCAATTCCCGTCCTTCAGTGTGCCGCAGAACTTTCACCAAATGCCGCGATTCTTCTTCACTTAGAACAAGGTTAGTTGAATTCTCATTAAAGTCGGGATGATAGGCGGTATGCATCAGTTCATCAGTTTAAATACCAATTCGCGCATCAATTCGCCATCGGTAAAGTGACTGTTGCCAACTCCTTTGCTTTTCAAGTCGTATTCGTGAAGCGTTGCAATGTTAGCGCTGATTTTCTTTGGATTGTAAACGCGTAAATAAGGTTTCTGTTTGCTGACCAAAAAAGGTGGCATACCAATTTTCGCTGCAATTTCACCATCTGACGCGCCTTTCATGAAATGCATGCGCATTAACTTGGAGAAGAAACCGAACAATTGTCCAATCACGACAACCAAAGGTCCGTTTTTAGGATTGGCTTCAAAATAACTAACGATTTGAAAGGCTTTGGGCACATCGCGAGCGGCAATGGAATTCACCAACTCAAACATGTTGTAGTCTTTCGAAATACCGATATTTTCTTCAATATGAACTTCGTTAATCTGACTACCTTTTTCAACGAGGAGGCTCAGTTTATTCAGTTCGCCTTGTATTTTTCCTAAATCTGTTCCGAGGAATTCAGCCAACATAATCGCCGCTTTCTCAGACAAATTATAGTCCATGTCTTTGGCGAGTCGTTTGATGTATTCTGTTATTTTCCAGTCTTTTATCTTCTCCGACTTAAATACAACTCCATTTTTAGCAATCGCTTTGTATGCGGCACTACGAGCGTCCATTTTTTTGTATTTGTGTGCAATAACAAATATTGTTTGTGGATTTGGACTGGCGAAGTAAGGTTCCATATGAGCAAAGCCTTGAAAGGTTTGTGCTTCTCTCAAAACAACAACGCGACGTTCTGCCATCGTTGGGTAACTTTTTGCTTCGTTCATCAATTGGGTCCCGTCAGCATCTTTTCCATAAGCCGTTGTAAGGTTGAAGTCGCGCTCGTGTTCCTCCAAAGCATTTTCAAGAATAGCATCGGTCACTAGGTCGATGAAATGCGGTTCTTCCCCATGCAATAGATAAATGGGTTTGAAGTTTTTCTCCTTCGCGTCTTTTATGAGTTGTACGTGATCCAATTCTTCTTATTTCTTATGATTCGACCAAATCTGTGTCAATTCAACTATCGTTTTAACGGCTTTTTGCATGTCTTGTACGCTCACATATTCGTGGCGAGAGTGAATGGCCATTTCTCCTGTAAAGATATTCGGACAAGGCAATCCCATGAATGAAAGTCGAGAACCATCCGTTCCACCTCGAATCAAATCAACTTTTGGCTTTAATCCTGCTTTTTCCATGGCTTGCACGGCGTATTCGGTAACAAAGGGAACCGTATCCAATACTTCGCGCATGTTGCGGTATTGTTCTTTTATAGTGAAAGTGGTTTGTAGTTCAGGATAATTGGCCAATACGCTATCCAATGTAGCTTTTAGACGTGTTTCATGCAGCTCCAATAACTTCGTGTCATGGTCTCTAACAATAAATGAAACAGTGGCATTTTCTAAAGTACCATTAATTGACGTTGGGTGAACAAATCCTTCGCGTTTCTCAGTTGTTTCGGGCGACCATTCTTCTTTGGGTAAAGCTGCGACAAATTCGCTGGCTACCTTTATGGCGTTCACCATTTTCCCTTTTGCATAACCGGGATGCGCGCTAATTCCTCTAATGTCAACCGTAACAGCATCTGCAGAAAACGATTCATTCTCCAATGAGCCTTCAGGGCCACCGTCTAATGTATATCCGTAATCAGCGTTTAACTTTTCCATATCAAGAAAATCAACTCCACGACCAATTTCTTCATCTGGCGTGAATAAAACACGGATATTTCCTCTTGGAATTTCTGGATTCTTCATCATGTAATGAGCAAAATCCATGATAATAGCCACACCCGCTTTATCGTCAGCGCCTAGTAGCGTTTTTCCACTGGCTGTGATGATATCATCACCGATTTTCTGTTTTAAGTACCAATGCTTGTCGGTTGTAATCACTTGAGATTCGTCATCTGGTAAAGTAATCGGACTTCCATCGTAGTTTCTGTGAACGATTGGTTTTACGTCTTTTCCAGTCACGTCTGGAGCCGTATCCATGTGTGAACAAAAACAAATCGTTGGCACTTCGTAATCCAAATTCGAAGGAATAGTCCCAAACACATAACCATGCTCATCCATTTCAGCGTCCGAAATTCCAAGTTCTTTTAATTCGGCAACCAAGACTTTTCCAAGATCCTTTTGAATGAGGGAAGAAGGGAAGGTAGGTGAACCAGGAACGGCCGTTGTATCGATTTGAACATAACGAAGAAAACGTTCTTCAACTGTAGATGGGGTACTCATTTTTTAGTTTTTCTCAAAGATAATGGACAAAGAATAATTTCCAATGAAAAAACAAGTTTTAACTAGAAACACGACAAAGTGCGATTTCAATCGGAGTATAAACGTTGATTGAATAAAACGTTGCGTAAATAGAATCGTTATTTACGAAAATTTGATTTGCCTTTTGAAAATCCTTTAATACAGTAACTTTCGTTAGGATTTTTAATTTGTTTGCAAAGGAAGAAAATCGATTTTGAAGAGATGTGGGAAGCCGAAAAAACATCATTCAATTTAAAAATAAGCAGAGTAGGCAAAACCTTTATTTACAACTAATCAATTTCAGCTAAAACAGTATTAACAAAAAACTCAGAAACTATGAAAAATCTTTTACGAACAGGAGCGCTAAGCGCGTTCTTATTATGGAGCAGTTTTGTCTTTGGTCAATGCCAGGCAGACTATAACGGAGACGGAATTATTACTTCCGCTGATTTATCTTTATTCTTAGGGGATTATGGACCTAATTGCACGCAATGCGATTTAAACAATGACGGGAACATCAATCAACAGGACGTTACTTTGTTTCAGGGGTATTTTGGTGTTTCATGCGCCACGATACCACCAATTTGTACTGCGGACTACAATGGTGATGGCTTTATTACCGCTGCGGACATGTCAACTTTTTTAGGCAATTTCGGTCCCAACTGTAACTCATGTGATTTAAATGGTGATGGTAACGTTGATCAACAAGATGTTACAGTTATGGAGGGTATCTTTGGAACGTCTTGTCCGATCACTGGTTGTCCAGGAGATTACAACAACGACGGTACTATTTCTGCAGCAGATTTATCCATTATGCTCGGAATATACGGGCCTGCTTGTTCCACTTGTGATTTGAACAATGATGGATCAGTTTCTCAACAAGATATAACGGTGTTGCAAGGATGGTTTGGATCCACTTGTAACGATATACCGACAGGATGTCCAACAGATTTTAATGATGATGGAATGACAAATTCATCCGATATGACAATACTACTAGGATTATGGGGGCCGACTTGTGTTCCTTGTGATTTGAATGGTGACGGAAACGTTTCTCAACAAGACATAACTGTGATGCAAGGATTCTTTGGAACATCTTGTAACGGTCCGTTGACCGGATGTCCAGGTGACTTTAACAGCGATGGAAACATCACAGCAGCAGATTTAACTATTATGCTGGGTATGTGGGGTCCAAATTGTACCACTTGTGATTTGAACAACGATGGAAATGTAGATCAACAAGATGTTACTGTAATGCAAGGATTATTTGGTGGATCATGCGCTACTATCCCGTCAATTTGCCAAGCGGATTATAATGGAGATGGTGTAATATCTGCTGCTGACCTAACTATTCTCTTAGGAATGTATGGACCAAACTGTGCATCATGCGATTTAAATGGAGACGGAAATGTAAATCAACAAGATATTACACTTTTCCAAGGATATTTTGGCGGCACCTGCACGAATGGAGCGGTTGGTTGCCCAGGTGATTACAACAATGATGGCTTAATTACAGCTTCAGATTTAGGTTCATTTTTAGGCGATTACGCTTTAGGTTCTAATTGCGTTCAGTGTGATTTGAATGGCGATGGAACGGTCGATCAACAAGATGTGACGACTTTTAATGGCCTTTATGGTGCCTCTTGTTCAACTATACCTACTGGGTGCCCAGCAGATTACAACGGTGATGGAACGGTTACTTCGGCAGATCTGTCGAT
>CBFIBY010000048.1:0-15680 GCA_965660955.1 Crocinitomicaceae bacterium | reverse complement strand
TAACATTATGGCTCCTGTACAGTCGTTGTTTGCTGGTTGCGCAAAGCTCATTTGCGCAACCAGCAACGACGCTGCGATTAATCTTAATTTTTTCATTTGTTTTTATTCAAAATGAACAATTCTGAATGAATAGCTAAAAACCACTATTCATGTTTGCTGTAAATAAGTTTCAATTATCCTGTTGTTTAAAAAACAGGATAATTGAATTATAACCATCTATTTTAAGACATTCACGTGACCCTTAAATATATAGGGTTCATCGGTAATTAGATCTTTGGCTCTAATGAACCAACTGTATGTTCCTTGAGGAACTGCCGTACCATTGTATGTTCCATCCCAAGCACCATCAACATCGTGAGATTCCCAGATAAGCTCACCCCATCGATTTCTAACCTCTAGCTGAAACTCCTGAATATCAATACCGACAATGTGAACTCGCCATGTTGGATTGAATTCATCACCATCTGGCGTAAATGTATTCGGTGCGTACAATAATACTTCTGGTTTCACTTCAACCGTTTGCATGGTTGTATCCATACATCCAAAGGCACTTGTAACAATCAACTCTACATCATAGAATCCAACCTCACCTTCAGGGAAAGTAGTTGAAGGATCTGTGTCAACAGAAGTTGCTGGGTCACCATTTTCAAATGTCCATGTGCTATATGCTGCATTAATGGAGAAGTTGGTGAAGTTAACATCGGTCGCAAACATTGTTGGAATTCCAGGGTAGTATTTAAACTTAGCCACTGGTAATGGGTGCGAAACCAAGTAATTTGGATATGTAACTGAGTCAATACAACCGTATTGGTTTGTCATGATTACCTGAACACTATAGGTTCCTTCCATCATCGGTGTCGTCTGAATAGTATCTACATTTGAATAGAACTGACCATCAGAAAGTATCCATGAAGCTGTTACGAAATCTGCCGTATCCGTTGTGATGTGTAAGTCAAACTCGGCTGGTTCACATTTTTCGGTTGTATCTGCAATGAATGTCGGCACGGGTACTGGATCAACTGTTATAACATTTGACAATACCAATGGAGAAGATTCACACGCATCCGTAATTGTTACTGTATACGGCTGAGTTGCAGGTGGAGAGACCATATAACTGTGCGTAGGTCCTGTTCCAACTGTACCATCACTCCATGTAAACGTATATGGAGCTCCGATTCCATCTTGCGCTGTAGCAGAAAGCATTGTGCTGTATCCTGGGCAGATTGATGCATCCGGAGAAATAGTTCCTGAGATCGGTGGACGAACCGTTACATAGATTGAATCAACGTTTGAAAAACATCCATTTGCCGACATGGCTTGAACGGAATAATAGGTATCCGTTACAGGGGAACCAAATTGCGTATCACCTGTTCCTGGAAATTGCGCCCAGTTATATATAAAGCCTGATCCATTTGAGGCACTTGCAGTTAATGTTGCCGTACCGTTCTCACAAACCAAAGTATCATTACTTAGTGATAAGATTATCGCTGGAGGGTCTGTCAATGTAACCTGCGTACATGCTTGACATTGGTTGGCATCGCGCACACACACATCGTAGATACCCGCTGTAAAGCCTGTTCCAGGAGTTGTTGACCACGTCACGCCATTGTCATAACTATACTCTACGGCATCCGTTCCGGTAGCTGTTATTGTACCGTCGGCTGAACCACCACAAAGTGGGTCCGTAAACATGGTTTGAATATCCATTTGTTTCACAAAAATTTCTACCGTATCTCGAACTATTCCGCATACTGGATTAACTTCCGTTATTATAAAGTTATAAAGCCCCGGAGAGGTAACCGTTACAAATGGATTGTGAATATTTGACGCTGGAGCAAAAGCTACACCAGGAGCTGGAGTAACAGTTGGTGCATAATACGTCCAAGAGAAAGGATCCGAAGCTACCGTGGTTGTACCGTTCAAAGGAAAGGCACTTCCAAAACATACTGTATCATCAATTCCAGCAGTAGGAACGATTGCAGGTATGACAACAACAAGTGTAGAATCAGTTATTATACATCCACCTTGAACCGTAGCTGCTAAATAGTACCATCCAGAATCTGCAATTGTACTATTTGGTATCGATGGGTTTTGAAGTGGAGAAGTAAAGCCATTTGGACCTGTCCATGCATAACTTAAGGCAGGAGTTGCGTTTAACTGAATGGTTGCACCTTCACAATAAGGTCCTGTATTTGATGCAGCAACACCATTTCCTGTCTGGATAATTACATATCCGTCACCTGTATTGGCTAATGCACCTTGTACACAAGCAGTTTGATTAGCAGCGTAGCTTGAACCACCGCCACCACCAGCACCGCCATTAGCGGAAGGACAGCATCCATCAGCACCGCCGCCGCCGCCGCCGAAGTAGCCGCCACCGCCACCGCCACCAGCTGTTCCGGAAATGTTATTATAAAATAATGCTCCAGTACCACCAACAGGACCGATTCCTGCAAAACCCCATGTAGCAGGCCCCCAAGGAGGTCCACCAGCACCTGGGGCTGTTTGAGTTCCTCCGCCACCACCTGTTCCGGTGAAAGGTGATCCACCTCCAACAAAACCATTTACACATCCACCGTCTCCGCCAGGTATGTTATATTGTCCACTTTGTGCTGCAGTACCGCCACCACCACCGCCAACGACCATGCGTTGCGCTAACCCATAGGGTGCAATTCTTACGTCAGAAGCTCCGCCTCCTCCCCAAGAAACTAAATTATTTGCATTTGCCGCATTCAAGCCGTGTCCCATACCACCGCCATTCCAGCCGCCATTAATTTGCTGACCTTCACCACCGACATAAATTTCAAGTATATCGCCTGGTGTAACGTTGATTGTTCCTGTCATGATACAACCTTTACCACCGGCAGAATTTCCAGTTGGTCCGCCACCTTGAGCACCTGCAGCTGTTACAACAATTTGGGTAACACATGGAGGTACTGTGTAGTATTGAACCGCACCTGTATAATTAAACGTGACGGAGGTTTGAGCATTTACCATATTTACGGCAAATAGCCCGAAGATGCTTAATAATGCGATGGGGAGTTTTTTCATCAACGCGATTTTACCGCGCATTACTCCCTGCAAGGATAATTTCATAGTCTCAATTTTTTATAAAGACGGAGGTTGTAAGGGAGGGTTGTCTGAATTGTCAAAAATATTGAAAAATAAACGCAAAAAAAAATGGGGACGAGCCCCATTTCGTTATATTATTTTTAAATCACTCCAATGGATTTACAAAAACTTAAAATTCTTACCTGGGTAATATGCGTCATCTCCCAATTCTTGCTCTATTCTCAATAGTTGATTGTATTTCGCCATTCGATCACTTCGGGACGCCGAACCTGTCTTGATTTGCCCTGTATTTAAAGCAACAGCCAAATCTGCAATGGTCGAATCTTCCGTTTCACCACTTCGGTGACTCATGACACTTGTGTAGCTATTTCGTGTAGCCAATTGAACTGAATCGATTGTCTCCGATAAGCTTCCAATTTGATTTACTTTGACAAGAATTGAATTCGCAATCCCTTCATTTATTCCTTTCTGTAAACGTTTCGTATTCGTTACGAATAAATCATCTCCGACCAATTGAACTTTATCTCCAATTTTTTCGGTCAATTCTTTCCAACCACTCCAATCATCTTCTGCAAGACCATCTTCGATAGAAACAATTGGATATTTATTGGACCAATCTTTCCAGAAATCTACCATTTGCGAAGGTGACATTCGATCGCCAGTAGATTCAAACACATACTCATTTTTATCGTCATCGAAGAATTCAGATGAAGCCGCATCCAAAGCAATATGCACATCTTCACCCGGTTTGAATCCAGCTTTTTCGATGGCCTCAAGTACGACTTGAATGGCTTCTTCATTGGAACCTAGACTGGGTGCAAATCCACCTTCATCGCCTACGTTCGTTGACATTCCTTTTGATTTCAATACATTCTTTAGATGATGAAAGATTTCTGTGCCCCATCTCAAACCTTCCGAAAACGATTTTGCTCCGAATGGCATGACCATGAATTCCTGGATGTCGATTAAATTATCAGCATGTGAACCACCATTCAGAATATTCATCATGGGGACTGGAAGTGTATTCGCGCCAACTCCACCGACATATTGAAATAAATTTAAATCTGCTTCTTGCGCAGCGGCTTTTGCAACTGCTAATGAAACACCAAGTATGGCATTTGCTCCTAACTTTGATTTATTGTCCGTTCCGTCCAATGCAATTAAAACAGCGTCAATTTTCTTTTGACTGAAAATATCCATACCATTCAATGCATCGTTGATAACCGTATTCACATTGTGTACCGCGTTCAATACACCTTTACCAAGGTATACTTTTGCGTCTCCATCTCTTAACTCGACCGCTTCATGGATACCAGTTGATGCGCCAGAAGGAACCGCCGCTCTTCCAAGTACCCCATTAATAGTAATCACATCTACCTCTACGGTAGGGTTTCCGCGGGAATCTAAAATTTGTCTTCCAATAATTTTTGAGATGTAACTCATGCTTTTGCTTTTTTCAAATTATCAATGAATTGATCGAATAAATATCGAGAGTCGTGCGGCCCAGCAGATGCTTCTGGATGGTATTGCACCGAAAATACAGGGCGATTTTTAAAGCCGATACCTGCCACGGTATTATCATTCAGATGCTCGTGTGTGATTTCTAATTCACCGTGCGCCTCTGCACTTGTTCTTTCTATAACGAAACCATGATTTTGAGAAGTGATTTCTCCTTTTCCTGTCAAAAGGTTTTTCACGGGGTGGTTAATTCCTCTGTGCCCATTGAACATCTTTTCCGTTTTCAATCCTTGTGACAAACCGAGCATTTGATGTCCCAAACAAATTCCGAAAACAGGTTTACCATCAGCAACCAATTCTTTGACCAAATTAATTTCCTCAGGCATTGCCGATGGATCTCCAGGTCCGTTGGATAACATATATCCATCTGGCTGAAAACTGTCTAGATCCGCTTTCGACGCATTGTGAGGAAACACTTTGACGTGACACCCGCGTTCAACCAAACAACGAACAATATTTTTCTTCACACCTAAATCAAGAAGAGATACCTTATATGCAGTATTATCTGGTTTTACTTCGAAAGGTTCTTTTGTACTTACTCGAGAGGATAACTCCAGACCTTCCATGGAAGGAACTTTTTCTAATTGAGCTTTTAGATTATCAATGTCTAGGTTTTCTGAACTTATGATTGCATTCATCGCTCCCTTACTTCTGATATGCCTGACCAATGAACGTGTATCAACATCTGAAATACCTACCGTTTCGTTGGTTTTCATATAATCGTCTAATGAGCCTGAAGCAGAAGGTCGAGAAAAACCGTCAGAGAATTTTTTCGTGACTAATCCAGAAATTTTGATTCCATCGGATTCAATCTCTTCATTATGAACACCGTAATTTCCAATGTGGGCCGTATTCATAATTAAAATTTGACCGAGGTAAGAAGGATCCGTAAATACTTCTTGATAACCTGTCATTCCAGTGTTGAATGCAATTTCTCCAGTTGTCGTTCCTATTTTCCCTGTCGCTACACCATGAAAAACAGTTCCATCTTCCAATAACAGAACAGCAGAATTCTTTTCTTCCATAATTCAAATTTGACACAAAATTACAATTCTACTTGGGTTCTTCGATAAAAGATTTTCATAACTTCTGAACAGGATTCCAAGTTAATCAACAAGGTGTTTAATTCCTTCAGATTATTTCTTGGCTCTGGATTCCAAGTTTCATGGGATAATATCGTTTTTTTTTAATTATTCAATTATAAAAGTCGTAATTTAGAGGCTCTTACTTTAACAATAAATACATTTTAACTAAACAACGACATATGAAATTTTCTACCATGAATTTTTTGCGTTCAATTGGTTTGACCTTCAGCTTGCTCTTGGTTTCTCAAATGAATGTGATTGGTCAAAACGACTACTCTATTGATTTTCAAAATCAGAAAATTGAAATTCCAGCGAACATCACGAGTGTTGAGCTCAACAAATCCAACATCACTAGTTTTTATGGTGATAATTTATATGCTTGGGTGCAATTTTCTACATTGCTAAAACAGGAACAACAAGATGCGATAAAACTAGCAGGCGTTGAATTCATCAATTACATTGGAAACCGAACGTATTTGGTAAAGTTAACACCGAGCATTTCGAAAAATGTACTTATTGAAAATGGTGCGCGTGGCTTAGTTCCTTTGACAAAACAAATGATCATTGAATCCAATTTAACAAACGGAGATATTAATTCATGGGCGATCGATGGGAATAATGCGAAACTTATCCTTGTGGCTTTCGATAATATATCGATGGACGAAGTAATTAGCACATTGCAATCCAAAGACATTCAGATTTTACATCATTACAGAGGGCATCAAGTGCTTGAAATCTCTTTACCTATACATAAAATTGAAACATTAGCAGAATTCGGTTTTGTACGATGGGTGGAAGAAATTACTCCTCCTTCAAAAAAAGAAGATACCCGTGGAAGAAGTCTCCATCGTGCAAACGGTTTGGATACGCAGACTTCAACAGGAAGAAACTATACAGGTGAAAATATCGGTGTCTTGGTCAGAGACGATGGTATTGTTGGACCACATATTGATTTTGAAGGACGAATTGATAACTCGTCAACTACAGATGCTACAGGAACCCACGGGGATGGTGTAGCTGGAATTTTAACAGGAGCGGGAAACCTAGACCCGGATATGCGCGGAATGGCGGCTGGTTCCGATCTATATGTTTCCAATTATGCTTCTAGCTTTTTGGATGCAGCGACAACAACACGGATAAACAACGGTACTGTTCAAATTACGAATTCATCCTACGGAAATGGTTGCAATGGAGGATATACTTCAACAGCTGTGAATGCGGACAATCAGATATTCAACAATCCAACTGTTCTTCACGTATTTTCAGCAGGGAATTCAGGAACTTCCAATTGTGGATACGGAGCCGGTTCGGGCTGGGGAAATATTACCGGTGGACATAAGCAAGGAAAAAACGTAATTGCAACGGCCAATATGTATTTTGATGGAAGTCTCTTAAATTCCAGTAGTCGCGGCCCAGCATATGATGGAAGAATCAAACCGGATATTGCAGCAAATGGACAAAATCAGATGTCTACTGCACCGAATAACGGATACTTGAGTTTCGGTGGAACATCAGGAGCAGCGCCAGGAATTGCTGGAGTATCGGCTCAACTTTATCAAGCCTACATGGAAGAAAACGGCGGAGCTTTGCCTTCTTCAGCATTAATTAAAGCCACTTTATTGAACACAACAAACGACGCAGGTAATGAAGGTCCTGATTATAAGTTTGGATGGGGAATTGTAAATGGATTGCGCGCTGGATTGCTGATTGAAGATGGGCGTCATTTGACTAGCTCGGTTACACAAGGTAATTCAAATAGCCATTCAATTAGTGTTCCGGCTGGAACCCAACAAGTTCGTTTCATGTTATACTGGATGGACCCTGCAGCCACAAACGGAGCATCAACAGCACTGATAAATGATTTGGATTTGGTGGTAACTGACCCAGGTTCAGGTACGCATTTGCCATGGATTCTTAATCCAGCTCCGAATTCAACAACCTTAGATTTGCCCGCTACGAACGGTGCAGATCACTTGAACAATATGGAGCAAGTGGTTATCAATAATCCAGCATCTGGAAGTTATACAATCGATGTAAGTGGATTTGCTGTTCCAATGGGACCACAGAATTACTTTGTTGTCTATGAAATCATTTCGGATGAAATCACGGTTACGTATCCAAATAGAGGTGAACATTTTGTTCCTGGTGAGCAAGAATCTGTTCATTGGGATGCGCCGGAATCTAATGGTACATTCACATTAGAATATAGTGCAAACAATGGCGGAACATGGAATACGATAACAACGGTCACTTCAACGACACGCACGTATCAATGGACTGTACCAAACAATGTTTCAGGTACGGCACTTTTCAGAGTAACAAGAGGAGGTGTATCGGATGTAAGTGACTCGACCTTTTCTATCGCTCCATTGGTAACAGGCCAATCAGTTACACAAGTTTGTCCAACGACAATGACATTTTCATGGAATGCAGTTACGAATGCAGATAGTTATGATGTGTATGCCTTAGGTGCCCAATACATGGAAATTATCGGAAATTCAACTACAACTTCCTATGTACATACCATAACAAATCCAAATACACCAATTTGGTACGCGGTGGTTGCGAAGAATGCAACATCGGGATGGGAAAGTAGAAGAACCATTGCTAGTTATTACGGAGGCGGATTATTGAATTGTGCCTTCCCAACGGATGTAGAATTAATTAGTATCAATAATTCAGGTGGAGAATTCTCTACTATTTGTAATGCATCAGGTGGATTCCCAGCAATCACAATTGTAAATGCAGGTACTTCACCTATTTCAAATTTCACTGTGACGTATCAATTGAGCGGACAAGCAGCTGTAAATGAAACGTATACAGGAACAATAAACGCGGGTCAGCAAGTAAATTACACTTTCACAACACCGTTGGTATTGCCGGGAACTGGTAACTTCACGTTGACATGCTCAGTAACGCTAAGCGGTGACGGAAACCCAACGAACAATACACAGGTGTTGAATTTCTATGCGCAAGCAACGGCAACAGCGACACCATTTGTTGAGGATTTTGAATCAGCTGGATTCATGCCGAATGGATGGTCAATCAATAATCCAGACAACGATGACACTTGGGAAGAAGCTTCTGTAACGGGTGTTCTTGGAACTGGAACTGAAGCAGCTTACATGAATAACTACAGTTACAATGCCGCCGGAGAAGAGGATTATTTCGAAACGGAAATATTCACAATTGCAGGTGGAATGGCGACATTGATATTTGATGTAGCGAAAAGACAATATAGTAATACCTTCATGGACAGTTTAGCAGTTCAAATCTCTGGAGATTGTGGCGCGACTTGGACAACCATTTACGCAAAAGGTGGAGCTACTTTGGCTACCGCACCAAATACCACTAGTAACTGGACACCATCAGCATCTAGTCAATGGAGAAATGAAGTGGTTGATATCTCTAGCTATTTAGGTCAAAATGTTTCTTTCCGTTTCATCAATATTACGGGTTACGCAAACGGAACGTTCATTGACAACATTAACGTAACGAGCGATTTGTCTATAGGGGAAACGGACCAAGTTCAATTCAGTATCTACCCCAACCCAACAACAGGAACGGCTAAATTGGCGGTTTCAAATGACTTAGGGTCAGACGCTACGATTGTCATCACCAACCAAGTTGGAAAAATTGTACAAGTCATTTCTGCTGAAACGTTCTTGAACAAAGAAGCAACACTTGATTTGACACAGTTTGAACGAGGCGTATACTTTGTAACCGTTCAAACAGAAGGAATTCGTACAACGAAAAGAATCATTAAGAATTAAGACGAAATAGAATTGAATAGAGCACCTGGTTTCTTAGTTGAGATCAGGTGTTTTTTTGAACCACATGTGCGTGACGCTCGCGCTAACTTGCGCATCCTTTTCAAAGCCAGGAGAAAACGGTCACGACTCCGATAATCACCAACATAATAATTAGTACAAATGCAATAATACAGCCAATACCCGTCATGCCATCTCTATTGGTCGAAGGACTATTTTCTAAGAAATCACCTGAAACGTCGACTTTCTCAATGTAATCTATACCCACTTCAGACATGTCATCTATCCACTCATTTTCGTCATCTATTAAATAGATAATTTTTCCATCTATTTCCTCAGTTTTAGTGGAAGCCTTTAACAGTTCCTTTGCAAATCGTATGAGTCCTTCTCTATTTCCTTGAACGAAACTTTCATCTGGACCACCGCCATATTGTTGAATTCCAAAATACGCGTTTCCTTCGTCGTTAAGTGATTCGAGGTCGTGAATTAACTCTTCTAATTTTTGATCATTCATTTAAGGAATAATTAATTGGGGTTTTCTCGGTGTTGGTGCACGGTGGTTCTTTGCTCATCGTAGTGATGTTCCCCATAAATGTAACACAAAATACTATTCTCCCCATCAAAAGCGGCTGTTTCACGTTACACAATTCAATTAACATCCCCGAAAACAAAAACTTCACCCCACAAAAAAAGGCATCCCAACCGGAATGCCTTTTCTATATTTTGGATAAGTTAAAATTTACGCTGGTTTCCCACCGTCCATTTCATCTTGCCATTTTTTCAATTCGTCCCACTTACCTTCAGCAGCCATTCCAGCTTGCTTTGGCCATGTGTCTGGTACGTGATTTCCACGAACACCTTCGATGATTTCAGCAATCTTCTCTGGAGTCGAAGCGGCAACGTCAGCGAATGTTGCTAAACCTGCTGCTGCTAATGTTTCAGCAATCTTTGGTCCAACCCCTTCAATTTTCGTTAAGTCATCTGCTTTTGCTTTCGCTTCTTTCTTAGGAGCTTCAGCTTTTGCAACAACTTCTTCTTTTGCTTCTTCTACAACTGGTGCTGCTTCCTCAACAACTTCTGCCGCTGGCTCTTCAACTACCTCTGGTGCAGCTTCTTCAACAACTTCCGTCGCTTCTTCAACTACCTCAGCTGCTTCTGTAGCTTCAACTGTAGCTTCTGCCTCGGCAGACTCGTCTGGAGCATCTGTTCCTTCCGCTGCTTCTGTCGTAGCTCCTTCAGTCGCTTTCTTAGCTCCACCGCCACCTCTTCTTGAACGACGCGTAGTTTTCTTCGCTCCGTCATTAGAGTATAGTTCGTTGAAGTCAACCAATTCGATCATACACATTTCTGCGTTATCTCCTAAACGGTATCCCAAACGGATGATACGTGTGTACCCACCGTTACGGTTAGCAATTTTCGGCGCGATGTCTCTGAACAATTCAGTTACCATCTCTTTGTCCTGCAATTCGCTAAACACCATTCTACGTGAGTGTGTAGAATCTGTTTTTGATTTTGTCAATATAGGCTCAACATAAACTCTCAATGCCTTTGCTTTCGCTACAGTTGTAGTGATACGCTTGTGCAATAAAAGTGAGTTCGCCATATTAGAAAGCATCGCTTTTCTGTGCGCCGTCTTTCTACTTAAGTGATTTACTTTTCTTCCGTGTCTCATTATAATAAGATATTGTACGTTCTAGTCTTTGTCTAATTTGTATTTGGCAACGTTCATACCGAAGTTCAATCCTTTGTTGTCTACTAAGTCTTCCAACTCAGTCAATGACTTCTTACCAAAGTTTCTGAATTTCAACAAATCGTTTTTGTTGTAGGAAACCAAATCGCCTAATGTTTCAACATCTGCTGCTTTCAAACAATTCAAAGCACGTACGGAAAGATCCATATCTACTAATTTTGTTTTCAACAACTGACGCATGTGCAATGAAGTCTCATCGAATTCTTCTGTATCCGCTTTCACTTCGCTATCCAATGTGATACGCTCATCAGAGAATAACATGAAGTGGTGGATCAAGATTTTCGCTGCTTCTTTCAACGCTTCTTTCGGATGGATAGAACCATCTGTCTGAATATCTAGAACTAATTTTTCGTAATCTGTTTTTTGCTCTACACGGAAGTTTTCAATTGCAAATTTTACGTTTTTGATTGGTGTAAAAATTGAATCAATAAATACTGTTCCGAATGGTGCATTTCCTGTTTTGTTCTCTTCAGCTGGAGCGTATCCACGACCTTTGATGATCGTCAATTCCATATCAATCTTTACAGATGACTCCATGTTGCAAATCACCAAATCAGAATTCAATACTTGGAATGCAGAGGTAAATTTACCTAAGTCTCCAGCCGTCAATTTGTCTTGACCAGAAACAGATACCATTACAGTTTCTGAATCAGTTCCTTCGATTTGTTGTTTGAAACGAACTTGCTTCAAGTTCAAAACAATTTCTGTTACATCTTCTACTACACCTTTGATTGTTGTAAACTCATGGTCTACACCTTCGATGCGGATAGAAGCGATTGCAAATCCTTCAAGTGAAGAAAGCAAGATACGTCTCAATGCATTACCAACTGTGATACCGTATCCAGGCTCCAAAGGACGGAATTCGAATTGTCCGTGATGCTCATCGGACTGAATCATTATTACCTTGTCAGGCTTTTGGAAATCTAAAATTGCCATGTTAATGCTTTGTTTTAATTATTTAGAGTATAATTCGACGATCAACTGCTCCTTGATACTTTCAGGGATCATTTCTCTTTGAGGAAGTGCTAGGTACTTTCCAGACATATCTGAATTGTTCCAATCCAACCAATCGTATGTTTTGCTATTTGCAGCTAAAGATTCAGAAATTGCTTCCAAAGACTTCGACTTTTCACGAACACCAATTACATCACCTATTTTTACTTCGTAAGAAGGAATGTTTACGATTTCTCCATTCACAGTGATGTGTTTGTGAGAAACCAACTGACGCGCTCCGTTTCTTGTTGGTGCAATACCTAAACGGAATACTGTATTGTCCAAGCGTGTTTCACAAAGAACCAACAAGTTTTCACCTGTAATTCCTTTAGCAGCTGAAGCCGCTTTAAACATGTTTGAGAACTGACGCTCTAAAATACCGTATGTGTATTTTGCTTTTTGTTTTTCAGCCAACTGAATTGCGTATTCAGATTGCTTACCTCCACGTCTCTTGTTAGGACCATGTTGTCCAGGACCGTAGGCTTTTTTGTCTAACGCTTTGTCAGGTCCAAAGATAGGTTCTCTGAAACGACGTGCGATTTTTGATTTAGGACCAATATATCTTGCCATCTTATTTGTTTATTAAGAGTACTCGTGAATTAAGGCTTCTCCTTCGACGAGCGTGAATCTCTTGTTGTTAATTAAATTTATTAAACTCTTCTTTTCTTCGGTGGACGACATCCGTTGTGCGGCATCGGTGTAACATCGATGATCTCTGTCACTTCGATTCCTGCATTGTGTAAAGAACGGATGGCAGACTCACGTCCTGCTCCAGGTCCTTTGACATAAACTTTCACTCGACGTAATCCGAAGTCATGTGCTTCTTTCGCTGCATCCTCAGCTGCAATTTGAGCAGCGTAAGGCGTGTTCTTTTTAGAACCGCGGAAGCCTTTTTTACCAGCGCTTGACCAAGAAATTACTTGACCGCTAGTGTTTGTCAAAGAGATGATTACGTTGTTGAAGGTAGCTTGAATATGCGCTTCACCCACCGCGTCTACTTTGACATTCTTCTTCTTTTTTGTATTCGCTTTTGCCATTACTTTATTTTTTAGCTAACTTTTTTCTTGTTAGCAACTGTTTTTCTTCTTCCTTTTCTCGTACGAGAATTGTTTTTTGTTCTTTGACCTCTCAAAGGCAATCCAGCTCTGTGACGGATTCCTCGGTTACATCCAATATCCATCAGTCGCTTGATGTTCAATTGAACCTCAGAACGCAACGCACCTTCTACTTTGATTTCATTCAAAGAAGTACGGATCAAATTCAATTGATCATCATCCCAGTCCTGAACTTTGATATTGATATCAATTTTGTTCGTTTCCAAAATTTGTTTCGCTCTGCTGCGTCCGATTCCGTAGATATACGTCAAACCGATAACGCCTCTTTTGTTCTTTGGTAAGTCTATTCCTGCTATACGTGCCATAATCTTCTACGTTTACCCTTGTCTTTGTTTTAACTTCGGGTTCTTTTTGTTGATTACATAAACCCGCCCTTTTCTTTTCACGATCTTGCAATCTGCAGATCTTTTCTTTACTGAAGCTCTTACTTTCATTTTCTTTATTGTTTTAGGACTTAACCTATTTGTATCTAAATGATATTCTTCCTTTCGTCAAATCGTAAGGAGACATTTCAACTTTTACTTTATCACCAGGAAGAATTTTAATATAAAACATTCTCATTTTTCCGGAGATGTGTGCTGTAATCACGTGACCATTTTCCAATTCAACGCGGAACATTGCGTTTGAAAGGGCTTCGATGATTACGCCATCTTGTTCTATTGATGCTTGTTTTGCCATATTCTAAAATCCTGATAATTCGCCTTGTGTTCTTCTTCCTCTAATTTTCGTTCCTTCCATCAAACCGTCCATGTGACGATTCAATAAGTACGACTCAATTTGCTGTAATGTATCCAATACAACTCCTACCATAATCAGTAGTGAAGTTCCACCGAAGAACATCGCAAATGCGTCATTCACTCCAGCCAATTTTGCGATGGCAGGAAGGATAGCGATGATTGCCAAGAATAAAGATCCAGGGAAGGTAATTCGTGATACCAAGGTATCGATATACTCCGCTGTTTCTTCACCTGGTCGAACACCTGCAATAAATCCACCTGACTTTTTCAAGTCATCGGCAATCTTTCGCGGGTTAATCATAATCGCTGTATAGAAATACGTGAAGACAATAATTAGTATCGCCAACAATAGGTTATACGAGAATCCGTAAATATCACCTAAAGTCGCTTGAATCCAATTTCCTTCGCCCGGGTTACCTGCAAACATCATTACTGGAATTGTCATAATCGCTTGTGCGAAGATGATTGGCATTACACCACTTGCATTTACCTTAATGGGAAGGTAGTTTCTTGCACCAGCATCTTCAGCTGAACGAGAACCAACTACTTTCTTTGCTGTATTGAGTGGAACTTTCCTCACCCCTTGAACGATAAGCACAGTTGCCAAAACAACAACAAAGAACGCTACGATTTCAATAAGGATTTTGATCATGTTTCCTGAAGACCAAGCCAAACCGAATTCAGCTGTAAATGCTCCTGGTAAACGAGAAAGGATACCTACTGTGATTAACAAAGAGATACCATTTCCTACTCCATTATCTGTAATACGCTCTCCTAACCAAACGGCAAACATAGCTCCTGCTACGAGTACAATTATCGTTTGCGCCCACCAGAAGGTAGTGGCATCAACAGGCAATGCGCCCTTACTTGAAACGTAAAGTGCTAAGTAACCTGGTGCTTGCAACGCACAGATAAGAATCGTTAAAATTCGGGTGTAATTATTGATCTGTTTTCTTCCAGACTCACCTTCGTTTTGCATTTTCTGAACAGCTGGAACCGCCATACCCAATAACTGCATGATAATCGATGCAGAGATATACGGCATGATACCAAGGGCCATAATTGACGCATTGGTAAATCCACCTCCTGAGAACAACGATAGTAACGTTTCGAGCGTATTTTGCTCTCCCGCTGCTTGCGCTTGCTCCAAGGCTGCGTAATTCACACCTGGTAAAATAATAAATGAACCAATTCGGTAAACTAGAATAAGACCTAGGGTGTATATAATACGCTTCCTAAGTTCTTCTACTTTCCAAATGTTCTTGATATTCTGTATAAAACGTTTCATTCGCTAAAAAAATGTTTGCAAAGGTAATTAGATTTCTGAACAATTCCCACCAGCTGACTCAATTGACGATTTTGCCGATTGAGAAAACTTATGAGCTGTTACGCTAATTTTTGCTTTAAGTTCACCTCTACCTAAGATTTTCACTAACTCATTGTTACCTACTAGTCCATTTTCTTTCAACACCTCTGGTGTGATTTCTGAAACGCTTTTACGATCAACTAACGACTGGATGATATCCAAGTTAATTGCTTTGTATTCGACGCGGTTGATGTTTTTAAAACCAAACTTAGGTACACGACGTTGCAAAGGCATTTGACCTCCTTCGAAACCTATTTTTCTGCTGTAACCTGAT